>CAXTJJ010000320.1:0-7437 GCA_964244155.1 uncultured Spirosoma sp.
GTATCAGTGAGCTCCAGGCCCTCTACTTCGTTTGTCCGGACAACATCGTCCAGAATAGCGACATAATCATTCAGAAAGAACGTGTCTTTGATTGCCACGCTATAGGTTTCTGTTTTCTCCCATGTATTCTCAGCCTCAGGGTCGGGTACCGACGATACGTAGGTATACATATCACGATCCGTTTTGTGTTTGATATCGGGAGAGGCAAGAAGGCCCATGCGTTCGTTTACCTGAGCGCGGGGATACAGGTTAAAGATTTTTCCATCTGGTTCCCGGTATTCAACTTCATAATACGTGTTCTCGGGGTACAGAGCCAGTGTATCACCTTTCTTGTGGTAGAGCTTTCCGTTCTGTTCAATGTCACGCTGAGCGATACCATGGAAATCTCCTTCGATCACTTCCACATCATTGCGCGGAATATAGCCCGGCACGTCGCGGGCTTCAATACGTTTACCGCGATAGGTGAGTTGATAAGGCCCCATTCGCTCGGGCTGGTTAAGCCATAAGAGCGTATTTTCCTTATTCTGTTTGTTGTTATCCTTCGTGAACTCTTCCTGTTTCGAGATAAGCAGACCGCTGTTATTAATTGAAACCACCTTCGTGTAGCCCGCCGAATACAGAATACCCACAAGCATCAATGCCATACCGATGTGCGAAATCGCGCCACCCGACAGTCGGTAATTTCCTTTAACAACATCAAGCAAAATGGTTCCATTGGTCATCAATGCAAAGACCGAGGCTACCAACAGAGCCATGTAAACGGGATTCTTCATCCCGCCAAATGAAATCAGGGCAGCACAAATGAGCAGGGTCAGAATGCTTGGAGTGATCAGTGAATCCCACTTTTTGTAGTCTACTTTACGCCACCACATATACTGACCAACACCGCTCAGTAAGGCAGTGACCACGAAAAACCAGATCTGGAATTTGCTGTAGTGCGCCACCTGATCGGCGGGGAGAGCCAGGTTAGAGACTTTGCCGAACGACTCCATAATTTTATTGTAGACCGGAATCGACGTAGTGGCGATAACCTGAAAGGCCGCCAGACACAATACTGTTGCGCCGATAAATACCCAGAATTCTTTGGTATATACGGTTGCTTCTTCTTTGTCCGCAGGGATGTATTTCCATTTAAAAGCGGCCAGCATTACGGCCAGCACCACAAAAGCCAGAAGATACATTAACAACTGTCCAGATAAGCCTAAGTCGGTAAACGAGTGAACGGATGCGTTGCCCAGTATACCACTTCTCGACAGGAAGGTAGAATATAAGATCAGAATGAACGTAGAGATCGTCAGAATAATGGCCATTTTCAACCCCGCCGAACTGCGCTTGGCAATCAGCATAGTATGCAAGGCAGCCACCAGCACCAGCCAGGGAACATACACAGCATTTTCGACAGGGTCCCAGTTCCAGTAGCCTTCAAAGTTGAGGGTTTCGTAGGCCCAGTAGCCGCCCATCATAACACCCACGCCCAGCACCATGCCGCCAATGAGCGTCCAGGGTAAAGCAGGGCGAATCCATTCAAGGGGTTGGTTACGCCATAAACCGGCAATACAGTACGCAAAGGGAACCAACGCCAGCGCAAAGCCGAGGAATAAGGTTGGCGGGTGAATGACCATCCAGTAATTCTGGAGCAGCGGGTTCAGGCCATTACCATCTTTAGGTATAAAGTTTGGATCGGCCGTAAAAATTGGCGCATCGGGCATGGCTTCTGTCAATAATAGAAACGGCGACGAACCAATTTTAAATGACTCACCAAAAATGACGCCCAGGATCATAGACGCCAGAAAGGCCTGTACCAGGGCAAAAATGGCCATCATAGGTGCTTCCCACTGTTTGCCACTTGTCCGGATCAGGACTGCACCCAAAACGGCGTTCCAGAAGAGCCACAATAAGAATGATCCTTCCTGGCCTTCCCAGAAACACGAAATCATGTACTGAACCGGCAACGCACGCGAGGAGTGACTCCAGGCGTAGTGATATTCGAAGTAATGATTGTAGATGATAAAGAAAAGACACGAAGCAACACTAATCACAGCAGCGCCATGAATATAAAAGGCCCAACGCGCCAGTGTCCGCCAATCGTCCCTATCGGCTTCTGGCTTGTGGATAGACTGTTTGGCTGATATTTTGTGCTTTGCCTTTTTACTTCCTAAACTGGATTCGCCTGCATAAGCCAGTTGAGGTTCCTCAACAGATTCAACTTGTGCTTCTTTACCCCAGCCGAGGGCAGAGAAAAAATAGGCGACCGTTGCTACGAGTGCCGTAACAAACGAAAGAATAACGAAAAAGTGGCCGAGTTGGCCGACTGTTGTATGTATCATTGGTTAATTATTCTGTCGTATTCGGCATGAAAGCCTATCCAAAACCAAGCATAAACATTTTCTTCAGGCATAATTGCCAATGCTCGATAACTATCTCCTACTCTCGCAGACCAAAATTGCTTTCGTCCACCCAGACATTTAAAGTGCAGAGATGGATGAAAAGGGTCATTTTTAAGTAACTCGAAATTCTTGTCTGCTACGTCTTTAATTTCCTGTGGTAACTGTTCATAACGCTTCCAGAAACGAGCAAAAGTCCTGTGCGTCATAATGGCTTGTTCAATCCCTGTCGATACTCCTGTTCCAGTTCATCGAATAAATTATCAAAGCGTCCTGAATCCAGGTCTTCTTCAATTTGTTTATCCCATCGCTCCTGAAAAAAATCAAAAAGACGAGTTATAAGTCCGTCTAGTTGGTCGTTGGGCAATTCCTTAGCTGCCATTTCAATTTCCTGAACGCTCATAACTGTGCTGTTTTCGCTTCGTGTTCTGTTGTTTCCAACTTGCCATCCTGGTATTTGGATGGGCATTTTAGCAAAATTTTATTGCACTGAAAATGGTCACCCTGCATAGAACCGATAATAACGACTTGTTCTGACCGGTCAAAATCCTGGGGCTTAGGGCTGTTGAAAACCACTTTTTGCGCCCGTTGATCGTTGTCGATAAGCGTAAACTCAAAGTGGTTCGGGTCGATAGCCGGGTTGTAGAGCATGTCCGTAATCTGACCCTGTGAATTCTTCCGAAGCTTGCCGACAACGTGAATCATTTTGTCGTCGCCATCTTTGGCCATTTGCTCCGCTTTGGTAAAGGTAGTGTACACACTGGCGTCGCCTGCTGTGCTGGCAATGACACCGATGGCTACTGCAATAACAATAATGCCAATGATATGAGAGATTTTCATGTTGGTTAACTGATTTTACGGCTTATGAATCGGCGTTGTGTGGGACAAGCACAGAGAATAAATTACAAACTATACTGCTTTTTTTTGTCTTTCACTTCTTCTTCCAATTTCCCGATCTGTCGGTCAAGCCGAACGAGATAGACGATAATACCGGTAAAGACCGTAGCAATTACAGCTACAACCACCCATATTTTACCATCGGCACGGAGCCGGTCGGCCATTTCAATGCCCTCACGAACCGGCTGTTGCGCCATGAGGGTTTGGCTGAATAAAAGTAAGGTTGCCAGAAGACAGGTCAGGCGAAAAGACAGTCGCATTGTCGTTTGGAGTAGTTAGAAAAATAACGCAAAGATACGCTGAATCATTCCCCGAATAGCAGTTCTCTGACTGCTTAATTCCGGGAGCTGCAAATGACTTTACTCATCTATCGCGGCTTTTATCCGCCGGTAGCGTACACGTAGTTCAGTAATCCAGACACCCAGTAAGGTAAAGCCAATAACCGCAGGATAAAACACCATTCGTATACGGTTGTCCATGTCGTACTTGCCAAAAGCCGGGTTGCCACCGTTGCCGGGGTGCAGGGAGTCGGTTAGGCGTGGAACGATGAAAATAAGGGGAACAAAAACCGCAAACGCAAAGATGTTGTAAACCGCCGAAATCCGGGCACGACGCTGTTCGTCGTCGAAAGAGCCACGCAGGATCAGGTATGCCAGATACATCAGCATGCCAACGGCAACACTGTTGAGCTTTGGGTCGTTCGGCCAAAGTTCGCCCCAGGTGAAGTTGGCCCAGATCGAGCCCGTCAGGCAGCCCAACAGGCCAAATAAGATGGCCGAGTTCGCAAATTCAACCGCTACCAGATCGTCGTCAAACCGACCACTGCGCAGGTATTTGATGGAATAAATCGCCGAGGTCAGCAATAGAATAATCATACCGAACCAGAGCGGTACATGGAAATACACGTTCCGGATGCTCTCGTTCAGAATAGGCTGGCGCGGCACAATTCCCAGCAGCCCCTGTAAAATCACATATGTCAAAATCAAGACCGAAAGGGCCTTCCACCAATTTTTTTTCATCTTTTACAGTTTACAGTTTTCGGTATACTGTTTTCGGTTTTCGGTGGGCTGACGCGTCCAGCACCCATGCCGGTCCGCCGAAAACCGAAAACAGTACACCAATTTAACTCCGCCACAAAAACGGAAATAACAACCACGAAAGTGTCAGGACAATAGCATCTATGGCCAGCACCGTTCCTATTTCGCTCCAGCTTACACTGCGGTCAAGACCGTCGAGGGCATTTTTCGATACTTTCAACAACATGAGCAACAGGGGCAGAATAATTGGAAAACTCAGTACGGCCATCAGCGTAGCCGGGTTTTCGGCTTTACTCGCAATGCCCGATACCAGCGTAAGTGACGACGCAAATCCAATGGCCCCCAACACCAGCGTCAGCATATAAAGGGGTACATCATTGACAGGATTGCCCAGTACAAACGCATAGACTCCAAAGCCTAAAAAGGCCAGCATCAACATCAATGCTGTGTTATAGAGGATTTTCGACAGGATAATCTGTTGCGGACTGGCTAATGTGTAATAATATAATTGCCGACCAGCACGCTCCTGTACAAAACTCTTGGCAATGGCATTGATTGCCGTAAACAGCAAGATAATCCAGAACAACGTATTCCAGACAATGGGCGTTAGTTGACCAGGTCGGGCGTTAAAGCTCAGGTAACAAACAAACACAGCACCAACAATATACAACAGCATGCCATTGAGGGCATAGCGTTGCCGCCACTCCAGCAGGAACTCCTTCCGCATCAATGCTCTCATCTGCCGTACTGATTCTGCCATGCTCTATCGACTAATTTTGCAAATTTACGGCGCAATGCTGATGCACGAAAGAAATAGTTTTATGTTCTGTTGGGCATCGGTTATAAGGCTGCTTTTCTAATGGATTATTCTAGGATTCTAATTTTGTGTGGGTTTTCGTTTCTGGCTGGTTTTGTCGATGCGATTATTGGTGGGGGAGGGCTGATTCAAACGCCAGCCATGTTGTTTACACTACCCCAGTACCCGGTGCCAACCCTGATTGGCACGACCAAAATTCCGTCTATGTTTGGGAGCGTGATGGGGGCCTTTCAATATAACCGACGGGTGGCAGTGGTCGGCCGATTTATTGCGCCGATGATGGCTATTGCCTTTGGGGCTTCCTGGCTTGGGTCCTGGACACTTAGCCGGGTGCCGAATAGCTTCATGAAACCCCTTGCCCTGGTCATTTTGATTTGTGTTTTTGTTTATACACTTATCAAAAAAGATTTTGGGCAGGTGTCGCATCGAGTAATAACGGCAAGTCAGCAGCAAACCCGTATGTGGGGTATGGGGGCGGGTATAGGCTTTTACGATGGCTTCTTTGGGCCCGGAACAGGTAGTTTTCTGGTTCTGGGATTTATTGTACTCATTGGTTTTGATTTTCTCAAGGCTAGTGCTCACGCTAAATTGATCAATGCATCTACGAATCTGGCCAGCGCTATATTCTTCATAAACGAAGGAAACGTTTTATACGCTTTTGCCTTTCCAATGGCTGTTGCCAACCTCTCAGGCGCTTTTCTGGGGGCACGATTAGCACTATTAAAAGGCAATCGATTCATTCGGGTATTCTTTTTATTTCTCATTGCGGCAACCATTTTGCGGTTTGCGTGGGATTTGCTCAGATAGATTTGCATCAATAAACTTTCCGTTGTAATCTTGCGTTAATTAAACTGAATCTAAATAAAGATTAGCGTCACGAAGACCATGAGCAAACGTAGCGTAGCTGACCTGAGAATTGGAGAACGAGCCACCATTGAGTCGTTTAACAATCAATTGATGTCGCTTAAGTTGCTCGAAATGGGCTGCTTACCCGGAGCCGAAGTGTGCCTGCACAGCAAAGCCCCGCTCGGCGACCCAATTTGTCTGAATGTAGCTGGTTATTGCCTGGCTATGCGTAAGTCTGAAGCGGCTACAATCATGATTCAGAATGAGGATTAACTGTACTTAACCGTGCGGATGGCACCGTCCTGATGCTTCGTGTTCGGGCGGCCTCGTCTTAACTTGTGTCTTGAAATCGTCTCCTACTATTGCCCTCGTTGGCAACCCCAATGCCGGTAAATCGTCATTATTTAATCAACTGACCGGCCTGCGTCAGAAGACGGGTAATTTTCCGGGCGTCACAATGGATAAAAAATCCGGAACGTGGCCCATTGATGCACAAAATACCGCTACCGTTGTTGATCTCCCCGGTGTTTATTCTATTTATCCGAAGTCGCTGGACGAGCAGATCGTTACCGAAATTCTGGCGAATCCCAGTCATCCTGACTACCCCGATGTTGCTGTAGTGGTCATAGATGCGGCCAATCTTCACAGAAACTTATTGCTTTTTACACAGATCACAGACCTCGGCGTACCTACCGTGCTGGCATTGAACATGCTCGATGTAGCGCAGCAGCAAACCAAAGCAATTAATTCTGTTCGATTGGCTATGCGGCTAGGGGTGCCCGTTGTGCGTATCAATGCGCGCAAAGGCGAAGGGCTGGATCTGTTGAAAAAAGCCGTTTTAGAACAAATTCAAGAGCCGGTATTGCCCGGTAAGCTTTTCTTCGACCCCGCCGACGAAGCCCCTGAGGCTATTGCCGATACCAGGGCCCAATACCATCTCGACAACAATTACCTCGCCTTACAGTACATTATTCAGCACGACGGTGTCTCCTTCCTGAACCGTCAGCAGCAGATTGGATTAGATGCTATCATTGAATTACATCAATTTAATGTGAACACGTTTCAGGCGAACGAAACCATTACCCGCTACAAACGTATAGCCGCAATCGTAACAGAAGTTGTTACTGACAAGCGGCCTGTCAATCAGCCAACCTGGAGCCAGAAGCTTGATCGGGTGTTGTTACATCCTATTTGGGGCTATGCTATTTTTGGCTTCATCCTGTTGTTGCTTTTCCAGGCCATTTTTGCCTGGGCGCAACCATTCATGGATGCCATCGATACGGGAGTCGCCTGGTTGAATGGGCAATTGAAAGAGAGTTTACCCCCCGGTCCCCTTACCGATCTGCTTACTGATGGTATACTGGCGGGAATAGGGGGTATCCTTGTTTTCATTCCTCAGATTGCCTTCCTGTTTTTCCTGATTGCCCTGCTCGAAGAATCAGGCTACATGTAAAGG
>CAXTJJ010000321.1:0-7435 GCA_964244155.1 uncultured Spirosoma sp.
CTTTTTGCCCGCCAGTTGCCCACAAGCGGCATCAATATCTTTGCCCCGGCTCCGGCGTACGTTCACGATTACGCCTTTGCTTTCCAGATAACCGGCAAATTTGTCCAGCGTTTGGGGGTCCGTATTGGTAAAATTGGCCTCAGCAATGGGGTTATATTCAATGATATTGATCTTGGCAGGCACGCGTTTGGTAAACTTCCAAAGCTCCTGCGCATCCTGCAGGGTATCGTTGAAATTGTAGAAGAGAATGTACTCGAATGTAATGCGTGTGCCTGTTTTTTTGTAGAAATAAGTCAGCGCGTCGCCCAACACCTCCAGCGTATTGCTTTCATTGATCGGCATGATCTGATCGCGCTTCAGGTCGTTAGCCGCGTGGAGCGACAGGGCGAGGTTAAACTTCACGGCATCGTCGCCGAGTTGCCGGATCATCTTGGCAATACCCGCCGTTGACACCGTAATGCGCTTGGGCGACATACCCAGACCATCGGGCGAGGTGATGCGGTCAACCGATTCGAGTACGTTTTTGTAATTCAGCAGGGGTTCGCCCATGCCCATATACACAATATTCGTAAGGGGCGCATCATAATTTTCCTTGGCTTGCCGATCAATGGCTACCACCTGGTCATAAATCTCAGCCGCGTCGAGGTTACGCTTCCGGTCCATGTAGCCCGTTGCACAAAACTTGCACGTCAGCGAACAACCCACCTGGCTGGACACGCAAGCCGTCATGCGGTCCACGTCGTCGGTACGAAGCGACGGAATCAGAACACCCTCAACCAGATTGCCATCAAACAGCTTGAACGATGATTTAATCGTTCCATCGTTGCTCTTCTGCTGTTGATCGACGGTTAGCGGACGAATCTCGAAATGCGTATTTAGTAACTCGCGCGTGGGCAACGACAGGTTAGTCATTTGCTCAAACGAAAGTGCCGATTTTTTCCAGAGCCATTCATGAACCTGTTTGGCCCTAAACCCCTGTTGGTTATTTTGCGTAAACCAGTCTTTTAACTGAACAGCGGTCAGTTTACGAATATCTTGTTTCATATTTTTAAAGAGCGAAAGAATGAGTGTAAAGAAACGAGCCAGCCGCTCATTCACTCTTTCACCGCATCGGCGGCCCGGTCTTTATATTATCGGCTCGCCACTTCTTCCCGGCATCCAATCCTTTTGGTACCCAAACGGCGGCTTTATCCATCACTTTTGGTGCTATTGGCCTGATATACGGATACATAAAGGCGGTTTCGGCCTGACGAGCGGGCAACTTAACACCCATATAACTGAACAACCAAAGGATAACACTAATTCCAAAGACCCACGTAAAAACCCCAACCGTCGCCCCCGCTACACTGTCGAAGGTGCCGAGTACGGAGTATTTCAGCGACCGCCGGATGGCAAACCCCATCTGGTTGATCATAACCACGGTTGGGAAAAATATTACCGAAAAACCCAGCCAGGGCAGGATTTTTCGAGCCAATTCGCGGCTGATATACGGACTAAGCAGGTCAATCCCGAATGCCAGAAATTTAAACCCGACGATCATGGCCACGACAAACGCAATGACCGCAACGATCTCCACAAGAAGACCTTTGCGGTATCCGTTAAAAGCCCCCCAGGCGAGGGGAATGAGCATAAGTAAGTCGAGCGTATTCAATGACCGAATGAGTGAATGAGCGAATGAGTGATTTGCGATTCTATACGCACTTTCACTCATTCACTCTTTAAGAAAGTAGTTGCTTCACCATCGCCGAAATAGCTTTCCCATCGGCCTGTCCGGCGAGTTCTTTGGAGGCTACGCCCATCACTTTGCCTAAATCGGATGGAACCGACGCACCCAGGCGGGTCATAATGGCTTGTAGTTTGCCTTTTAATTCATCTTCAGAAAGCTGTTTGGGCAGATACTGCTCAATCACGGCAATTTCTGCCTCTTCTACAGCCAATAGGTCCGCGCGATTCTGTTGACGGTAAATGTCGGCTGAGTCTTTCCGCTGCTTTACGGCTTTGGTCAGAATCTTGGTTTCGTCTTCGGGTTTAAGATCGCCCGATTGGCCTTCTTTGGTTTCTTCAAGCAGAATCATAGACTTCACGGCCCGCAGTGCCCGTAATTTGTCCTGGTCTTTGGCCAGCATAGCCTGCTTTATATCGGCGTCAATTTGTTGTTTTAGAGACATAATCTAAAGAGCGAAAGAGTGAATGAGCGAAAGAGCGGCAAAAAGCCAATGAACCTTCACTGTTTCGGCAAAGTTACGAAGTCAGACAACGTTATTCACTGCGGTCCGGCGTTCCGGTTCGCTCTTTCGCTCTTTTACTCTTTCGCTCATTGAAAAATGACACGTTTAAGCGTTAACATCAATAAAATTGCCACAATTCGCAATGCCCGCGGTGGCAACAACCCCGATCTTGTTAAAGTCGCTCTCGACTGTGAGCGGTTCGGGGCACAGGGAATTACCGTCCACCCCCGCCCCGACGAGCGGCACATTCGCTATCAGGACGTGCTGGACCTGCACGAAGTTGTCACAACCGAATTTAACATTGAAGGCAATCCGGATGAGCGGTTCATTGAATTGGTCAAACGAGTGAAGCCCGCGCAGGTGACCCTCGTTCCCGATGCTGTCGACGCCATCACATCCAATGCCGGTTGGGACACGATCCGCCATGCCGATCACCTTCGGCAATTGGTCGAGACGTTTAAAGCCGATGGCATTCGTGTATCTATTTTCGTCGACGCCGATGAGCGCATGGTCGAAGGGGCCAAAACCGTTGGTACCGACCGGATTGAATTATATACCGAACCCTACGCGGCCCATTATGCAGAGAACCGCGACGCAGCCGTCGCGCCTTTTGTGCGAGCTGCCCAGCGGGCTATCGAATTAGGATTGGGATTAAACGCAGGCCACGACCTGAGTCTGGAAAATCTACGTTTCTTTGATGAGCAGGTACCCGGTCTGGAAGAAGTTTCCATTGGCCACGCGCTCATCTGCGATGCACTCTATTTTGGATTGGAAAATACGATCCAAATGTACCTGCGCTGTCTGAACCGGGATTTATAGGATTTTGATGATTTACGTGATTGTAAACTACCAGCTCTGTAACTGGAAGTGATTCGTCGTAGATTTACAAACCATAAAATAGACTTTGGCAAGAAAAATCATAGTCAATCAAAAAAATCAAATAAATCCCAGTTAAGAATGGTCCACCAGTTACCCATTAACGAGTTTTTAGACAAGGCACGCCACCTGCCCGTTATCGACGTTCGGTCACCGGGCGAGTATGACCACGCCCATATACCCGGTGCGGTCAGTATTCCGCTCTTCGACAATGATGAGCGGGCACTGGTTGGCACTAAGTACAAAAACGCGGGAAAAGATGCCGCTGTGCTGCTGGGGCTCAGTCTCGTTGGACCGAAGCTAGCCGACTTTGTCAAACAATCGAAAAAACTGAACGCTCAGGAAAAGGAAGTGCTGGTGCATTGCTGGCGGGGAGGTATGCGCAGTGGGTCATTTGCCTGGTTGCTGGATACCGCCGGACTGACCGCATCGACGTTGGTGGGCGGGTACAAAGCCTACCGCAATGCCGTACTCGACTCCTTTGCGCAATCGCTAAATCTTGTTATTCTGGGAGGGAAAACGGGGAGCGGTAAAACGGATATTCTGAAAGAGCTGGCCCGGCAAGGTGAACAGATCATTGACCTGGAAGGACTTGCTAATCACAAAGGATCATCTTACGGCGCTATTGGTCAACGGCCGCAACCCGCTTCGGAGCATTTCGAAAACCTGATTTTTCAGACTTTATTAACGCTGAACACAAGCCGCCGAATCTGGCTTGAAGATGAAAGTCGGAACATCGGCTCCTGCTTTATTCCAATGGCCCTTTGGCTGCAAATGCGGGCGGCTCCGGTTACCTTCATTGACTTACCGAAAGAGAAACGCGTGAGCCGACTGGTAGCTGAGTACGCCAATATTGATCACGGCTTACTTGTCGAAGCAACCGAGCGAATCAAAAAACGGCTGGGTGGAAAGGTGACCAAAGATGCCCTCGATGCACTGGTTCGCCACGACTACGCTACTGTCGCCGATTTGACCCTGGATTACTACGACAAAGCCTATCTGCACGGCCTCTCCCAACGCAACACAGCCACGATTCAAACAATCGAAACAAGTGAGGATAACCCTGAGGAAACCGCTAAGCGACTGATCGAATGGGTTACAACGGCGGGTTTGGAAAAAGCAGGACAGCCTACGCCAGTCTGAGCGATCCTTATGACGACTTCTTTTTCTTCGTATCAGTCATCCGCCGAACGACTTCCCGTTTATTGAAGCCCAGGTGCCAAACGGCAAAGGGAGCTTCCTGTTTGCCAAAGCACGCTTCACAAATCAGGCTATTGACCGGAACGGGCTTGTTATACACGTAGGATGTATCACTGATTTTCTGAATATTGGAAATGGCTGACATTTTCTGCTTGGCACTGTACAGGTAAGCATCCAGAATTTCCCGTTCCTTGGCACTCAGCCCTTTGTTTTGTATATCGGCCTCCCCTAACAGGCGGATATCCAGTGCGTAACGCTGGGCAATGGCTTTTGCTCGGGGCAGAGTTTGTAGCTGACAGAGTTTAGCCCGTTCGGCGGGATTCGTTGTTTTCTGTAGCTGTGTAGTTAGCTCTTTTTCCAGTACGGTGGTGACCTTCCCGCCCAGATTATCGACCGTTTCCACAAGATCAGCATTGGTAATTCGTTTGATCTTCGAATCGGCCATCTCCTGCTTTAATTCGTTGGTATAGTGCACTCGTTCGGGTGTGCAGGCGCTTAAAATGCTGATTAATAAGGGTAAAAACAATAGTGAGCGTTTCATAAACAGGAACTTAATGTAGTGGGGTTTCGTCATTTATCTGGAAAACGATTCCACTAGCCGCTTGGTTGCAATTCGTAAAATCAAAGCTAAACCGCCGGGATGCCGGACCACGGAATTTTCGTAATTTTGTTTAATTATTAATTAGTCTATTCTTCTCTTGTTGGTCCGACATCCAAACCAGACCGCCGGAATGACAAAAAAGTTATACATATATGCTTGACCAGTTAGAAGCCATCCGCGAACGCTTCAACGAAGTAGCTCAACAAATTGTGCAGCCAGAAGCCGTCTCTGACCAGAAGCGGTTCATGAAACTGAGTAAGGAGTACAAAGATTTAGAAAAGATCGTTGTGCAATATCAGGCTTACCAGCAACTACTCGAAGAGATCGAGAATGCGAAGCAAATCATAGCGACCGAAAAAGACGCAGATTTTCGGGAAATGGCCAAAGGCGAATTAGACGAGCTGCTGCCCCGTCGGGATACGCTGGAAGAAACGCTTAAAGAAATGCTGATGCCCAAAGACCCGAACGATAGCAAAAACGTTATTCTCGAAATTCGGGGCGGCACCGGTGGCGACGAAGCCGCAATTTTTGCAGGCGATATTTTCCGCATGTACCAACGTTTCTGTGAGAAAATGGGCTGGAAAATGTCGCTGGTCGACTTTACCGAAGGCACATCCGGCGGCTATAAGGAGATAATTACTGAGATTGAAGGCGAAGATGTGTACGGAAAACTCAAATTCGAGTCGGGTGTGCACCGGGTGCAGCGCGTACCGGCTACAGAAACACAGGGACGAATTCATACATCGGCCGCCAGTGTGGCCGTACTTCCTGAAGCCGAAGAGGTAGACGTTGAAATCAATATGAACGACATTCGGAAAGATACCTTCTGTTCGTCGGGAGCGGGTGGTCAGTCGGTAAACACCACCTATTCGGCGGTTCGGTTGACCCACATTCCAACGGGCTTGGTGGTGCAGTGTCAGGACGAGCGTTCGCAGTTGAAAAATTTCGACAAGGCCCTGACGGTATTACGGTCTCGGCTTTATGAAATTGAATTACAGAAACACAACGATGCCATCGCTTCGCAGCGTAAAACAATGGTGGGCAGTGGCGACCGCTCCGACAAGATCAGAACTTATAACTATCCGCAAAGTCGAGTGACAGACCACCGGATCGGGTTAACGGTCTACAACCTTCCCGCCGTTATGGATGGTGGCATCGGTGACTTTATCGAACAACTTCGTATTGCTGAAAACGCCGAGCGGCTGAGGGAAGGCGCAACGGTATAATTAATCAACGATATTAACCACAGAGGCACAAAGTACACAGAGGTGATGGGTTAGTCTTTCCCATCACCTCTGTGTACTTTGTGCCTCTGTGGTTAATATCGTTTTTTTGTACAATAGCGAATACCTTCTACAAAGGTCTCTATGCTATAGATTCAGTAACCGTTTCAGCCTTTCATAAAAGCCGGTATTATGAAACGTAAACGTTTTGTGTAACACGTAATTACTCACAAAACTCAGGCCCATTCCCGAAGTGTGTGCAACGAGTTTATTGAGATTCACTGCTTTTACAGAAAAGGGAATGACAACGGTAAATATTTGAAACTCGCTTATTGAAAAATCGTAAAGAAGTGAGGAACCATAAACTGTGATCAGACACGAAACGATGGATACAAGCGTAAATTTCACTGCTTCCCGCTTTGTTTTAGCGGAGTTCTTTGCGTTGAAG
This sequence comes from uncultured Spirosoma sp., assembly GCA_964244155.1. Lineage (GTDB taxonomy): Bacteria > Bacteroidota > Bacteroidia > Cytophagales > Spirosomataceae > Spirosoma. The sequence goes on from CAXTJJ010000321.1 coordinate 6,577, forward strand.
GCGAATAGCTTTGTTAGAAAAAAGCCCGCAAAAAACGCAATGACATAGCCCGCCAGTAATGCTTTCTGATAACTAAACTGAAACCAATCCTGAAATACACTTCCTGCTACCAGTTGTAAGGAAGCCCCGATAGCGGCAACAATAAAATAAGCAATAATATCCCTGCGATTGAAAAGCCCCTCTGCCATAATTTACAAATAAGTGGGCAAAGCTACATGTCCTTTTCCAAACTGTCGCCAGTATTCGGTTACAAAACCTACCTATATATCCATAAAAAAAGTCCGGTCCTCGCGTTGAGGACCGGACTTTTTTCTGTATAGTCGCTACTTACAGCTACCCCTGCACATTGTCGGAAGACAATTTGGCACCTAAGTATTCTCGATTCATACGAGCAATGTGATCAAGCGAAATCGACTTTGGACACTCAACCGAGCAGGCGCCAGTAAACGAGCAGGCACCGAATCCTTCAGCATCCATTTGCGCCACCATGCGTTCAGCACGCTCTTTGTGCTCCGACTGTCCTTGTGGGAGAATTGCCAACTGCGACACTTTCGCTGATACGAACAGCATAGCTGATGCATTTTTACAGGCAGCTACGCAAGCGCCACAGCCAATACAGGCAGCGGCATCCATTGCTTCATCGGCAATCGTTCGGGGGATAAGGATTTCGTTCGCATCCCGTGCCGAACCCGTGTTTACAGATACATACCCACCAGACTGGATAACCCGGTCAAAAGCCGACCGATCAACCAACAGGTCTTCGATAACGGCGAAGGCCCGCGCACGCCAGGGTTCAACCACAAATGTAGCGCCATCAGTAAAAGAGCGCATGTGCAATTGACAGGTTGTAGCGCCGGCT
>CAXTJJ010000322.1:0-7429 GCA_964244155.1 uncultured Spirosoma sp.
TGGATACCGTCACAACCAACTACTAAATCGAAAGATCGTTCTGTGCCATCTTTAAACGTAACCCCGACGGCATCCTTTGTTTCATGTAAGGCTGAGACGCTGTTGTTGAAAACAAATTCAACATCATCCTTTACCATATCAAACAACATGTTCAGTAATGTATTCCTCTCGATCTCAAATTCGTCGTCGGGCAGTTCTTCATCCGCTTCTCTTGTTAGCATTCTGCCTTCCGTAACATCAGCAGCATTTTTAAATTCCAGCATTTCCATCGCCAATCTGCCGGATTTAATTTGCTCAAAAATCCCCATCCGCTTAACGATATCAACGGTATTGCCCTCTATATTGACAGGCGTTCCGCCCATTTTAAGCCCGGTTGTAATGTCAATAAAAGTTACTTGGCAACCGAATTTCGTCATCCAGTAAGCAGTTGACAGGCCAGCAAAACTGGCGCCCGAAACGAGCACTTTTTTATTTTTCAATGTCTCCATTTTCTATACGACTTTAGTTGATCAGGCAAAGGAACGCCGTATAGAAAGGATAAAAAACGCTGATAGAGCGTAATCATTGGACTAATCGCGGTTTTTGTTCCGGAACGCTACCGCCGTCATTCCGGTAACTTTGGTAAATAGCCGCGAAAAATAGGGGTAATCATCATAACCCAATTCAGCCGCGATTTCTTTGACCGCTTTGGCAGAATGATAAAGAAACCGTTTTGCTTCTAAAATTACACGATGCTGAATATGATAGGAAACGGAATAGCCTGTTGCGTTTTTTACACATTCGTTCAGGTACGGTATAGATATATTTAGTTTTTGAGCATACGCTGCCGGTCGTTTGTCCGTCGTGTAGCTACGTTCTAATAGCTCCATAAAGTCTTTGGTAATACTATTAAACCGCGAAAGTTTATCGGTCGATTTAGATTGGTCCAGAAAGCAGGAGATAGACAACGCAACCAATGCATTGCAACTATCTTTTAGCAATGCATGATATAGTTTATCGTTTTTTCGTTCGTAAAATTTTACGCAAAGTGATATGGATTCAGAAAGTATTGAAAAGGTTTCTTCTGGTAATGGTAATGGTTTTGTAGGTGTTATATCGTCTAGTAGTTTCAGGTAATCTGGATTCAGGTTTTCATTATTGATTGCCCAACTGCTGACAGTTACGTTGTCAAAGGCCAGTATGCGATGCACCTGATTTGGATGCATATAAATAACCGACGGCGATTTTATCTCATGCTTTTGAAAATCGATTTCGATAGTAATTGTCCCTTTATCAAGTAAGTGAAATGTATGACGGTCGTGTCGTTCCGATTGCGCCACCCGCTCGAAACCAGGTAAGTCGTTAAGCACTATTTTTTCAATGGAAATTCCTGAGTTGTGCGCGTCATCAAAATAATTTACAGGAATAGCACTACTTTTTTTACGCATCTTTTTGGGCAATTGGCTTGTGCGGATTCAGTCCTTTCAGCACTGGTATTACATAAATTTATGGATACAAAAACGTTGGCGGGCATCGGTGTCAGGCTTGTACAAACGCGACAAAATCGCTGTTCAGCGCCTGTTTCCTTTTCTTTGTTTTTCGCGCGAATGCGGCCGGTGTCGTGCCACTGTACCGCTTGAACTCCCGGCTTAGGTGAGCTTGATCGGTATAACCCAGCTCGTGTGCCAGGCCAGCCAGGCTGTCGTCGGGATCGAGCCAAAGTCGATTACGAACCTGCTCAAAGCGCATCAGGCCTGATACGTCTTTAACTGTATAGCCAGCCGCCTGCTTGAACTTCCTTTCCAGCGTACGAACCGTTGCGTGAGCCGCCGACGCTACCTGACTTACGGGCATAGTGCCTTTCGCTTCCCGCATGGCAACACCCGCCTTAACCAGCGTGTGGTCAGTTGCTTTCTGCGCCTGTGCGGTCAGGAAATAGTGTTTTACCAGCTCTACTGCTTCACTTAGTTTGCCTGCCTGAATGCACGTCGTCAGTGTCGATTGAAGCTGAGCGATCGGATGTTCAACGATGCGCACGCCGTCTTTCCCTGACGGCAGGTCGAGCAGATCGAACACGGTCCAGGGATAGCATCGGACACCAATGATTTCCAGGCTGTTTTTCGTGTAAAAAAGAACCGGACGATTGAGCAGCCCCACCATAAATGGTGACGGCAATGGCTGCAAAACACCATCATGAGAGAGGCTGCAGTAGCTTCCGAAATAAAAAATCAGCTCGGCGTATCCATCCGGCACGACTTCAAAACCCGATTCCAGTTCGCCGGCGTCTCTTCTGGTGTACCAGAAACACTTGATCGTATCCTGTAGCAATTCAGGAGAGTCAAATTCTTGATGCTGCATGTTGAAAGATAGCCTGGTTGAACTGAATTGACAACTCCCGCTGCCAGTTTGCGTCCCGGGCGTAGGCTGGTAAAAATGGAATAAAGTTTTAGACAGGCCAACCGGTAGCTACCAATTTCAGGCCAGAATACGCCGGATCATAAGCCACTCGCCAATATGAGGAACGTAGCTGGCTGGTTGCTGCTTGATAAAACCTTTCTCCCAACTAGTATCGCTTCGGCTTAATTTGGCGTTACCCTACTATGGGACTTTTTAATTTTTTAACCAGTGATATTGCGATTGACCTGGGTACAGCCAATACGTTGATTATTCATAACGACCGAATCGTAGTCGATGAGCCATCCATCATTGCCATTGACAAACTAACAGGTAAAGTACTGGCCATTGGCCACAAGGCCATGCAGATGCACGGAAAGACCAATGAGCATGTCAAAACCGTTCGTCCCCTTAAAGATGGCGTGATTGCCGATTTTACGGCTGCCGAATTAATGATCCGGGGCATGGTGAAAATGCTTGAAACGGGCCACAAGTTATTGGGGCCTTCACATCGGATGGTTGTCTGCATTCCATCGGGGATAACCGAAGTGGAGAAACGGGCGGTCAAGGATTCCTGCGAACATGCCGGAGCTAAAGAGGTCTATATGGTGTTTGAACCGCTGGCAGCCGCTATCGGTATAGGTATTGATATTACTCAACCCAATGGCACGATGATCATTGACATTGGGGGAGGGACCACCGAAATTGCTGTGATTGCCCTGTCGGGAATTGTTTGTGAACAGTCTGTTCGCATTGCGGGTGACGTGTTTACCCGTGATATCGTCGATTACATGCGCCGGGAACACAACCTGCTGATCGGTGAGCGGTCGGCTGAGCAAATTAAAATGCAGGTGGGGTCTGCTCTGGCCGAACTGGATAATCCACCAACAGACCACGAAATACGCGGGCGTGACCTGATGACCGGCATTCCTAAAGAGATTAAGGTTACCTACGGTGAAATTGCGTACTGCCTCGACAAATCGATTGCCAAGATCGAAGAAGCGACTATGAAAGTTCTGGAGATGGCTCCTCCTGAACTATCGGCCGATATTTTTACCAATGGCATTCACCTGACAGGCGGAGGTGCGTTGCTGCATGGTCTTGGACCGCGGCTGGCTGCCAAAACCAAATTGCCGGTTCACGTTGCCGAAGACCCACTCAGGGCCGTCGTTAAAGGCACGGGCGAAGTTATCAAGAATCTGGCGACATACGAATCGGTGCTTATTCGGTAGCCCGGCGGCTGTCCTGCCATACAGATTCAGAGTTACCAGTTTAGCCTGTTCTATGCACCATTCGTAAGCGTTTTAGTATGGTGATATACTTGCGAACCGGGTTGGGGGCCGTATGCTCACTTTAGTCCAAAATATGGTTATATTGGTATGTTTTTATACTTTATAGTGTCGAAATTTCTTTTAAATCGACCTTAACGTATGAACAAACTTCTAATCTCAACCAGCCGCTTTCTGGTATGGATCATTGCCGTTCTGGTAACACAGATGGCTGTGGCAAACCCCAACTCTGTAGAAAGCACCGATCAAACACCGACGATTACGGTTTCGCCTTCTTCGCTGACCATCCTGAATTACAGTGAATATGAAGGTCAGTTTCCCGCTACCTATACGGTATCAGCTACCGGATTAACATCCAATCTGACCATAACGGCTCCGCCTTATTTCCTCGTCAGTGCTTTGGGGAATACAGGCCCCTCGCTCTCCATCCCGGCTCCGAATGGCACTGTGTCGCCTACTCAAATTTCGGTAATTTTACTTTCTTCCTCGCCCGGCTCGTTTACAGGCGTTGTCACCAATAGCAGTGGGTCGGCTGTGACCACGGTAGCGGTTAGCGGTACTGCCCTGGGCCAATCCGTGAGTGTGAGTCCAGCCGCGCTGAATCCGTTCACAACGACAGTCGGCCAGCCTTCTGCGATTCAATCCTATACCGTGACCAATCGGGGCGGGTTAATGGTATCCGTTTCTGCCCCGGCTGGATTTGAGATTCGCACGGGCAATAATCCCTTCGGTTCAAGTCTGGTCATTAATCCCAGTCTGTACTTTACCAATACACAGATTGATGTTCGGTTGACAGGTGCGGTGGCCGGGTCGGTTTCGGGGGTGATTTCGCAGGATACGTATTACCATGCTGCGCACGGGGTTTATCCGGTTGCCGTGAGTGGTGAGGTTACGCCCGGCGCTCCGGCACTCAGTGTCTCTTACCGCGACGCTGATTATGGCAACAAAACAGACCAGATCATTCGGCCTTACCTACAGATCAACAATGAAGGGAATACGTCAATTCCTTATGGCCAGCTTACGGTTCGCTATTGGTTCACCTCCGAGGGTAGTTCATTGCCCACGAACTTCCAGACGTATTACGCTCAACTTGGTACCAGCAAAGTAAAGATGAAATATGTGGCCCTGTCGGAGCCTCGTCAGGGCGCCCTTGGGTATGTAGAGTACAGTTTCGATCCGTCCGCAGGAAGCCTGGCTGGTATGGCCAAATCAGGACCCATTGAGAGCGGAATTCAAAAGCAGGACCGTTCTGCGTTTAATGAGGCAGACGATTACTCGTATGCGGCTTCGACCAGTTATACGAAGAACAACCACATTACCGCCTACCTCAATGGTGTATTGATCTGGGGCCAGGAACCCGCTACTTTGCCAGCAGTACAAGCAGTTAAAGCCTATACCATGGCCAGGAATAGTGACAAAACCACCAGCATCAGTACATCAATTGAACTCCGCAACGAAGGCAACGTTGCGGTGCCTTTACAGGCTTTGACCGTACGCTACTGGTTTACTTCCGAAACGAGTCAACCGCTTTCCATTTATGTTGACTGGGCTCAACTGGGCGCTCAGAATATTCAACGGAAAGTCGTTCGACTGGCGCAGCCGGTAGCCGGAGCCGACAGTTATGCTGAGCTGAGCTTTGCGCCCGGCCTGGGCAGCTTATCGCCCTTGAGCAGTACGGGTGAAATTCTGTTTCGGTTAGTCAAACCTGACTTCACCTTACTCGACCAGACGAATGATTACTCTCATGGCCCTACGCATCTGGTTGAAAATCCGCACGTGGGGGTTTATCTGAACGGCAGTCTGATTTATGGCACTGAGCCTACCGGGGCTATGGGCCGTTTAGGAGCTGGTGAGGAAATCTCTGCTTTTAAGGTTCTGCTGTTTGGCAATCCGGTGGTAAATCAGGATGCCGTCGTGGAAACGCGTGGTGCCGGGGGACTTTCTTTGCACTATGAGCTGGTAAATAGTCAAGGTCAGCCAGTGATGACCCATCAGGTTGATGAAGCCCGGGAAGTAGAGCAACAGCGTTTGTCTATGGGGCAACAGCCCGCTGGCTTATATTTTTTGCGGGTGAGTACACCGCAGCAGAAGGTAGTCGTTAAGGTGGTCAAACCCTAGATTCCATCTCCCCGTTTTCAGGGGTCGATGAATGGCGGCCTGTTCGAACAGGCCGCCATTCATCGACCCCTGAAATGAAGCGACTAAACGAGTGTTCCACGTAAAACGAGTTGTTCCGACAAGCAGACCGTTAGAGCAGACTAGTGCCGGTTGGTGTACCCTACACACATGCTGTTATACCGCACAGCAGACTCCGTACCCAGAAAATCCATTGTGACCGAGGGTTGGTAAACGATATCATTGTCGAAGTCCCAGGCATTACGAACCAGCAGTTGCTCACCCGTAGGCTTATAAACGGCTGTGACTTTGTAGCGTCCCATTGGCACATCTTTGATAGCCTCATTGTAGCGTTTCTTAGCCTGTAGCGTCAATACCTTACCTGTTGACCCGTCAATCAGCGGTCCGACTGGTGTTAGCGTAAATTCGATATTTTCGTTATCCCAAAGTTCATCCGCGTTCAGGTCGCGCGACATTTCCATGGTGCCTCCGTAGTAAAGATCCAGGCTCAGATCAGGGATATGCCCGGTCAGTTTCCACTGAAAATTGCGGACGGGTTTTTCCGTGCTTGTAAAAGGGCTGTCGTCTTCAGGGGCCAGGTCAATTTTGTAGATTCGGTCATTATACTGTTTCAGAATGTAGCCTTTGGCAATCCATTCGCCTGCAAAATCCACCATTTGGACTTTATAGGTGCCATCGGTGGCTGTCTTTACTTCAGGGCCATCGCCTGTAAGCACAGTGTGATCTACAAAGACCGTAGCCTTAGGCAGCGGCTTGCCCTGCGGATCGGTCACTTTGCCTACTAAATAACCCGCCTGTCCCGGCGAGATGGGGCCGGTCGTTGCTGGTGAATCGGGATCAACGGGTTTATGATCACAGGCGGTCAGAGCGAAAACACTACCCAGCAGCAACAAGGTGGCACCAGCCATTGTAGAAAAGGAAACGGATTTTTTCATAGCATTTGTTTGTGTCTGTTTACGGCACAAAAATGCTGTGTCAGGGCTGCGGTTTCAATGACTACGAGCTTCGAATGACAGAAACGACGAGTCAACTGTCGAAAAGCAGGGATGGTTTGGCCAGCTCACTGCTTTAGAAATTTAACAGTCCGGGTTTGGTTACTGAGCGTTGTGTGTAACAGGAAAGTGCCTGCGGGCTGCTGCCGAAGATCGAAGGTCTGGCGTTCTCTGAAACCAGCCTGTTCAATGGTGCGATGTTCGATCAGCCGCCCTCTGGTGTCCAGCAGTTGTAGGTCGAGCGATTGATTCGCAGCCCCTGCAATCTCCACCAGTGCCGTTTCGTGAGTGGGGTTTCCCAGAATGATTACGCTTAGCTCATCATCCGACTCGACCACGCCGGATCGTGCCCGGCCACAGGCGGCTTTTATGTTGAATACATACTGAACTTCGCGCCCGTTCTGACGCGCCATCAGGATTAAAGGCTGGGCATCGTTGTCGGTGCGTAAGTTCGGATTAACAGACTGATTGGGATTGGTTGTCCAGTCGGTGATGCCAGCGGCTGCATATTCAATGGGGGAGCCATCACCGCCAGTCGCATGAAATGTCAGCGTCCCGCTCTGGCAGTTATAGGTGGGTGCAATGAGTTTGAGCGTATCGGTCGTTGCTGAACCGGCGGTTGGCTGAGTCGTGGAACAG
>CAXTJJ010000323.1:0-7412 GCA_964244155.1 uncultured Spirosoma sp.
CAACCGGATCGAGAAAATTTACCGCTTTGAAGACCTCCCCCGCGAACGAACCGGCCTGAACGATGTACAGGTCGATACGCGCCGACAGGTAGCTTATCTCTCCGACCCCAAGCGGGCAGCCATCGTGGTGCTGGATCTTAAAACAGGTAAAAGTCGTACCCTGCTCGAAGGTGACAAATCGACCAAAGCCGACCCGGACTTCAAACTCAAGATTGATGGGCAGGAAGTAAAAGACGATAAAGGAAAGCCCTTCAGCAGCAATGTGAACGGCATCGCCCTCACCCGCGACTATACTTATTTGTATTTCCGGGCCATCAACCAGACGAAGCTGTATCGCATCGCCACAGATTACCTCAATAACCCGGCCCTGGCACCCGCCGATGTGGCCTCGCATGTTGAGACTATGGCCGAAACGGGCGTTTCCCATGGCATGGTTGCCGATAAAGCGGGCAATGTTTACCTAACCGATTCCCCTACCAAAGCTGTTCGCTATTTAACGCCCGATCGGCAACTGAAAACCCTCGTGCGCGACAGCCGTCTTCTCTGGCCCGACAGCTTTGCGGTTGGCTCAGACGGCTATCTCTACCTGACGGCCGCGCAGATTCACCGAACCAAACGGTACAATAATGGACAGGATAAAGTCGATTATCCGTTCCGGCTATACCGGATGAAGTTGCCAAATTAGATGTACTTTTGCGTTATTCATCTCGTGGCATTATGCTCAATCGTTTACGCCCAACCGCTCTACTTCTCGGTTTTCTTTCGCCTGCTCTAGTTTTTTCTCAAACGCCAACACCCTCTCTTGAAGACACGCTTCAGTTAAATGAAGTTGTTGTTCGGGGGTATGCCACCAACCGGCGTTTGCTGGAAACACCAGCCTCGGTGGGGTTGCTCACCCGCCGGGATCTGAACCAGCGGTTTGGCACCCCTACACTCGTACCTGCACTCAACACCCTGCCGGGCGTTCGGGCCGATGAGCGGTCGCCGGGGAGTTACCGGCTGGCCATCCGGGGGAGTGCCATACGGTCGCCGTTTGGGGTTCGCAACATCAAGACCTACTGGAATGAACTCCCGCTCACCGACGCAGGCGGCAACACGCCCCTCAACGCACTGGATGTGCGGGCGTTGGGCCGAATCGAAGTCATTAAAGGACCATCGGGCAGTTTATACGGAGCCGGCACCGGTGGCACCATTTTGTTTAGCGGACTGGGTGTACCTGCCGGTAAAACCAGTGTCGAAGTTTCGGCGTTAGGCGGCAGCTATGGTCTGTATGGCAATGGCATTGCGGTGCAGACCGGCAAGAACAATTCGGCCATATCGCTCAATTACAACCATTTACAATCCGATGGATACCGCGATCAGAGTGCTGTTGTTCGGGACAACCTCAGCCTGATCGGTTCGTTTAGCGTCAGTCCCAAACGGACGGTCTCGGTGTTAGCCTTGTATTCAGACCTGCACTACCAGACCCCCGGCGGTCTTAATGAAGCGCAGTTCAAAGCCAACCCACGGGCCTCACGCCCGGCCACCGCGACACTACCCGGTAGCGCAGCCCAGCAAGCGGGCATTTACCAGAAAGTGGGATACTTTGGCCTGTCGCACGAATACCGCTGGAACGACCGGATTCAGAACACAACTGTCATTTATGGGTCCACAACCGATTTTGCCAATCCGTTCATCACCAACTACGAAAAACGCGCCGATCAGGGGCTCGGTGGCCGGACCATTACACAAATCCGCTTTCCCAACGGGCCGTTACCGACGGTCGTGACGATTGGTGCTGAATACCTCCGTAACTTCACCGTTGACCGCAATTTCGGGAACCGGGGCGGCACGGCCGACACCATCCAGACCGACGAAGAGCTAATCGCCCGCCAGTCAACCGTTTTCCTCCAGACTGAAAGTGAGTTACCCGCCCGTTTCCGCCTAACGGCAGGCTTAAGTCGGAATGACGTCCGCTACGGTTTTACCCGCTTCCCAACGCGGGCCGCAGGTGCTTTGCCCGCTACGCTTCTCGACCGGAATTTCTCGCCCGTCTGGTTACCGCGCGTTGCCTTACTTCGCACCTTTGGACAGAACGTGTCGGCTTTTGTGAGTGTCAGTACGGGCTACTCAGCTCCATCGAGTCAGGAGGTGCGTCCCTCGGCGGGGGGCTTCAATACGACCCTCAACCCCGAACGGGGCACGAGTTATGAAGTGGGGATCAGGGGTTCGGCCCTGCATAGCCGGCTTCGGTTCGATGTTGCCCTTTATCAGTTCCAACTGCGCGAAACCATTGTTCGGCGGTCGGATGCGGCTGGTGCCGAGTTCTTCGTCAATGCCGGACGAACCGACCAACGGGGGGTAGAATCGCAGCTTAGCTACGACTTTATCCTTCCCTCCTCTACTGCTTCGGTTTCGCTGTTACGGATTTGGAACAGCCTGACGCTCACCAACTACCGCTTCCGGGACTATCAGCAGGGCACCACTGACCTCTCGAACAACAAAGTGCCGGGCGTTGCCCCAACGACCAACGTGACGGGTATTGATGCAGAAACCAGAGGGGGGCTTTATGCCCATGTGACCTATACATTCCTGAATCAATTTCCACTGAACGATGCCAACACAGTTCTATCCGATCCAACCCAGTTGTTACAGGCCACGCTGGGTTTCCGGCATCCGCTGGGTAAAACTTGGACACTCGATGTATATGCCAGTGGCGACAATTTATTAAACAGGACTTACTCCCTTGGGTATGACCTGAATGCCGTTGGCAATCGCTATTACAATGCAGCACCGGCACGAAACGGCATTGGGGGCGTTCGGGTAAGTGTGAAATGGTAGACGTCTTTTCGCTCACCAAAGCCTACAACGGACAGGTCGTTCTGACAGTGCCTGTACTGCACCTCTCGTCCGGCATCCACTATTTTCGGGGCGGCAATGGCTCCGGCAAAACGACGTTCTTCCGCACGGTAGCGGGCCTGTTACCCTTTTCCGGAGAAATTTTACTGGAAGGCCAGTTTGAGATCAATCGCGATCCGGTGGCTTACCGTTTTCGGGTAAATTACGCCGAAGCCGAGCCGCTTTATCCATCGTTTCTGACCGCCCGCGACCTCGCCGGTTTCGTTGGGAAAGCAAAGCAGGCACCCGTTGGGCAAGTACAAAAACTGGCTGAAATTCTGGGCGTCGATACCTTCTGGACCCAACCCACGGGTCAGTTTTCGAGCGGTATGCTTAAGAAACTTTCCCTGTTACTGGCGTTTCTCGGCACACCCCGACTCGTGCTTCTCGACGAGCCCTTGACGACCCTGGACGTAGCCACTGCCGCCAACCTGTTTGATTACATTCGCCAGCTACGTACGGAACAGGGTGTGTCTTTTTTGCTCACGTCGCATCAGGATATTAGCCTGACGGGATTGCCCTTAACCGCCACCTGGCAGGTTGGTAACGGCCTGATCATTCCCGCATCCTGAGCTGCCATGCTGACACTTCTCAATCGAATTTTCGTTAGTCCGTTCTACACAAAAAATGCGGGCACGTTTCTGGTAATCATCCTTCTGGCTTTTGGTTTCCTGAGTGCGGCAGAGCACAAAGCCTTAATTACGGCGGCCCTTGGCTCTCCGCTTGTGCTAACCATCGTATTTATTTTATGGGGACTGTATCTCCTGAAAACCATCTCGTTTGTCTGGCAGGAGCTGACGGCACCAGAGTATCTATTTTTTCAACCGTTCTGGCTCATACCAACGTCTACCCGCCTGCTTTTGTGGGTTACAGTACAAACGGCCCTGCTATTTCCCATACTGGCCTATGCGCAGTGGATGATCCAGATAGCGTATCAGTATCAGCGGTGGGGTTCACTCAGCGCAATTGTAATAGTTATGTTGTTATTGATCGTGACTGGCGCCGGAGCGTCCGATTATCGGCTGCGACACCCAAATCCGAACCCGCTGCGGTTACCCCACCTCTCGGTCAAATTACCCTACGAATTCTTCTTTCCAACCTATTGGTTACGCCATGAACCCCTCTCGCTGGTACTGACAAAAGCCTTTTCGGGCCTGTTACTGGCGGGTGTTTGTCGACTTTACCCAACTGATGATTATGACCAGCGATTGCTGTTGATTGGTCTTCTCCTAGCGATTCTCGGGCACTCGCAGGTGGGCGAACAGGTCAGTGCCTTCGAGCGAAAGTATTTACTTTTTCTGAAGAATCTGCCGCTATCGCAGGTACAGCGTTTTACCCGCTACGCGCTCACCTACGGGTTACTCTGGCTTCCCGAACTCTTGATTTTACTACGCAACCGTCCAGCCGAAATCCGATTCGAGTATATGGTCTGGCTCTGGTTAACAGGCTGGGGTGCTCTGTTAGCCATGCATAGCCTGGCCTACGGCCGCCCGATCAACCCCGAACGCTGGCTCTCCGGCGTGTTTGCCAGCTTCATTGGAGGACTTCTGGCTATTATGTTTGGTGTATCTGTGAGTGTGTGGCTGCCAGTAGTCTGGATTGGCGCGCTGGGGTACTGGTCATTCTCCCGGCGAAGGATATTGATGTAGTTACGCGTATCTTGCATGCTATGTCTACCCCTCCTGCTTTCGATCTTATCGTGTTCGGTGCCACCAGTTTCGTAGGCCAGATTATCACCCGGTATCTGTTCGACCAATATGGTGTCGATGCTACCGTAAAATGGGCGATTGCGGGTCGGTCAGAGAGCAAGCTTTTAGCCTTGCGCACAACACTTGGCGGATCAGGCGAAACATTGCCGATACGTGTAGCCGATGCTCAATCCGTAGACTCCTTAAAGGACCTGTGCACACAAACTAGGGTAGTCATCTCTACGGTTGGCCCTTACGCCCTGTATGGCGAACCACTCGTCGAAGCCTGCGCTGAAACCGGCACCGATTATTGCGACCTCACCGGCGAGGCCCATTGGATAAAGCGAATGATTGGCCGGTATGAAACGCTTGCTCAACAAACCGGGGCGCGTATTGTCCATTGCTGCGGCTACGACTCCATCCCCTCCGACATGGGTGTCTATTTTTTACAACAGCAGGCTATCAGGCACTTTGGACAGTATTGCTCCACCGTACACATGCGGGTGAAAGCGGCCCGAGGGGGAGCCTCAGGAGGCACCATTGCCAGCATGCTCAATCTGGTTAACGAGGCTTCTACCGACGCGGAGTTGCGAAAAGAACTTGCTAACCCCTACTCTATCTGTCCGCCGGTTGAGTATGTCCGGCCTAAACAAATGCCCGTTATGGCGGTGGCCTACGATGACGATGCGAACGCATGGATAGCTCCCTTTGTAATGGCAGCTATAAACGAGCGGGTCGTACAACGCTCCAACGCCCTCCTGCATTATCATGAAAACTTCAGGTACAATGAAGCCCTATTAACGGGGAAAGGTCCGTTAGGTTATTTAGGCTCGGCAGCTATGACAGCGGCAATAGGCGGCTTTATGCTGGCAGCGGCTGTTTCTCCCTTGCAGCGCGTCATCAAACGGTTTCTGCCCAAACCGGGCGAAGGGCCCAGTCCGGAAGCCCAACGAAATGGTTATTTTGTCCATGACGTATATGGGCACACCGACTCGGGCGACACCTTAACCGTTCGCGTTTCGGGCGACCGCGATCCGGGCTACGGGTCGACGGCGAAAATGATTTCGCAGGCTGGCGTTGCCCTGGCGCAGGCTATCGGCAAAATGGACAAGCCCGGCGGATTTTACACCCCTGCGGCTATGTTCGGCGCGGAGTTGATCCAGCGTCTACAGGATTTTTCAGGACTGAAATTTGAGGTCGTTGAGCCGGATTAACTATCGTGAGTAATGGCTGTGTCCAGGAAAGAGTTTTTACCACATCGAACCGCTGAAGCTGTTAAATCTTTCTTTGATCGGCTAACTGTGTACAAGCTAAATTCCAACCAGTTAAAATCATTATTCACGGTAATAGTAGTCATTTAGTGAATCGGTAAGTGACCAACTTGTTTTTAACGTGTAAATAACTAAGTATTAAAGTGAAATTACTTTAGGTTATTTCATCAGCACTACTTATTTAACAGGTGGTTAATAAATCAATTATTTACCTGATTACTACTACACAAGTCCTTAACGGGCGGTTATCTGGTCCAGAATCCAGTTGGATCGAGCACCCGTCTCGCCCGTACTAGGGCTTTTCCCTTCGCCACGAAGGTCACGCACGATCAATTCAATGAGCGGTTGCTGAACGTGTTCCGGGAATGGAACAGTATGCTCTTGTATGCCAGATTCTGTTTCGACTTTAATGATGAAATTTTCAAAATACGAAAAGGTAATTTTTCCTTTGGAGCCAATGAGCTGCGTTTGCTCCATACGCTGTTCTTTGTTGACGGTAAAACACCAGCTTCCGGTGCCTACTACGCCAGACTCGAACTCAAAATTTGCTACGACGATATCATCGGCCTGATACAAACCTGCCTGATTTCGAGCAATACCACGGGCGGTTTTGACAGGGCCAAGCACATACTCCAGGAAATCGAACTGATGGGAAGCTAAATCGTGAAATAGACCACCCCCCGAAACAGCTGGTGTAACCCGCCAGTTTGGCTCGGGGCCTTCTCCCAGTTCACGGGCGGCAGGTTGCCAGTTCAGCTGCACCGACACATACCGGATATCGCCAATAACCTGCTGGTCAATCAGTTCTTTAATTTTCAGAAAATACGGAAGCGCCCGTCGATAGAAGGCAACGAACAGCGGCACACCGGTTTCCCGGCTCACCCGATTCATGGCTTCGCATTCAGCGGCATTGAGGGCCATTGGTTTTTCGACATACACCGGCTTACCGGCGCGCATGGCCCTGATGGCGTAGTCGGCATGGCTATCCGGGGGCGTAGCCACATAAACAGCATTGACATTAGGGTCATTGATCAGGGCCTCGGCATCGTCGTACCAGGTAGGTACCTGATGCCGTCTGGCATAATCAGCGGCCTTTTCGGCATCTCTCCGCATCACCGCCACCAGCCTAGAATTCGGGACCTTATTAAACGCCTGACCGCTCTTTATTTCGGTTACGTCACCGCAGCCAATAATACCCCATCTTATCTGATCCATATACGTGTGTTTCTCGCCATTGTTCGCATCCAACAAAGCATAGTTACGCTCAATCCTATTCGTTGTGCCCACAACTTTGTTCAAACAAGTAGCCACGGACAGGCTTGTATCTGCGTATCAGGTAACTGATATCAGCCTACGCAGGTATGGCTCATATTGGTGTGGATAGATAGGCAAAACGCTGGCTCTTTTGGGGCCAGCGTTTTTTAACCAAAAAATCCCTAAATCCTCTGAAGGGGACTTTGTTTGAGGGTGATAAAAGTTCTCTTCATGGAATTTAGGGGTTTCTAGACAATTCCTACCAATCAGTAGTTAACATCAACTCTTTTTCTGTTTCCCTACCGCAATCTGCTTGGCCGAC
>CAXTJJ010000324.1:0-7374 GCA_964244155.1 uncultured Spirosoma sp.
AGGGTTGTATACGCAAGTGGGAACCGCCGGTATCGACGGAATAGAAGCTTGCTCACGGCCATCACCGGTTCCAGTACAAGCTGAAGTACTGCTGAAAGAAAGCGTATAAGTGTATGAAAAACTGCCATCATTTGACCTGTAAAACAGCGTCCAGAGACGCCAAAGGTGTATTACTTCACATCGAAACGACCATCGCCGATTCTGAAGCCTTCCGAATATAATTCTACGGTATATGTGCCCGGCTTGTAAGGGGTATCCCGGCGATAAAAAATATCGACCCGTTGATCGGTATTTTCAAACGCAACCGTTTGGTGAATGCTATAGCCAATTTCACGTCCTTCGTACCAAAGAATCCCACTCGTACCGCTTTCGCTGCTAACGGCTCCATTGCCGTCCAGAATGCGAACGTATATATCCTTGTTGTTCTGGATGGCCAACGGATTCGACAGCATCGTAAACGCAATTTTCAGGCGGTCAATGCGCGACGCTTTATAGATGCCACCCCGGCGCTCTTTTCCATTGGCGGCCACCGCCGATACCTCCATATTGACGGCTTTCATCGCCGAGGCCAGCGTCACCTTATTCTTCAGGTCAGCATTCTGAACCGAGTAATCAACTACGGTTTTTACCAGGGTTGCCTTGTCTTGCTTTAATCCCTCGTTTTCGCTGAGAATACTTTGCTTTTCCTCTTCAAGTGCCTGATTTCGGCTGAGCAACGAGCCATTTTCGGCTTTTAAATGCTGAATATCGACATCGTTTATGGCCAGGAAGTTTTTATAATCCCTGATTTTCAAGTCGTACTGCTGAATCGAAAAACTAAGATCATATTTCAGCTTTTTCTTGTCGTTTTCCAACTGCCGTTTGATTCGTTCCAACTCGGTAAGGCTACCGCCAAGCCGACGCACTTCAACTATTTTTTGATCCAGCACCGTTGAAATGGAGTCGAGCTTTAGCTGAATGGACGCAAACTGCTCAACTTTGGTTGTCAGTTGTTTCTGAACTTCCAGTGTTTCGTTGCGGGAGCCAAGGAATAAATAAGCCAGTAGTGCCAGAATGCCCACCAGTGCTCCGACGGTCATGTTCAATACACCCTGCTGCTTGCTCGTTGCTTCCGCTTCCATTTTCCTCGTTCGATAGGTAGTGGTACAAAGCAACAACACCGAACTTAAGCTGGACTTAAGCTGACCTTAAATTTACCTTAAAACGGGAGCTGCTACTTAAATGATTGGATAACCGTCGAAAACGTCAGGGTAAAGGTGGTTCCTTTGGGGGTAGAACGAACGGTGATGCGGCCCTGATGAATCTGCGTGATCTGCGAAACGATGGCGAGCCCTACACCATGCCCGCTACTCGACTGGGCTGTCGAATTACTGCGGAAAAAAGGTTGAAAAATATGGGGTAAATCGGCCATCGGTATAGGCAAACCTTCGTTAAAGACTGTTATGGTTATCGTTCCGCTGCTGGACTGAAAGTTGACGTTAGCCGTTTTCGTGGGCGAAAATTTACAGGCGTTATCGAAGAGGTTCATGAGCAGCACCATCAGTGACGCCCTGTTTCCGTTCATAATCAGGGCATCTTCGTCGTCCGGGAAATCGGTGAACGTAAGCTGGACTTGATACTCTTCGTGCCATGCCTGCAACTGAGTTTTCGTTTCCCACAGAAGCTCATCCATTCGGACGGGCTCAAAAGGCATATTATGACCCTGGATGGATGTATTGGCCAGTTCCAGCAATGTGTTGGTTAATTGTATCAGGTTGTGGGTATCCTCTTGCAACGAATGAAGCGTTCGTTCATAGACCTCCGGATTTCGTTTCTGGATAAGTGCGACGTCAATCTGCGCATTGATTTTTGTAAGCGGGTTTTTCAACTCATGCGATACATTGGCAATAAACATTTTCTGTGTTCTTAACGCCTGTTCTATACGGTCGAGCAATCGGTTAAAGGTGGTAACCAGCACCCCAATTTCGTCGGAACGATTCGGATGCTCAACCCGCTTTTCTACATTCTCCGGAAAAAAAGTGTTGACCTGCTGAATGATCCCCGACATAGGAGCCAGGGCACGGTCGGCAAAGAACCAGCCCGAAATGCCAAGCAGAAGGATGGCCGACAGTATCATAACCATTAAAATCTTTTTCAGATCCTCCAGTGCTTCTTTGCTGGTTTGGTCGATACCGCTAACAATTACCCAATTTTTGCCCTGCCCGCCAGTCAGGTGAATGGCTACGATCTGGTATTCCTGTTGACGCAGATACAGAACCTGAGAGGTCGAGTCGAGCTGCGGAATGAACTGCTCGTGAAAGTGGGCATTCGCCGGGTTGGTCGAAAACAGTACCTCCCTGGTTTTTTGATTATAAACGGAAATGTTCTCATTGAGAAGGGGGACCTTACCGGCTGCGTCGATGAGTCGTAGCACGGTGCTATCCGTTTGTTTTAGATCAAACAAAAGGGTGGTGGTGGTAATAGCGCGATCCTGAAGACGCTTAAAAAATCGTTTTTCGAGGTAAAGCTTACTGAAAAAATAAACGCCAAGAGAGAAGAATAGCAGAATGAGCGTTACCAGAAGAACGAATTGATACGTGAGTCGGGTACGGATATTGATCATTACGACAATAACTTTACGACATATCCCATGCCAATTTGCGTATGGAGTAACTTGGGTTCAAAGTCTTTATCTATCTTTTTGCGGAGGAAATTTATATATACTTCAATAATGTTGGTACCCGTATCGAACGTCAGATCCCAGAAACGTTCTGCTAGTTCGACTTTGGAAATGACACGACCCTGATGGCGCAGAAAGTACTCCAGCAGTTGGAATTCTTTGGCAGTCAGGGAGATTTCTTTACCGGCCCGCGTCACTTTTTTGGTGTCCGGATTTAATTCCAAGTCGGCAATCCGAAGCAGGTTGCTGGTTTGAACCACTCCGCTGCTGCGCCGGGTTAACGCCCTGACCCGAGCCATTAATTCGCGAAACTCAAATGGTTTAACCAGATAATCATCCGCCCCCGCATCGAGACCCAGTATTTTATCGTCGGTGGTTCCCAAAGCGGTCAGCATCAGAATTGGTGTGGCTACCTGGGCTGCCCGCAACTTCCGGCAAAGCTCAAGGCCGTTTATGCCCGGCAAAATAATGTCTGAGATAATAAGAGCATACGACGAGCGTGTTGCCAGCTGAAACCCCATAGTCCCATCATAGGCTACATCTACTTCCCACTGGTGTTCTTCAAGTCCTTGTTTAATGCTCTGTACCGTCTTGACTTCATCTTCAATGATCAGGATGTTCATAACGAGACTAATTCTTCACCCAAATGTATCGTAATAATGCCACAGGTGAGTGTTTTGGTTCATGGCTGGCCTTTACAGCACTAAGCGGGAACCAATAGCTACCTGACTACTTATCCTATACGCAGATAAATGACCAGTCTTTATATAAATCTTTTAACGACCTTGACCTGTTCAGGCTTTTTCATGCCCCGATATCTTACACCAGACTATTTCCCCGCCGTTGATACCACCGCAGGCTGGTAGAGAAAGTAGTCATAAATTGAGCGGGCTGCGTGCGCTATTGTCTGTTCGCGTTCAGCGAGGGGCATGGGCGAGTCGCCGACAAATACGGCAATGGCAATATGGCCTGCATCGCCCGGTAAGGTGATGATACCCACATCGTCCGTAGCACTGCCATCCAGTGAGCCTGTTTTGTGGGCAATGACGGTATTGGGTGGCAAGTACCCTTTGAGTCGGGCGGCACCACCCCGGCAGCGTTCCATGACACCAAGTAACAGGGCCCGACTGTCGGGTTTGAGGGCCGTACCCCGGTAGATCTGGGTTAGTAGATTAACCATCGCATCGGGTGTTGACGTATCGCGGGGGTCTGTTTTCAGCTTGATAGCGGCAGCCCGTTTCATTTCGGGGGTGGTCGCGCTATCGAGTTTTGCATAAAAACCGAGCGTCCATTTGTCAGAAGGGGGGAGCGTGATGCCATCCAGATCGGCGAGCAGCTGAATAATGGTTCTGTCGACGGACATGCCCTGGATACCTAATGTTTTCAGCCGATTTTGAACCGCCTGTGTGCCACCCACCAACCGAAGCAGAATATCCGTTGCCGAGTTATCGCTGATGACCATCATCAACTCCAGCAGGTTCTGAACGGATAGCTGAACGCCGGGTTTGGCGAAGAGAACATCCAGCGTACCGCTGCCCGGATGGAGATCAGACGGTTGAAGATCGACCATCGTCATCAGCGATAACTTGCCCTGTTCGATGAGGGTAAACAGTTGTACGGCGATGGCGACTTTAATGGTACTCGCCATCGGGAAGCGCTCCTGTAGATTCAGGCTTACTTGCTTCCCCGATTCGAGATGCAAGGCGCAAATGCCGACTTTGCCTTTGGCCAGTGTCGCGATGCGTTCCAGTTCCTGGTTAAGCCGCTGCGTAGCTATGTCTTTTTGGCCGGGCTGGGCAGTGCTCGGGATATTGATGAGCAAGAGTAAGCCCAGTAGTAAGGAGGTAATTTTAGGCAGAATCAATTTCATTGTGTGAAGGATTTAGCGGTGTTTTGTACGGAACAGCAGGATGCCGCGTCGGCGGTTCGATGTTCCGTACAAAAAATCAGTTACAAGATTGCCAATGCACTTTCCAGATCGGTAAGCAGATCGCTCACATTTTCAATACCAACGGAGTAGCGAATTAGGCTTTCAGGAATGCCCAGCAGCTTGCGTTGTTCCTCGGTAAGTTCAACATGGCTGGTGGTTCTTGGCGGACCCGCCAGCGTACTTACTGAGCCGAGACTGGCGGCCAGATGCACAAATTGAAGTTTTGGTAAAAACTGCTTCACGTGCGCATAGCCACCATCCAGCGAGAAGCTCATGATACCACCAAAACCCGACATCTGTTTTCTGGCAACATCATGGCCGGGATGTGTTTCGAGGCCCGGATAAAATACGTCACTAACTTTAGGGTGCGCTTTTAAGTACTGCGCTATGGTGAGTGCCGATGCATTTTGTCGTTCAATGCGTAACTCCAGTGTTTTCATGCCCCTGGCGATCATGTAGGCGGCATCAGCTTGCAGACTGGCCCCGTTGATTTCGCGGAACTGAAATACTTTTTCGACCAGTGCTTTGCTGCCACACAATACGCCACCCATGGCATCGGAGTGACCTCCCAGAAATTTGGTAGCACTATGCACAACCAGATCAGCCCCCAGGGCAAGCGGGTTCTGGTTGATGGGGGTAGCAAACGTATTATCCACTACCGTAACGGCACCAACCTTTTTGGCTGCGGCTGCCAGTCGGGCAATATCAACGATTTTCAGGGTGGGATTTGTGGGTGTCTCCAGGTAGAGGACATCGCAGCCTTTGACTACTTCGGCTTCTATTTCGTCGAAGTCGGTGGTGCCGCAGAGGGTAACGTCGACCTGATAGCGGGGGAGGAAGTCAAGGAAAAGGCGACTGGCACCGCCGTAGGTGTCTTTGATAGAAACGACCCGTTTGCCCGGTCCCAGCAGTGCGAATAGTGTATTGCTAATGGCCCCCATGCCTGTAGCAAAAGAGGTGGCGGCCTCGGCATCTTCCAGAATTCGGATTTTCTCTTCGAGTACGTGAACGGTAGGGTTGGTGTTGCGGCTGTAAATGTAGCCCTCTGCCTTGCCGGTTGCTACGTTGTGCCATTCATCGAGGTCATGATAGGCAAAGGCTACGCTTTTGACGATGGGGGTTGTAACAGCACCATCGGGTTGTTGATCGGTTTCACCGGCCCATACGGACGCTGTGCTTTTTTTGTACTTCGAAAAATCCATTATTCAAGTTAAGTTATGACACAGACCGAGCCGCCGGAGCGGATGCACCTAGAAAAAAGATGTACACAGAGCTTTTTATTTCTCTGGGTCAGCGAGACAAGTTTTATCGCTGTTGTACTATACCTTTTTTTTATTGCCGGAAAATAATGGTCTAATGAACAGTCAGGCTGATTTCCGGCAAGAAGTTGAGTGTGAGGTAATAATACGCAAAAAAGTAAATGGGCTCTAGCGGAACCGAATGAATGAAGATAACTTTTGGACCATTTTTTCAGACAGGATTACAGGATTGACAGGATTTTCAATGCGCACACATCCTGTTAATCCTGTAATCCTGTCTGAAAAAATAAACTAGTTCAAGCCTGTAAATGCTCCGCCAAACAACGTTCGATGTTTTGTAATCCGGATCGTAACTCGTCGCTTGTGGGGTAACCGAAGCCGATACGCATATAGCTTTTATCCTGCTCGAACCAGTGATCCGGCCTAACCACATTTGAAGCCGGGCTCACCGCGCCACTTCAATTTTATATTTCTTGCCTTTCATCTTTTCCTGGCTGATTTTGGCCAGCAGGTCTTTAACTTTCTCGTGTTTCACGGCGGCAAACGAAATGAAATCCTGCACGTCGATACGGCCCAGATCGCCTTTCTCAAGGCCGCCTTTCTGCGAGAAAAAGCCGACGATGTCAACTTTGTTGAGCTTATTTTTCTTGCCGCCACTTACATACAGCGTTACAAAATCGGGGGGCTTGGGCAATGGCTGTTTTTTTGCCGGTATGTGAAACTCTTCCAGCGAAGCATCCAGATAATTCGGTGGCTGCTCGTCCTGCGACAGAATCACGTAGGCCGTTCCTGACGCGTGCATACGGGCGGTGCGACCATTGCGGTGCGTGAACTCATGTTCCTGCAAAGGCAGGTGATAATGAATCACGTACTTCATTTCGGGAATATCAAGCCCACGGGCAGCTAAGTCGGTTGTGACCAGGTAGCGCGTGCTGCCATTACGAAACTGGATAAGGGCCCGTTCGCGGTCGGCCTGCTCCATGCCGCCATGATAAACGAGCGAATGAATACCCCGCTCGGCCAGCAACTCGCTGGTGCGCTCGGAAGCGTCGCGATGGTTGCAGAAAATCAGCGCCGACTCCGAATCAAGGGTACACAAAAGGTCGAACAAGGTGTCGATTTTGTCCTTAGACTGGGAGTAGACCACCTTTGTCGTTAAGCCTGTCTGCTCATTTGCCGGAGTTTCAAAGCTTAGCTTGATCGGCGATTTGAGCCGGATAAAATCGGGAATGCTGACGCCTGATGTCGCCGAGACCAGCACCCGTTTTTTCAGGTTACGCAGCCCCCCGATAATGAAATCCATTTCGTCATGAAACCCCAGCGCCAGCGACTTATCGAACTCGTCCAGCACCAGCGTATGAATGCCCGTTAGTGAGAAACTACGGCGGGTAATATGGTCGGCAATCCGACCGGGTGTGCCAATTAGTACAGCGGGTGGATTGCTCAGCTTTTTGATCTCTGTCTCAACCGGATGCCCGCCATCACCTACATTGACCTTGTAGCCCGTCGCGATTTTTCTCCAGACC
>CAXTJJ010000325.1:0-7371 GCA_964244155.1 uncultured Spirosoma sp.
ATATGCGTGGCATATTTCGGAATACTAATGTCGCGGCTAAGTTCCTTAATAGCCTGTGTATATTGATCGATGCGGACGTATTCCGTCAACCGAAGTTTGATCTGGAAGGCCTGTAGCCAGATATACATAACTCCGGCAATGGTGGCTCCTATCAGCACCGATACCCAGCCGCCATGCGGGAATTTGATGAGGTTAGCGACTAGAAACGAGCCTTCAATACCCAGGTAAACGGTCAGGAAGAGTACAACCCACCACGCCTGATATTTATGGGTGTATAAGTAATACGACATGAGCAAGGTCGTCATCAGCATCGTCAACGTAATGGCCAACCCGTAAGCGGCTTCCATGTTTGATGATTCTCTGAAATACAGAACTACACCCACACAGCCAGCCCAAAGCAGCATGTTCACGCTGGGTACATAGAGCTGGCCTTTCTGAACGCTTGGATAGCGCAGCAATACTTTTGGCCAGAAATTCAGGCGAATGGCTTCACTGATGAGGGTAAATGAACCGCTTATGAGGGCCTGACTGGCAATAACAGTGGCGGCTGTGGCAATCACGATGCCAATGGTAAGGAACCAGGGAGGCATCACTTCGTAAAAGGGAATTCTGTCTCTAAGAACTTGTCCCTGCATACTAACCAACCAGGCCCCCTGTCCAAAATAATTGAGTATCAGGCATGATTTGACAAAGACCCAGCTAACCCGAATGTTCTTTCGCCCGCAGTGACCCATGTCGGAATACAGTGCTTCGGCACCTGTTGTACACAGAAAAACCGAACCCAGTAACCAGAAACCACCCGGATACTCATCTAGTAGCCACCAGGCGTAATAGGGGTTGACAGCCGCCAGAATACCCGGTGCGTGAGCTATCTGAATAGCGCCGAGTGTGCCCAGCATGACAAACCAGACCAGCATAATGGGGCCGAAAGCCGTACCGACTACATTTGTCCCAAAGGCTTGAATAAGAAACAATATCGTCAGGATGGCGATGACGATCTCAATAATCTGGGTATGTGTAATAGTCGGATAAAGCAGCCTTAATCCTTCCACTGCCGATGAAACCGAGATGGGGGGCGTTATGATCCCATCGGCGAGTAGGGCGGCCCCCCCTATAATGGCTGGGAGCGTAAGCCAGCGGGCATGTCGCCGAACAAGTGCATACAGGGCAAAGATGCCACCTTCACCCCGGTTATCGGCCCGAAGAATCAGAACTACATACTTAACGGTTGTTTGAAGTGTCAGCGTCCAGAGAACGCAGGAGAGAGCCCCGCGAACAACATCAGCCCGAATTATATTCTCGGGTCCTATAATTGCCCGGAGCGTGTATAAGGGCGATGTGCCAATGTCGCCGTAAATAATGCCCATTGCTACCAGCAAGCCGGCAGCTGTAACGGTGTCTAAATGCTTCTTGTCTTCCATAAAAGGGGCTTTCGCCTTCTTGCTGTACGAGCGGGTCAAAACGGCGCAAAGATAACCGATGTTTACATTCTTTGACGTGGTGAAAGCTGAAAGTTACATCTGATTAACGGGACTCAAAACCACCTAATTGTTATTGTTTGATGGTTTTCTGAGGAAATGTCTTTCTCAAAGGAGGCTGTAAGAATGTATGGTAAAAAATAGCGGTATTAACTTCATGAAGGAAAACCAACTGCTCGATGAAGCCGTATATACGGTAATACTTGTTAATAAGTTTTTTAGGTTTTGTTTAATTAGGTGTGTTTGGTAGATAGCCTGTTAGCTTAACAGGCTATCTCTTTTTATAGGCGAATTAATAGTTAAAGTGTTTAAAGGATTAAGCCGTAAATATTCTTTTACTTTCGAAATAAACATTATAAAATACACAAAAAAATATTTTTAGGTACTTAATTAGCGTATTGAAATCTAGTCATCAGCCATTATTTGAAGAGTATTGATGCTGGTTAGATAAGGGTATAGTTGTCTAGAAGTAGATTGTCACACCTTTAAGTTAAAGAATATCAAATGCTTAACACCGTAAAGCGCAATGTTGAATTACTATATAGAGGTCCACTTGATATTCAGGAGCATGAGGTGGAAGAGCAGATTTCTAAGGCGTTTCACCCCGTGTTATTCACACTAATTTTACTGATAGGCTGTCTAGTCGTAACGGTATTTATCCGTTACCGTCTAATTTTTATTGCTAATTCGGATATTGGTGGTATTGAGAGCAATATTATCTATTCCATACAGCGCTATATGGCTGGCTATGCACTTTATGCAAACCCTGAGGTACCTCCCTACTCGATTACACAATACAGTCCATTCTACTACCAGGTTATTGCAGCCATTGGCAAGTGGATAAATGTTAACCCAGATAATACTCTGGGTATCTATAGAGTAAGTCGATTCGTATCGCTCATCGCCAATTCACTATATGCACTGCTGCTGTTCGCCTTTAGTTATCGGTTCTATCCAAACCGCAAAGTATGTTTAGCTATAGCGATCACAGCATTTGTATTACTGCCTCCCCAGGCATATTCCCGGCCTGATAGTATCTATATTGTTCTGGTAATAGCTACCTTTTATACCTGTCTGCGGGCTATCCAGACAAACCAGAAAGACAAACAAAATCGTTGGCTGCTGCTAGCAATCTGCTGTTCAGCACTAGCTATCGCCACAAAACAATCAGGGATTATTTTACCATTATTACTGACCAGCTATTTTGCTTTTGTACATGGACAATGGCTGAAGGCAATTATCATTGGGGCTAGTATTGGTTTACTCTCCATATGTTTCTTGTTTGGCCTCATGCCTGAACATAATCTTTTATTGCTATATGTCAATATAGTTAAAGGTGTGAACCAGGGTTTGGATTGGCCCGCGTTTAAACTGAATATTATTGACCATTTTTTTAAGACCTTCAGTTTGCACAACAGTATCGGCTTGCCTCTTTGTATATGGCTTATGCGTCAACCTAAGTCAAGTCATCGATGGTTAGGCTGGTTTGTATTGATATTATTTTGGTTCTCACTTTTAATTAGCCTGAAATCGGGTTCTGCATTAAATTATTTCACGGAGTATGTGGCCCTCACTGGTGTCATGGCAGCCATCTGGCTAAAACAGCAGGCATCCAGAATACATAAGTCGAGCCGGAATTGGTCGTTGCTTATTCTGTCAGTTGTCTTTTGGGCTGTAGTCCCTAATATGCCCAATTTCAACTGGGCATTGGCTCTTCGATCAGATGCGCTGTCTGAATCGCCTTACTACCAACAAAAGAAAGTTGCTGATTATTTGAAAGATTCACTTAAGCTCAAGCCCTCTGAATCTGTATTCGTTACGAATAACAATTATTGCTATCTGAATGGATTGTTGTACCGGAACTGCCTAATGCCTCAGCAAGAAATTGTGGCCATCATGTACCCGCATAAAAAATTGGATTACTCAGCTTTTGATCAGCAAATTAATAAACGCAGCATTCGTTTTTTGATTACACGCCCTAATGAAACAACAACCGTTTTCGGTCAGTTAACCACAGCCAGTTACCAGCTTAAACGCAGATTTCCAGAGTTTGACGTATATGAATCATTATAAGGCTAACTAATTGACTGTACCACTCAAAATCAGGCATATTAAGGGTATGCCGGATTTCAACGCGTTCGGATACGTATTTGAACTGCATCATCCTCGCCAATAACCGTTCCTTTACCCGGAAACGAATCTGAATCGGACGGCGTTGCTGCACTTCGGTCGTTCTATGCAATCAAGTTTTTATAAACGGGTAACTGTATCCCACAACAGATAGCCATTCAATCCAATAATAAGCACCGCAACGATCCAGGATAGTGCTTTTATCCAGACAGGATTAACAAATTTTCCCATCTTGGTTTTACTATTGGTAAAGGCAACTAAAGGGACAACCGCAAAACTAAGCTGGAGGGAAAGAATGACCTGACTGAGCACAAGCAGCTCACTGGTACCGTGTTCACCATACAAAATGGCTACGACCAGTGCCGGAATGATAGCCACCAGACGCGTAATAAGTCGGCGAATCCAAGGTTTAACACGTAAATTAATAAAACCTTCCATCACGATCTGGCCTGCCAGTGTACCCGTTAGCGTTGAGTTCTGGCCCGAAGCCAGCAAGGCTACAGCAAACAAAATACCAGCTAGTTTGACGCCAAGAATGGGGTCCAGCAAACGGTGGGCATCAGTAATATCCGCCACTTGCTGATTGCCCGAAAAGTGAAAGGTTGCCGCTGCCAGAATTAGAATGGCTGCGTTGATAAAAAAAGCCAGAAATAAGGAAACCGTTGAGTCGATGGTGGCGTATTTGATGGCTGACGTCCGACCCGTGTCATTTCGTCCAAAATCGCGGGTTTGCACAATGCTGGAATGCAGGTACAAGTTGTGAGGCATAACCGTAGCACCCAATATGCCAATGCCAATGTAAAGCATACCCGGATTGGCGACGATATCTGGCTGAGGGATCAGGTTAGCAACAACGCTTCCCATATCGGGTCTGGACACCAGCAACTCGTAGCCAAAACATCCAACAATTAAAAAGATCAGACTGGCGACAATGCGTTCAAGGAGTTGAAATCCTTTGTTTTGCAGGTATAATAATAACAGTACATCTAGGGCAGTGATCAGGATGCCGACCGTGAGCGGTAAACCAAATAGTAAATTGAGGGCAATTGCTGAGCCGATAACTTCAGCTAAATCAGTAGCCGCAATTGCAATTTCGGCCAGAAGCCATAAACCGATGGACACCGGCCGACTAAAATGATCGCGGCAAGCCTGAGCAAGATCACGACCGGTAGCAATGCCTAACTTTAGCGCCAGATGCTGAAGCAAAATCGCAAACAGGTTAGAGATCAAAACAACTGATAGGAGTCGATAGCCATATCGAGCTCCACCTGCAATATCGGTTGCCCAGTTTCCAGGGTCCATGTAGCCCACCGCAACCATCAATCCAGGCCCGGCATAGGCACGCAATGTTTTGAAAAATCCTCCGCCTATTGGTACATGAACAGAGCTGTGTACGTCGGCCAGTGAATTCCTATTGTTCTCCTGCCGCCAGCCTTTCATTGACGTATTCGTTGCCTCCATTTTATTCTTATACGTTGAATACCCCCTAAACTGATTGATAGCTAAGTTGGGGTTAAGCCTTTGTTTTCCTATAACGCATTAAAGATAGGTATTGTTGAAATAAAAATTTAGAGTCGTCTAAATTTTTAGAAAGTTTAACATAAAAACTACCTTTGCGGGCAAACTGTTTTCCTTGATTCGGCCGTTAGGAGTAAGCAGCCATTTATTACATGCATTCATTTACTGAAGAAAACTACCTGAAGACCATCTATTACCTCGCCAGTCGTCAGCAAGGAGAAGTCAGCACGAATGCATTGGCTGAAATGACCGCGACCAAAGCGGCCTCTGTAACGGATATGTTACGGAAACTGGCTGAAAAGCAATTAATTCACTACAAAAAATACCAGGGGGTTCGGTTAACGGAAGAAGGTGAACGTCTGGCGCTGCAAGTTATTCGGCGGCATCGGCTCTGGGAGGTCTTTCTGGTTCAGAAGCTTGGTTTTGGCTGGGACCAGGTTCACGAGATTGCCGAAGAAATGGAACACATTCGTTCGGAAGAGTTAGTAAC
Organism: uncultured Spirosoma sp.; assembly: GCA_964244155.1. Lineage (GTDB taxonomy): Bacteria > Bacteroidota > Bacteroidia > Cytophagales > Spirosomataceae > Spirosoma. Next base: position 5,617 of record CAXTJJ010000325.1, read on the forward strand.
GCGTTTAGATGCGTACTTAGGCAGCCCACAATTTGATCCACATGGCGATCCGATTCCAACGCAAGCCGGGCATATGCCCGAAATGGGCTACCAACAACTGTCTGAAGTGGCCGAGGGAGAGGTCGTTTGTTTAATGGCTGTTCTGGAACACTCGACCGAATTTTTGAAACACCTCGACCATTCGAATCTTACCCTCGGCTGCACCGTTACAGTTAATGAAATCAATGCGTTCGACAAATCCGTACTGGTCCAAATCGCAGCCGGCCATACCGTTTTCGTCAGCCACGAAGTCGCTAAAAATTTATTAGTTAGTAAGTCTGGTAAGTCGGTAAGTCAGTAAGTCGGTAAGTCGGTAAGTCGGTAAGTCAGTAAGTGGCTGACCGCACGGCGGACCGGTGAAAGCAATATTCATGCGTCAGCCACTTACCGACTTACCGACTTACCGACTTACCGACTTACTGACTTACCAGACTTACCAGACTTACCGACTTACCGACTTACCGACTTACCAGACTTACCAACTCACCAGACTTACCAACTTACCAACTAATCCATGAAACTCTTAGACGCCTATATACTCAAGCGCTTTCTGCAAACCTACATCTTCGTAGTGATGGTCATTGTGCTGGTGGTTGTGATGATTGATTACACCGAAAAGGTGGATAACTTTCACAAAACACACGCGCCCGCAGGCGAAATCCTGTTCAGTTATTACCTCAATTTCGTTCCTTACTGGGCTAATTACATTAGTCCGCTCATGGTATTTATCGCCACCGTTTTCCTGACTTCACGACTGGCGGCCCGCACCGAAATTATTGCCATTCTCAGTAGTGGCGTCAGCTTTGTTCGCTTGCTGTTCCCCTATGTGTTGGGGGCGACTGTGCTGGCCGTTGCTACCTATTTTATGGTTAATTATGTGATTCCGAAAGCCAACAAAACCCGGATTGCGTTTGAGATAAAATACATCAACGACGCCTATACATACTCGGGGCGCAACGTCCACCTGAAAATCGCCCCCAATACGTATGCCTATCTGGAAAGTTACAACAACCAGATTAACACGGGCTATAAGTTTACGATGGAACGGGTAGAGGGGAATCAGTTAAAGCAAAAACTATCTGCCGATCATATTGAGTGGGACGCCAAGAAAAAGAAATGGACCGTATACGACTATAAAATACGAACCATCAATGGCATACAGGAAACACTAACGCCCGGTGCCCGTATCGATACGACGCTGAACCTGAAACCCGATGATTTTAGCTCGGACTTTAATTTGTACGAAACCCTGACGCGGCCTGAGCTTAACCGGCACATTGCCCTGCTGCAAAGTCGTGGTGCCGACGGTGTTGAGACCTACCTCCTCGAAAAATACAGCCGCGATACTCGACCATTCGCCATCATTATTCTGACCGTTATTGGTGTTATCATGTCGGCTCGTAAGAGTCGCCGGGGCGTGGGCTGGCAGGTGGCACTGGGTTTCTTTCTGGCCTTTACGTATCTGCTGTTCTTCATGCTGGCCAAAGGCATTGCCGAATCGGGCAATCTAAACCCCATAGTGGCAGTCTGGTTACCAAATGCTATTTTTGCAGGCATCGGTGTGCTTTTATACAACACCATTCCGAGGTAAGTGGTGAAGAATGATGACGTATGAATGCTGAATGATAGTCTGTCTCCGTCAATTATCATTCAGCATTTATAGGTTATCATTCGTTTTTCTTTATGCAAAATAAAGCGTCAGTCACAGACTATCTT
>CAXTJJ010000326.1:0-7340 GCA_964244155.1 uncultured Spirosoma sp.
ATGACAGCGGGCATATTTTCAGGATCATCGACGGTCCTAACCGCCAACCCGAGTTGGAAACCTACTTTGAGACGCCACATGGGTACACGGCCCGCAACACAGCCGGAGACGCCAGCCTGGATTATACCGTTTGCAACTCGCTCGAAACCCTGCGTTCCCTCCTCCCCGATTTTTTCCAACCGGGCAATCGCGCGAAATTAGTGGAAATAACAACGGATAAACAGGCTAATCAGGAACAGTTCATAGCCTATAAAGCGCAGCTGGCTGGTTTGCATACCCCTTAGTTTTGCCATCCCTGCGGTTTGACAGGCGTTCGGCTATCGCTGGCAACACAAACGGCCAAAGGGGGACGGTTGCCTGATTGGGGTTCATCGTTCGGCGGATGCCCGTTCAGGGCTACAAACAAGCCTGGCGCAACACTCGTCGCATCACTTCGGGTTAGCCAGTATCGAACCGACGAGACACTGGATACGGTAAAATAACCCACTACGGGTTCATTTTTCGTCACCACGTTTTGTACGTTGCCCACTAACAGGGCAGGCTGGCCACTCGCCACTCCACCCGTAGCCTGGGTCTGCTGATTCAATTGATTCAGGTAGTTGTATGCCTTTTTCGTCAACGAGCTTTGTCTGACCTCAACCAGGCAAGGCTCGTTGGCATATAGAGGCACCCGGCCGATAGGCAGGGCTTTGACGGGATTGCCATTGCTGTACTGATCGGTGAATAAAATCAAGTCATGACTGTAGAGAATTTCCCAACAGGCCGTCCGACAGTTGTAATCAAACGTAGTGGTGAAGAACCTCGAGTTGGCCGGCACACAATCCTCGATCAGGTTGCCCTGCGCATCCTTGATCTGGTAAAGGCCCTGGTAACAGCTGCGGCACCATTCCTGACGTTCATAATCCATCCAGTCCCAGCGATAATAATTGGCCTCATCGGCTGGGTCGATGAAGTCCACATAGAAATCATGAGCAGCTGTGTAAAGATTATTCAAGCGCTCGGTTGCGCTTAGACTGGTGGGGTTGAAGAGGGCCCGGACCTGACCGATGGGGGCCACTGCCGGTAGTGGCTCCGGGCTGGATGCGTAGTGGGTGCCATCCGCCAAGGTGAACCGAAGCTGGTAGACATGACCGACCTGGCCCCTGAAGTCAGCGGGTAGCTGATAGCGGCCGTCGGTGGTTTCGGGGGCGACCACCACGGTAGCCGAGTCCACCACGATCTGTACGGTAGCCTTCGTGACGGGCACATAGCCAAACCGGCCGGTGAGTCGGTCCGCCTGGGAACGATTAAGCCGGATAACCTGCGTTTCGGCTTTGTCGGTAATGGTGGCATCCACAATCAGGACATTCAGCGAGCTGTTGATCGTGGAGTCCAGCGGATCGACACAGGTGAGCAGGCTAATGCCAAGGCTTATATACATTACCAGTTTTATTACCGATGAGCGCATAACAGGCGAAAAAACAATCCGTACAAGTAAGAAAAAGTGATGGTCCAATCTACTGTTTAACACTCCATTAGCCTGACTCTTTGCCTATCTTTGAGCCAGTCAGACCAATCATGAACCCAATGCAAGCCAGTCAACTGCTAAAACAAATTGAGTTTATTAAGGAGATTGATAAACTCAAATACATCCAGCGTAAAACCAGACTCTTCAACAGCGACAGAAATGAAAATGACGCTGAGCACAGTTGGCATTTGGCTGTAATGGCCATTGTCTTGTCTGAACATGCCAATGTTGCTGTCGATGTGTTAAAAGTGGTAAAAATGCTGCTCATCCACGACATCGTTGAAATTGATGCCGGCGATACATTCATTTATGATACGCAAAAAAACCACGACAACACGGCCGAAGAACGAATGGCGGCAGCCCGAATTTTTGGGTTATTGCCCCCTGAACAAGCCACTGACCTACTCGCCGTTTGGGAAGAGTTTGAAGAGCGAAAAACGGATGAAGCAAAATTTGCCAGAGCCATGGACCGGCTGGAGCCGCTGCTGCAGAACGTATCCAACAATGGGGGTACATGGCGGGAGTTCGAGGTTGGATTCGATCAGGTTCATCAAAAAAAGCAGGCTATTCGGCAGGGTTCCGAAGTCATCTGGGCCTATGCCGAACAACTGCTCAAGGAGAGTGTAGAAAGCGGTATTTTAAAGAAAACGACAGCCCAAAAGCAGACAAAGGAAAAACACGGGTAGTTGCACTAGCCTGGACCGCATCTGACAGCTGGTATCTTTCAACCCGACTAACTTATAACTATACCTGTAGTTATAGTTAGTATAGATTCGCTATGGGTATTCAGTCAAATCTGTTTTCTTTGTCCTTTCTCCCTGAAACAACCATGAAAAAACGACTTTTACCTTTTTTGTTTTGGTTCTCGCTGGTTTTTGCTGCGGTTCCGCTGGTTAATGCCCAGGTGATAACGGCTCCTCAAATCGATGCAGTCGTAGAGCGTACCCTCTCTACCTTCGATGTGCCGGGTATTGCAGTGGCGGTCGTCAAAGACGGAAAAGTAATTCACGCTAGAGGCTATGGGGTTCGTTCGTTAAAAACCAGGGAAAAAGTTGACGAGAATACCCTCTTTGGCATTGCTTCCAACAGCAAAGCCTTTACGGCCGCGGCCCTGGGTATGTTGATGGATGAAGGCAAACTGAAATGGGACGATAAGGTAATCGACTACATTCCGGAATTCAGGATGTACAACGCCTATGTGACCGAGGAGTTTACGATTCGGGATTTACTCACCCACCGGAGTGGGCTGGGTTTGGGTGCTGGTGACCTGATGTTCTGGCCAGACTCCAGTACGTTTACCATGAAGGACGTTATCCATAACCTCCGCTACCTGAAACCCGTTTCAGGCTTTCGAACGAAATATGATTACGATAACCTGCTTTATATGGTAGCAGGCGAAGTGATCGAACGGGTGAGCGGTAAAAGCTGGGAAGCCTTCATCGAGGAACGAATCATGAAACCGCTGGGCATGAGCCGCAGCGCGGGCACCTATTCCCGCTTGACAGATAAGGTAAACGTAATCGACGCCCATGCCCCGGTTAATGGTACCGTCCGGGTAATAAGTCGGGATATGTTCCGGTTTGGCAATTCGGCCGGGGGCATCAATTCCAGCGTGGCCGATATGAGCAAATGGGTCATTGCTCAGTTGAATAAGGGCAAATACGGCGATAACCTGAGCAAACAACTCTTCAGTGAGAGAGTCCATGCCGATATGTGGAGTGCGCAAACTATCCTGCCCGTAAGTTCCACCCCTATCCCCCCCTACAACACCCATTTTTCAGCCTACGGATTGGGTTGGGGCCTGAGCGACGTAAAAGGCTACAAGCAAGTCACCCACACGGGTGGTCTGGCAGGCATGGTGACACAGGTAACCTTACTCCCCGAACTCCAGGTAGGCATTATTGTCTTTACCAATCAGCAGTCCGGGGCCGCCTTCAGTGCCGTTACCAACACCATCAAGGACAGTTACCTGGGTCTGCCCCCAACCGACTGGGTGACGGTGTACAGCGAACGAGTGAAGAAAAACCTGGATGAAGCGAATAAAATTACCAGAGACACCTGGGACACCATCGGGAAAGAACAAAAAAACAACACGGCCAGCGTTGACGCATCGACCTACATCGGTACCTATCGGGATGCCTGGTTCGGGGATGTGCAGATCAGCCGGAAGGATGGAAAGTTGTGGTTCCATTCGGTGCGATCACCTAAACTAACCGGCGAACTGTTCTTCTTCAAAAACACCACGTTTATCGTGAAGTGGAACAACCGAAGCTTCGACGCCGATGCGTTTGTGACCTTTCAGCCCGACGATACGATGAAACCCGCTTCGATCAGCATGAAACCCATCTCCCCTCTTACCGACTTTAGTTTCGACTTTCAGGACCTTGACCTAAAGCGAGTGAAGGAATAATCACCCAGTCCATTATCGACATTGGGCCGCCCGTTCCTGTTTAGCCAGTTCGTCACCGGCTGATTCACCCCGACGCCAGGCGTCACAGGCTTCGGCTTTATGACCAAGGGCATTTTCGGCGGTGCCGATATAATAATACAGTTGATCAACCGACGCGTCTAACGTTTCGGCCTGCCGAAATTCCGACAGCGCCCGGTTAGCCTGTTTCTGGTTCAGATAATACAGCCCCAGGGTCTGGTGCGCCCAGGCATTCTGATGATCACGTTGCAGGGATTCCTGAACCAGCGGCAGGGCCTCCGCAGATCGATTCAGTTTTAAAAGCAGATACGCCTTGTTGTTCAGATAATAAGGCTGGCGGGGTTGAAGTGCCAATGCCTGCTCCACATAGCCAAGTGCTTCTGCATACTTACCGGCATGCGCCAGGAGTAAGCTTTGGTTGTTGAGGGCAGCATCCTGTTTGGGGTTCAGTTGCAGGGCACGCCGGATATCCTGTCTGGCCGGTTCATAGGCTTTCTGGCTGTAATACAAGGCCGCCCGGTTGGTGAGAGCCTCTACGTTTTTCGGATCGAGTTGTAAGGCCCGGTCGTAGGCCGCCTGCGCCTTGGTCGGGTTATTGAGCCGGACATAGGCGTCGGCTAACCGAGTCTGGTAAAAGGTGGAATCGGCATACTGTTTCTCGATATGTTGTAAATCAGCGACACTCCCGGCGGCATCCCCCGTTTCCAGCAGTACCTCAGCCCGATTAAAATAGGCAGTACCAAAATCGGGGTCGGTTTCGATAGCACGGGTATAGTCGATCAGCGCCCCTTCCCGGTCGTCGTCCCGAAACCTGGCTAACCCCCGGTTATTATAGGCATCAGCGAAGTCTGGTTTTTTGGCAATCGCTTCTGAATAATACCGGATGGCTTCTTTGTATTCGCGTTTCTGGAGCTGTACATTCCCTTTCAAAAAAAACTGGGCGGCTTCATCGGTGGTGCTATTACCGCAGCTTACCATAAACATTGACAAGAGAAGGAGAATCGGGGCCGGGTAAATGAGAGAGACCAGGACAAAGGCGCGTCGGGGCAAGTTGCCTACCTTTACGAAACTATAGCGGGTTGACGCGAAATCATTCATAATTCATCATTTATAATTAAAAACACTCATGCGCTTTGTTCAGGACATTCCGCACGCCCAGTTCCGTATAGGTCTTTACGCCTGGAACGGCAAATATATCGTCAAAATAGAAGCCGGGCCCTATGAGCAGACCTATAAGGTAAGCGAAATGGATCTGATCAGCCCGGATGCCGTGCCAGACCTGCTCGACGAACCTTTTTTAAAGCGTATTGCACAGCGTTTTCAGGATATGCATACCGACTGGCAGGCAACCGGTGAGCGGCATGAAGCTTTCTAACACGTTCTCCCTGTTGGCTTGCCGACGGTCATAAACAGGCCGAATGAATATATTTTTTTGATTGACGATGCTTTACGGCAAGGCCTGTCGATAACCTGTACTTATCGACCATAACGAGAAGTTGGGCGAATGGCGAACTAAACAGGCACCAAAATCGCTTATACTTGCACATAAAACAGGGCGCCAGGCTTGCTGGCGTTTCGTTTTACTTCATTAGTTGATTAAGTCTATAGACTACATACCTTTATGTCTATCCAATTGACCGACAACGTTAGCCAGGCTGCCCGGCGCGATATTCTGGATCTGGAGCAAAAGATAAGTTCCTTCCGCTCCGGCGACATAGCCGACGAAGCGTTCCGTAAATTCCGGCTCACGCGGGGCGTTTACGGCCAGCGGCAACCCGGTGTTCAGATGATTCGCATCAAACTGCCACATGGACGAATTACGGCTGCTCAACTCGTGCGCATTGCCGACCTGTCGGACAAATACGCTACGGGGAACCTTCACGCGACAACCCGGCAGGATATTCAATTGCACTTCGTCAAACTGGCCGATTCACCGCAGCTCTGGGCTGAACTCGAAGACGCGGGTATTACGCTCAAAGAAGCCTGTGGCAATACAGTTCGGAACGTAACGGGCTCAGCCCGGGCCGGTGTCGATCCGTTGGAGCCTTTCGATATTACGCCCTACGCCTATTCTATTTTCGATTACTTCCTGCGCAATCCAATTTGCCAGGATATGGGTCGAAAGTTCAAGATCTCCCTGTCGTCGAGCGAAAAGGATTCGGCTTACGGCTATATGCACGATGTGGGCCTCGTAGCCCGTGTGCAGGATGGCCAGCGCGGATTTAAAGTGATGCTGGGGGGCGGCCTGGGGGCGCAGCCATTTTCCGCACAAACAGCTTACGAGTTTCTGGAAGAAGACCGGGTAATTCCGTTTATTGAAGGCGTCATTCGGGTGTTCGACCGCTACGGCGAACGCCAGAAGCGCCACAAAGCCCGCATGAAGTACCTCCTCAATGACATTGGGCTGGACGAATTGCTGCGTCGGGTGGACGAAGAAACCCCTGCCCTGAAAACGAAGCTGTTTACAGTTGACAGTTCACCGTTTTCGGTAAGCGACCAGTACGCTGATCGTCCCGAAGTCAGTGGGTACACACTAAGCACCGAAAACCAGAAGCTGAAAACCTGGTTCAAAACCAACGTTTTCGAGCAGAAACAGGCCGGTTGGTATGCTGTTCAATTACGGGTTTTATTGGGCGATATGAACGCCGATACAGCCCGCGCACTGGCACAGATCGTAAAACAATATGCGGCCGACGACATTCGGGTGACGGTCAATCAGGGCTATTTATTGCGGTTTATTCGACCTGAAGATCTGCCAGCCGTATTCGAGGCCCTCGACGCGTTAGGCTTGGCGAATCCGGGTTTCGATACTACCGCCGACATTACCACCTGCCCCGGTACGGATACTTGTAACCTCGCCATTTCGAGCAGTTATGGTATTACCCGTGCGCTGGAAACCATGATGCACGACGAATTCCCTGATCTGGTTTTTAACGACGACATAAAAATCAAGATTTCGGGCTGCATGAACGGCTGTGGTCAGCATTCGGTGGCGAACATCGGCTATCATGGCTCCTCGCTCAAGAATGGGGCCTATGTGTTGCCCGCATTGCAGGTATTGCTGGGGGGGGGCTTCAACGGGAAGGGCGAAGGACTGATTGCTGATAAAGTCATTAAAATTCCAGCGAAACGTGGCCCGGAATCCCTCCGGTCGCTACTCCGCGATTTTGAAGCCAATGCCTTCGACGGCGAATATTACAGCGATTACTACGCCCGGCAGGGGAAAAATTATTTTTACCAGCTCCTAAAACCCATCGCCGATCTAAAAACACTGGTTGACAGCGATTACATAGACTGGGATCATACCGAACAGTATGTTACCGAAGTGGGAGTTGGTGAGTGCGCGAGTGTGCTGATTGATCTGGTCGCCACGACATTAACCGAAGCAGCCGAAAAATTGGGGTG
>CAXTJJ010000327.1:0-7296 GCA_964244155.1 uncultured Spirosoma sp.
TTGAGAAATTTATTTTTTCCAGCCTTAAAAATAATAAAAAAATAGGCTAATCTGCAAGTATTTGCTGCAAAAAATCTGCCAAACGGTACCTTTTTTGCAAAAAACCTCATTTTCGTTCAGAAAACAGACTAACCAGCCCATTTTTTGCTAAACATAGCTTATTCTTGGAAATTATTGTACTTACGTTTGATGGTAAACAATAGATTCCAATTGCAGCCTATTCGTTTAAAATCATGCCAACTTTTTTTTATGAGTTTCCCTGGCAAAAGCTGATCTGCTTGGGTAGGTCTATTTACTGGCGCACAGGTCATGTAAATTAGTTTGGCAACGTAGAGGATACTGTATGTCTAGTGAGTAGTAAAGAGTCTAATAATTTTTAGACAACCCATTGATTTACTGCACTAAATACCTACTTTAGAGCTTCCTGCCAGTTGCTGAATAAGCTGGTAAGCGCTTTATGAGATCACTTTGGCTTGGATTCATACTGCTTGGTTGGGGTCTGACCTGTTTTGGCCAGATATGTCCTAAACTGCCGGAAATAAATTTTGATCGGCGAGGGGATACCTTTTACATGGATAGCTTACTTACTCTCGGCCGAATACACCGACAAATTTCCAGTAGCTTACCTCGCACACCGTCCAACGACACCTTACGCCTTGAAGGATTACGCTATATGGCCATGGTCTTCAAGCAGATGCGCGGTGCTCAACGCGACAGTAGCTTCCTATATGCTACCCAGTTAGAGGAACAGGCATTCCAATATAAGAATATTCTGTATGCTGTGCGGGCTATGATGTTGCAGGAATATTATGTACGGACGATAAAAGGGGACTTCCCGCAGGCACTTCGTATTAATCAGCGAGCGTCTGAACTGTGCATAAAACTGCCTCGTGAAAGCTCCCCCCGCTGGCAGGTACAAATGAACATGGGGGATATCTATATGCTTTTGAAGGAGTATGATAATGCGCTTCAAAGTTACCAGCTTTCACAAAACTTACTTAGCGTTAACACCTCGCTGACACCTAAGAACCGAAAATTACTCACCAGCCAGGCAATTACTCAAATTGGCGAAGTTTATGAAATTCGTGGCGAGTTTGAGCGGGCTCGTCAACAATTTGAAGCAAGTCGGAAAATTGCCGTTGACGTACATGCACAGGTAAACGTTGCCTATGCAAACGAACGTCTGGGCGATTTCTTCATCAGTCGTCACCAACCTGAGCAAGCTATCAAGTTTTTTGACGAGGCTCTGGCCGTTTGGACCCAACTTAAAGATCGGGGCGGGCAGGCCGCTGTCTGGGCCCGATTGGCCGAAGGATATACACTGACCAACAAGCCTGATGTAGCTATCGAATTTGGTGAAAAAGCCGTTGCTGTGGCGCGCGAATCGGGTTATATTCGAATTCAGCAAATGGCTACTGAGTCGCTGTATCGGGCCTATAAAGTAGCCAACAAACCCGTTCAGGCATTGGCTATGTATGAAGAATTTAGTATGCTTCGCGATAGCCTGACGAGCCTTAAGCGCGTTGAAGAATTGTCGGCAGTGCAAAAAAAGTATGATATCAGCCAGGTCCGCTTAGCCGCTGATAAAGAGCGGGTAATTCAGCAGCAACAACTAATAAATGTGCGCCGACAAGCGGAGATTTCCCGTTTACGTGCCGAAGCGGAACGAGAGCAACTGGCCGGAGAAACGCGTATGAGTCAACTTCAGCAACGGGTCGAAACAGAACACCTTAAAGCTGAGTCTCAAAAAAGTCGATTAGAACAACGCGCTCATATTGATAAGTTAAGCCACGACATTCAGCAGGAAAAATTAATGCGGGTTGTTATGGTAGGCGGGTTAGCTATGTTGTTGGGATTCGTGATCGTTTATTACCGAAAAAACCGATTGATTTATCGTCAGAAGCGGGAAATCGAAAGTTTGAACTGGGACCTGGAGGATAAAGTATTTGCCCGAACGGTTGAGCTGAAATTAGCAAATGACCAACTGCGGGCTAAAAATCGGGAGATCGAAGAAGCGCTTCTTCGTGGGCAAACGCTCGAACGCAAACGCATGGCGGCTGATTTGCATGATAGTCTCGGCGGGTTACTGGCGGCCATTAAAACGAGTATGTCGGCACTAAATCCCGCGCACATGGCTGATCGGGAGCAACAGATTTATTACAATCTGTTGAATATGACGAAAGAAGCCTTTGCGGAAGTGCGCTATCTGTCGCACAATCTGCAACCTGACGAACTGGAAAAGCAAGGCCTGTCAGAAGCTCTGATCCGACTGGTTTATAAACTTAACCTGACGCAGAAAATCACATTTCGGTTAGATAATGCTGAGCTACCCCGGTTGGATAAAACCGCTGAGTTTAACCTGTATTCCATCTGCATTGAACTTTGCAGTAATATCCTCCGTCACTCCGAAGCAACCGAGGCCGATATCCTGTTTCGGCGATTCAACAATGAATTGAATATGATTGTCAAAGACAATGGCTGCGGTATGGACCCCGCCGACGCAACGGGTATGGGGCTCCAAAATATTCAGGCCCGTATGGATCTTATACGGGGACGCTATGAGATACACTCGAGCGAAGGGGAGGGGACTACCTTTATATTTATCCTGCCCTTCTCGTCGAATCTGGCAACAGCCTGATTAGTACAATTTAATAACCAATGCATTTTTCCGGGAAATAGCTTTAACCACAGAGGCACAAAGTTCACAGAAGTTTTCTAGGGAGGAAAGTAACCTGGGAACCTCTGTGAACTTTGTGCCTCTGTGGTTAAAGCTATTTCCCGGAAAAATGTGAACAATAAATTTAGTCACATTGAAAAACTGTCAAGTCATTTCAAGCGCCCATCAACCAGAAAATCATTCTTGTCGAAGTAAGGCAGTTTCTGAAAACCAGAAACGGTGTAATGCTGTATGCCCCATTGCCGATTAGCTCCTAAGCCACTCTCCAGCAACAAACGACGCTCCGACGAATAAAGGGGATTGTTTGTCTGCAACACAGCGTCAATTCGGTTGGGCTTTCGGGTAACACCATCCAGGTGCACCGTGAGCGACCGAACGGTGAGCCGCTCTTCCGAATTTTTCAGGGTATACCGATAGGTGAGTGAATCGGGGCGAGTTGTCTGGTAACTGCTACGCAAGGCGGGTTTATTGATATCGGCTTGCGTAAATAATTCCAGTTCGCGGCTCCAATTGATGTCGCGGGTGGTTTGTTGGTTTCGTTTTTCGTTAATTGCGACCGTCTTTGTAATAAGCGGTTTTTTTGTGGATGCCTCAGCAATCTGCCCTTTCACATAGCCCAGTACGTCGTAGTAAACGTTCGGTTGATTTGACTGAGCGGGATTGTTGCAACTACTGGTTAACAGTGTGAATAACAGAAAAATGGGATAAACGAAACGCATAAATCAGGACAAAACGGCCTTGAGTAATGAGGGCCTTATGGAATTACCAACACCTTTTTTTGTAAATCGGTTTAGGTAATCAAATTCTGAACCAAATTTGCAGTCAGAATGCTTTTTAAGTAAACAGTTTGAGGTTTGTGGTTTGGGCCAAACAGGCGACTGATCTGCCACTGGCTAACTACAAATTTCAAACCTCAAACCACAAAAAAACAACCTAATTCATGGAATACGATGTTATTGTGATTGGTTCGGGGCCGGGCGGCTATACGGGTGCGATTCGCTGCGCCCAACTCGGGCTGAAAACAGCTATTATTGAAAAATAACAGGCACTGGGCGGTACTTGTCTTAATGTAGGCTGCATTCCGTCGAAAGCATTACTCGATTCGTCGGAGCATTATTATAATGCCGCTCACACCTTTGCTGAACATGGCATTAAACTCAACGATTTGCAGGTTGATCTGGCGCAGATGATTACCCGCAAAGCAAGCGTAGTTGATCAGACAACAAAAGGGATTGCTTTTCTAATGAAGAAAAATAAGATTGATGAATTGCACGGCCTTGGCTCGTTCGTCGATCCGCACACGGTTAAAATTACGAAAGAAGATGGATCGGAGCAGATCATCAAAGGGAAGAACATCATCATTGCGACAGGCTCAAAACCAATGTCGTTTCCCTCGATGCCAATCGATAAAAAGCGCGTGATCACCTCAACTGAAGCCCTTACGCTCCAGGAAATTCCCAAACACTTAATCGTAATTGGGGCAGGCGTAATTGGTGCCGAATTAGGCTCTGTTTATGCCCGGCTTGGCTCGAAAGTGTCATTCGTTGAATTTGCCGATTCGATGATCCCAACGATGGATAAAACGATGGGCAAAGAGCTTCAAAAAGCCATCAAAAAACTTGGTGCCGACTTTTACTTCAGCCATAAAGTCACTAAAGTTGAAAATACAGGGGATGAAGTGGTTGTAAGTATCGATACACCCAAAGGCGAGCAAATCACCCTGACCGGCGATTATTGCCTGGTATCGGTAGGCCGTCGCCCATATACCGACGGCCTGAACCTTGAAGCCGCTGGCCTGAAAACCGACGCTCGAGGTAAAATTGAAGTAGACAACCATCTGCGTACCAGTGTTCCGCATATCTACGCACTTGGTGATGTTATTCGAGGTGCTATGCTGGCGCACAAAGCCGAAGAAGAGGGTACGTTCATTGCCGAAACCATTGTGGGTCAGAAGCCGCACATTCACTACCGGCTCATTCCGGGTGTGGTGTACACCTGGCCGGAAGTTGCCTCAGTAGGGTACACTGAAGAAGAGGTGAAGCAGGAAGGTATTCCCTATAAAGTCGGCTCATTCCCGTTCAAGGCACTGGGTCGTGCTCGGGCGAGTATGGACGTTGACGGTCTGGTAAAAGTGCTGGCCCATAAAGAAACCGACGAGATTCTGGGCGTTCATATGATTGGTGCCCGTACGGCCGATATGATTGCCGAAGCCGTCGTCGCGATGGAATTCCGGGCTTCGGCCGAAGATGTATCGCGCATGTCGCACGCTCACCCGACCTACACCGAAGCGTTCAAAGAAGCCTGTCTGGCTGCTACCGACAACCGGGCTATCAATATGTAATGCCCTCACCCCAACCCCTCTCCTGTTCGGGAGAGGCAATATACAGAAAAGCCCGGCTGCTGGAAAGCAGCCGGGCTTTTCTGTATATTGCCTCTTAATTACTACAACCGCCTACAATGAAAAAAACCATTACACTTCTCTTTACACTACTGGTCGGCTACGCGCAGGCGCAAAACGCCGATTCGGTAGCTATCCGAAAAATTTACAGTGAAGCATTAGCCAACGGGAAATCCTACGACTGGCTTCGCCACCTGACCAAGCAGATTGGTTCACGCCTGAGCGGTTCAAATGGGGCGCAAAAGGCCGTTGACTGGACAAAACAGGTCATGGAAAAAGAAGGCTTCGACCGAGTGTTCCTGCAGGATGTGATGGTGCCACATTGGGTACGGGGTGCCAAAGAAGAAGCCTTTATCCGCAACGGCAAGCAGAAAGTTACGGTACCCATTGCTGCGTTAGGTGGTTCAGTGGCCACTGGACCGAAAGGTATTGAAGCGGGTATTATTGAGGTGAAAAGCTTTCCTGAGTTGCGGGCATTGGGTACTGATAAAGTGAAAGGTAAGATTGTGTTTTTCAATCGCCCGATGGACCCGACGAAGATCAATACTTTCGAAGCCTATGGCGGGGCGGTAGATCAGCGGGCCAATGGTGCTACCGAAGCAGCTAAACTGGGCGCAGTCGGGGCTATTGTTCGTTCCATGAACCCCCGACATGATGATTACCCACACGTAGGCGGCATGCGTTACGCTACAGGCGTTCCATTAATTCCAACCGCAGCGATTAGCACAAATGCTGCTGATTTACTGAGCAAGTCACTAGTGGAAAACCCCGCGCTAACTTTCTATTTTAAACAGAACTGTGAGACCCTGCCCGATGCCAAATCGTATAATGTAGTCGGCGAAATCAGGGGCAGTGAGAAGCCCGACGAAATCATCGTTGTGGGCGGCCATCTGGACTCCTGGGATTTGGCAGAGGGGGCTCAGGACGATGGGGCCGGTTGTATGCAGTCAATAGAAGTGCTTCGTCTGTTCAAAGCTCTGGGTATTAAACCGAAACACACCCTTCGGGCCGTTATGTTCATGAATGAAGAAAACGGATTACGCGGGGGCGTTGCATACGCTGATCTTGCTAAAAAGAATAACGAGAAACATATGGCGGCTGTCGAGTCCGACGCTGGAGGATTTACCCCACGCGGATTTGGTATTGTTGGAACGCCCGAGCAACGCGCCAGCGTGATGCCCTGGAAACCATTGCTGGCTCCCTATGGCCTACTCGAAATTGGCCCAGGCGGGGGTGGTGCCGACATTGGCCCCCTGGCACAGTCGGGTACTGTGTTGTTTGGTTTCAAACCCGATTCACAGCGTTATTTTGATTACCATCATACGGCTGCTGATACGTTTGAGGTTGTTAGCCAGCGTGAACTTGAACTGGGTGCCGCTTCAATGGCGGCTCTGATTTATTTGCTGGATCAACACGGCTTGTAAACCCAAAATCTACAAATTCTTATCAATTAATTTTTTGGCCTCATCGAACGCGTCCGGCAAGGGCGCGTTTCGTTTGACAATCTTACCCGTTCGATTAATAATTGTGCCAGACAGATCATTATCAGATCGTATCCGCTCCAGGGCATTAAGCAATTGTGAGTCGGTGAGTAATAGATGATCGCCTTCCAGGTTGTACCGGGCCGCAATTTCGGGCCACAGTGATTGATCTGCATCTGGAAGTGGCAGGTAGACTAAGGCAAAATTGCGTGTGCTGTAAGCATTACGCAAACGTTGGGCGTCAATAGCGGCTTGACGACCCGAATCATCAGTAGGTGAGAAAAAGAGCAGGTAAATAACCTTACCCCGATTTGCATTGACGATTTGATCGAAAAGTGAGTAGCCGCTCCCCAAGGTAGATTTCGTTACGAAAACGCCGGGCGATATTTCCAGAGATGTTGCAGTGCTGCCTGATTTCTTTAGCGTTTGAATGGCCGACCGGATGCGGGTACTATCTTTCACTTCAAGCCGATATAGTTCATCGAGTGATTGCGCCAACGCCTGGTCTTTTATCTGCGGACGACCGTAACCATAAAGTAATTTGGCAAAATCAAGCGTCAGGCCGGGTAGTGATGTCGCTAACCAGTAGGCTGCTACATAATTTACAGCGATACTATCGAACTGACGAATACTGCGTTGAATCAACATCTCGTAATTGACCAACCGCTGCAATGTATCAGGATTACGTTTAACAAAAAAAAAAAAAAACTTTAAATCCGACGCTTTAGCTGAGTTTGCCA
>CAXTJJ010000328.1:0-7292 GCA_964244155.1 uncultured Spirosoma sp.
AAAGCGGGACGCTAACTGACCAAAATGCTTGTGTTCACAGTTCGACGTATCATTAGCCATCAGCACCAGCGTGCCGCCTGCCTGTACCCAACTGGCAATTGCCTCTATGTCGGTTTCACGTACATAATTCGGTGTTGCTGTTTCTTTGGGCGTATCGGGGTCAACGATGATGTAAACGTCGACGCCTTTAAGCGAAACCGCCGTAGGAGCAGCGGATATCGTAATGGTCTTGGCTCCCAGATTCCGGAATATGTTGCCCCACCAGAAAAAACCCGAGTGCATCCGGTCGGCCCAGAGGTAATGAAAGGGTTCCTGTTCGCCTGTGGCACTTTTGCGAAATTCGTGGTTAAAGTAATTATCGACCGCCACTGTTTTTCCCTGACCTATCGTACGCTCCCTGGCAATTTCCATTTCGACGCTGGCCATAATAAACGGTCCCACGCCTTTCAGATCATCCTGACGCAACGGTTCGCTCAGGTAATATTCATAACTACCATCCCGGTAAGGTGTCCCCCCCAGACCACCCACCAGCACCGTTTTCTCCAGGTGAATCTGGCCTTTTGCATCGGTCGAAATAAAATTTTTCAGCATACCATCGTATCCCTTACGAGCCGATGCCAGCATCGTTACAGGCAAATACCCCATCCGAACCCCTTTGGCAATGGCATACACAAACATGCCGGTGCCGGATGCTTCGAGGTAATTTCCTTTCTTGCCCAGGCGATCCGTTACCTGATACCAGCAGCCAGATGCTGGGTCCTGATGGTTCACAATGGCCGGTAACGTTCGTTGTAGAATCGTTACCAGTTCCGCCCGGCGCGGATACGACGCTGGCAAATAGTCCAGCACATCAACCAGTGCCATAACATACCAGCCCATAGCACGGCTCCAGAAATTTGGCGATTTACCCGTTTCTTTATTAGCCCATTTCTGCGTCCGGCTTTCGTCCCATCCATGATAAAGCAAACCTGTTTTGGCATCTCGGGAATGGTTTTCCATCCACACAAACTGATTCACGATGTCATCGAAATCTTTCTTTTCGGTTCCGGCGCCCCCCCCATATAGTTTAGTGTATTCTGCAAAAAACGGTTCGGCCATGTACAACCCGTCGAGCCACATCTGGTAAGGATAACGTTTCTTATGCCAGAACCCGCCTTCGTTGGTACGAGGCTGTTGAGCCAGTTGCTGACGAAGCAGCGCAGCGGCTTTGCGGTATTTTTCATTACCGGGCAATGATTGTTGCGCAAGCGTTAACAGCGATCGACCGGGTGTTATGTAATCAATATTGTACTCATCCATTTTGTAAGTCCGGATGGAGCCGTCGGTAGTCACATACCGATCCATATTCTTCTGGATATACTGAAAATAGCGATCATCGGCAGTACGGTACCAAACCTGCTCGATGGCTTGTAGAATAACGCCCATTTCATACTCCCAATGCGCATCTTTACCCTCCTTTACATATGCTATAGAATCGGCGTTGTTGGCCATGATGGTGGCGACCATCCGTTGCGACCAGGGTATATTGCGTTCGGATTGGGCGGTAATTGACTGCGCCTGTATCACATGACTAAAAATCAGCAGGAAGCCCAAAAGACTAAACTTCATTGTCGTTCTTTCTTGATTAGTACCTTAAATAGAGTATTAAAGTCTGATTCTACCCTACTACCCGGCGGTAATTTGCGGAACAAGACGACCTATATACGCTTAGCTTGCCGAATACGGCAGAATTTAGTCCAGAAGAACCCAAACCAGTGTATACCTGTTAGTATATTGCACGAACCTTACAAGTTTATATTTTAGTTGCCTACCCGCCGTAACGACGAATCGTATCGGTTTTTTAACGATGATTCACCAGATTTCACTTAATCTACCACCCGAACTGGCTTTGGACGAACAAGCTTTCCGGGAACAAGCTCTGGGACATCTTGCCCTACCCGACACCCAGGATGTGGTGGTACGCAAACGCAGGCAGTCGATCGACGCACGTAACCGCCAGGTTCGGGTAAAGGTAGATGCCGATGTGTTTTCCGGCGAAGCCCCACCCCCGCTTATTCAATACAAAAAGCCACAAACCGATGTTAGCCGGGCGCCCCAGGCCATTATTGTGGGGGCAGGACCGGCAGGACTCTTTGCCGCCCTTCGCCTGATCGAACTAGGTATTAAACCCATTGTGCTGGAGCGTGGCAGTGATGTGCGTGCCCGCCGACGCGACTTGGCCGCCATCAACAAAGATCATGTGGTTAATCCCGAATCGAACTACTGCTTTGGTGAAGGTGGTGCCGGAACGTATTCGGATGGTAAGTTATATACCCGCGCCACTAAGCGGGGCGATGTTCGGCGTATTCTGGAAATTTTCGTAGCCCACGGCGCTACTGACCAGATTCTGGTCGATACACACCCGCACATCGGCACCAATAAACTACCGGGTGTGGTCACCGACCTCCGCGGGAGCATCCTGCAGGCTGGTGGCGAAGTTCGGTTCGATACAAAAGTAACCGACCTGATTCTGAGCGGCAATCCTCTGCATCCCACTGAGCTAAACGGTGTAGTGCTGGCCAACGGCGAGTCGATCATGGGCATCGGTGTTATTCTGGCAACGGGGCACTCGGCACGTGATATTTTCTATCTGCTTCAACAGCGTAATATCCGTATCGAAGCCAAGCCGTTTGCCATGGGGGTTCGAATTGAACACCAGCAAAGTTTGATCGATCAATTTCAATACCACCGGCCTGCCAGGGGCGATTATTTACCGGCTGCCTCCTACAGTCTGGTCGCACAAACCCGATTCAAAGGGGTAGAGCGGGGCGTTTTTTCGTTTTGTATGTGTCCGGGTGGTTTTATTGTGCCTGCCGCAACCGCTCCGGGCGAACTGGTCGTTAATGGGATGTCTCCTTCGCGTCGGGACTCTCAATTCGCCAATTCGGGGCTGGTAGTTTCGATTGCCGACGAAGACCTTCTTCCTTATGCCGACGAAGGCCCATTGGCCGGACTGGCGTTGCAACAGGATCTGGAACGCTGGGCTTGTAAGATGGGCGATGGCCGACAAACGGCGCCCGCACAACGCGTCGCCGACTTTGTAGACGGACGGTTGTCGAATCAGTTATTACCTACCTCCTACCAACCCGGTCTGGCATCCGTTGATATGAGCGAGGTACTGCCCGATCATATTGCCCAGCCCCTCCGGCAGGGTCTGCGCGATTTCGGTCGAAAAATGAAGGGGTATTTAAGTAACGACGGGCAGGTAATTGGTGTCGAGAGTCGTACATCATCGCCCGTTCGGATTCCTCGTCACCGAGAAACCTGTGAACACGAGCAGGTTAGGCGGTTGTTTCCCTGTGGCGAAGGAGCTGGTTATGCAGGAGGAATTGTGTCGGCAGCAATGGACGGTGAACGATGTGCCGAAGAATTAGTTAAGTTGTATAAATAGGTTTACGGTTTTTGGCTTACGGTGTTCGGCTTGCGCGACAGACCACCCACTCCTCTTAACCAAAAACCAACTACCGAACACCCAAAAATGATCGACACGTCATTCCATACCTTCGCTGAAAACCTCCGTCAACGGTTACAAAAACCACTGCCGGGCGAATCCGCTCATCAGAAGATGGCGTCGACAGCGCGGTATCGGCTTGGCGTCAAACCGAACGAGCGGACGCGTCGGAGTGCCGTGCTCATCTGTTTTTATCCCTACCAGAATTCGATTTACCTGCCGCTCATCCTGCGCCCTCAATATGATGGTGTTCATGCCGGTCAGATGGCCTTTCCGGGTGGACGTATGGAGCGGATTGATGAAAACCTGACCCGAACGGCTTTGCGTGAAGCTCAGGAAGAAGTAGGCATCCGGGTGTCAGATGTGAAAGTCCTTGGCTTGTTGACCGAGTTGTTCATTCCTCCCAGCAATTTTTATGTGCAGCCGGTGGTGGGCGTCCTCCCCTATCGCCCTGACTTCTATCCTGACCCGCGCGAGGTCGAAGCAGTGGTTGAGGTTACACTCGATACGCTTTTGGATGAAACAATTGTCGGCGATAGCCAGATCGAAGTTCGAGGTGTACTCGTCGACGCCCCTTTCTATCAGATTCAGGGCTATCGGGTGTGGGGTGCAACAGCCATGATGATCAGTGAGTTGCTGATGGTACTGGATTCGTAAACATATCTACTAACTCGTTGTCCAACCTCATCACATCGGTCAAAACTAATTTATAAGTACTTCCTGAATAGTACGTGTATAGACCTCCGTTACTAATTGGTCATTTAAATTCTCTATGTTATTCATAACCATCAGATAAGCTTATCATAAGGACAGAAAAATGCGTCATGCTTGAATTAGACGAGTAAGCATTTTTACGGGTCCGAGCCATTTTTCATTCCAGTTCAGCCCCAAATAATTCCAGTAAAATCCATTCATATTCAGCTATCTGTCGATTGATATAGTCGTTAACCTTGATAGCTTTGCAGTATAAGAACAAATGCGGCCATTCGGTCGTTAATCCTAAAGTCCTTTCTGAAAAATAATTTCCTGTGAAAAGATGGATTGCTATCGGTCTCGTCGTTTTGGTACTCGGCGGGATAATTGTGTACAATAAGGTTTTACATCCCGCACCCGGTGCTGCAGGTGCAGGGGGCGGTGGTGGCAAAGGCGGAGCCGACGCCAAAGGTGGACCTGGTGGTGGAAAAGGTGGCCCCGGTGGTGGCGGTCCTTCCAGTGTGAATGGCTTTGTCGTCATTTCGCAAAACCTCCGTGAAGATGTAGTGTCCAGTGGTTCCCTGCTGGCCTCCGAACAAGTAGATATCTATCCCGAAATTTCGGCTCGTATCATCCAACTAAATATCAAAGAGGGACAACCCGTTACCAAAGGAGCTTTATTGGTTAAACTCTTCGACACGGACCTGCGGGCTCAGCTTCAGAAACTTCAGGCGCAGGCCGATAATGCCCAACGCACCGAAGACCGGAACAAGCAACTGCTGGCTCGGGGTGGTATCAGCCAGCAGGAATATGACATTGTAACGACCAACCTGCGGTCATCGCTGGCAGATATTGAGCTGGTGAAGGCAAACCTGCAGCGCACCGAAATCCGGGCTCCTTTTTCGGGTGTTGTAGGTCTTCGGAATGTCAGTTCCGGAGCCGTCGTATCGCCCAGTACACTCATTGCCCGCCTGCAACAGATTTCGTCACTCAAACTCGATTTCTCGATTCCTGAGAAATACGGCCCGTCTGTACATACCGGCAGTAAGATTTCGTTTATGGTAGATGGAAGCAATCGGCAGAGCCAGGGTGTTGTATACGCTATTGAACCAGGGGTGGATGAGCAGACCCGTAACCTACGCATTCGGGCCCGCGTCAATAACGCCACCGCAGGCAATGGTCAGCCTTTGTTCCGACCCGGCACATTCGCCAGGGTAACGCTAACGATTCAAAACGACCAGAGTTTAGTCGTTCCAACGCAGGCCGTCATTCCACAAACCCGAACCAATCAGGTTATTCTGGTAAAAAATGGAAAGGCTGTCTTTAAAGATGTGACGACTGGCTTACGAACTGCGGGATCTATCCAGATTCTGTCGGGCCTTCAAAAAGGAGATACCGTTGCCACAACAGGCCTGCTGTTTTTGAAACAGGACGCGCCGGTTAAAATCAGCAAGGTTATTACGTTGCCAAATACAGGACCGAAAGTCGCTAGTAATTAATTGTAGTTGTAGCGTTTTAAAGTTGTAGGGTTGTGAAGTTGACCAAACCACCCGAGAACATTTCAACTAGACAATTGTATAACCAAACAACTTGACAACTCAACTTTCATTATGAGTCTCCCCGAGCTTAGCCTGAACCGACCCGTTTTTGCCATGGTGATGTCTATCGTCATCGTGCTGTTCGGAGTCATTGGCTTTACCTTTCTGGGCGTTCGCGAATACCCAGCCATTGACCCGCCGGTTATTTCGGTGCGGACAAACTATACCGGGGCTAACCCCGATATTATTGAATCGCAGATCACCGAGCCTATCGAAAAATCCCTGAACAGTATCGAAGGGATTCGCACGATCTCGTCTAACAGCGCCTTGGGGGCCAGTACCATCACGGTTGAGTTTAACCTCGATGCAAATCTGGAGCAGGCAGCCAACGACGTTCGCGACAAAGTAGCCCAGGCCCAACGTCAGCTTCCGCAGGACATCGACGCCCCGCCTGTTGTGACAAAAGCCGATGCCAACTCCGATCCGATCATTTTTATGACCGTTCAAAGTACAACACGGAACCCGACACAATTGTCGGACTATGCCGAGAACGTACTTCAGGAACGGTTGCAAACCATTCCGGGCGTTAGTCAGGCCAATATCTACGGGCTGAAACGTCAGGCCATGCGTCTCTGGATCGACCCGATCAAATTGTCGGCTTATCGGCTTACGTCGCAGGATATTCAGACGGCTCTGAACGCACAGAACGTTGAACTGCCCAGCGGAAAAGTATATGGCAACAACACTGAATTAACCGTTAAAGCAGTTGGACGACTAACGACAGAGGAAGATTTCAATAACCTGATTCTGCGGCAAACGAGCAACCAGATTGTCCGATTCAAAGACGTTGGTTATGCTACCATTGGCGCTGAAAACGAAGAAACCATCTCCAAACAAAACGGAGCAGTGGGCGTTATTCTGGCCCTGATTCCACAGCCGGGTGCCAACTACGTGAGCATTGCCGATGAGTTTTATAAACGCTTCGACCAGCTCAAAAAAGATTTACCGGAAGATATTATAGTGAGCATTGGTGTCGACCGAAGTATATTCATCCGCAGGGCTATCGAAGAAGTAGGTGAAACTCTGCTTATTTCGTTCGTACTGGTTGTACTGGTTATTTACTTCTTTTTCCGCGACTGGCTCATTGCATTCCGTCCGCTTATCGATATTCCGGTATCGCTCATTGGCGCGTTTTTCATCATGTATGTTGCCGATTTCAGTATCAACGTACTCACCCTTCTGGGTATCGTGCTGGCGACAGGTCTTGTGGTAGATGATGGTATCGTTGTTACAGAGAACATCTTCAAGAAAATTGAAGAAGGAGTGGAAACGCACGAGGCCGCGAAAGAAGGCTCTAACGAGATTTTCTTTGCCGTTATCGCCACCAGTATTACACTGGCCATAGTGTTCCTGCCGATTATCTTTCTGGAAGGTTTCGTTGGACGATTATTCCGGGAGTTTGGCATTGTGGTGGCCGGAGCTGTACTGATTTCAGCTTTCGTATCGCTGACGCTAACGCCGGTATTGAGTGTAAAACTAACCAGCAAAAATCACGGACGTTCCTGGTTTTA
>CAXTJJ010000329.1:0-7285 GCA_964244155.1 uncultured Spirosoma sp.
CGGTAAGTGGCTGCGCCTAAGTCGGTAAGTCAGTAAGTGGCTGACGCAATAAGTATTTGTATGCGTCAGCCACTTACTGACTTACCGACTTACTGACTTACCAACTTACTGACTTACTGACTTACCGACTTACCGACTTACTGACTTAGGCGCAGCCACTTACCGACTATTTTACAATTCAAACGTAATTCCCTGAGCCAGAGGCATGGTGACGCCGTAGTTGATGGTGTTGGTTTGTCGGCGCATGTAGGCTTTCCAGGCATCAGAACCCGATTCGCGACCGCCCCCCGTCTCTTTTTCGCCCCCAAACGCACCACCGATTTCGGCGCCCGAGGTACCAATGTTTACGTTGGCAATGCCACAATCCGACCCCGATACTGCCAGAAACCGTTCGGCTTCGCGCATATTCAGGGTAAAAATAGCCGAGGAAAGCCCCTGTGGTACGCTGTTCTGCTGTACAATAGCGTCATCGAGGGTTGTGTATTTGAGCAGGTACAAGATTGGCGCGAAGGTTTCCCGCTGCACAACAGGCCAGTGGTTCTCGGCTTCGGCAATGCATGGCCGTACATAACAACCTGATTCAAAACCCAGCCCGTTAATAAGACCCGGCTCCACCACAAACTGCCCGCCCGATGCTCGGATTTCGGCCACGGCCAACTCGTAACTATGTACAGCAGCCTGATCAATGACCGGACCCACATGGAAGGATTCATCTAACGGATTCCCTATACGCAACTGCGCATACGCGTTTTTAAGTCTGCTTTTCACATCATCATAAATACTTTCCTGCACAATGATTCGGCGAGTGCTGGTGCAACGTTGACCGGCAGTACCAACGGCACCAAAAACGATAGCCGGAATGGCCAGATCAAGGTCGGCATGTTCCGATACGATAATGGCGTTGTTACCACCCAGTTCGAGCAGGCTCTTTCCTAACCGGCCCGCCACTGTTTCAGCAACAGCTTTGCCCATTCGGGTGCTGCCCGTGGCCGACACCAGGGCTACACGCGGGTCGCGCGCCAGCCACTCGCCCGTGTCGCGGCCGCCCGTAACCAGGCAGGACACCCCTTCGGGAACATCGTTGTTACGCAATACCTCGCCAATAATCTGCTGGCAGGCCAGAGCCGTAAGCGGTGTTTTTTCGGATGGCTTCCAGATACAGACATCGCCACAAATCCAGGCCAGCATGGCATTCCATGACCAAACAGCCACCGGAAAGTTAAAGGCCGAGATAATGCCAACCACGCCCAGCGGATGCCATTGCTCCAGCATTCGGTGGGCGGGGCGCTCGGAGTGCATCGACAGACCGTATAACTGACGCGACTGGCCCACGGCAAAGTCGCAGATGTCGATAATTTCCTGTACCTCGCCCAAACCCTCCTGCAACGACTTGCCCATTTCGTAGCTGACCAGGGTTCCCAGTTCCCGCTTATATCGCCGAAACTGCTCGCCCATTTGCCGGACAATCTCACCCCTACGTGGAGCGGGAACCACTCGCCAGTCGGCAAAAGCTGTCTGCGCTGTCTCAACAACGCGGTCGTAGTCAGCACGGCTCGTTAGGGTAACGCGGGCAATCAGTTGCCCGTCGGCCGGAGAAAAGGAATCAAGGGTCTTGGCGGGTTGGCCGGTCGACGCATCAGTGGCGTGCCAGAAATGCTGTCCGGTACTCGTACCGGGCTTGACGGGTTGGGTGGGTAATGGAAGAATAGACTGCATACAGGTGTTCTATGGTTTGTTGAGACAACAGCAAATCTACCCGCCTTTGTGTAAACAACACTAAATCGAACCCAAACTTTTTGCCTGTAACTCGGTTAAAATAGGAAGAATACCAGATTCACTCTTACTCGACAACGTTATGAAAATCAAGCAACACATTAGTCTATTCGCGTTGGGAACAGCGCTGATTGCGACTACCGGTTGGGCGCAGACAACCCCAACAGGAGTCGCGACCTCGTCATCGTATCCACAAGGAGCCATTGCCCCCGATTCGATGCCGGCAAAACCATCCAAAGAGCAAAAGCGAGCGATGAAACGCAACCGTAAACTGACCAATCAGAAAGCTGGCAGTGCTGCTACCACCACAAACACCTCGCCACAAGACGCTCGGTATCGGCAGAGTTCGGCCAGCGAAGGCACAGCGGTGAACAACAGCAACACAACAAACTACAATAGCAACAACGTAACCAATGCACCAACGGGTGCTGGCAGTAACCCAAACGCGTCGCCTACCCCCGCCGACCAGGTAAGCAATGGGCAAAACAACAGTGCAGCCCGTAGTTCATCGAGCAGTTCGGGTAGTTCGTATTCACCAAACACGAGTGCACCTGATTCAAACGCCGGAACCGCAGCGGCTGTATCGGGAGCCAGAACCAGCCCAGACCCGGCGGTTAAAGCAGGCAGTACCGTTCGCAATACCAGCATTGGTGATTTTGTTTCGTCATCGCCTAACTACACAACGCTGCAAAACGCCCTGCAATCGGCCGATATGTGGGAAACGCTCAAAGGCAGTGGCCCGTATACAGTCTTTGCACCGACCAATGCAGCCTTTAAAACACTTCCAGCGACAGTACAGGGCGCTTTATTGGAAGGAAGTAACCGCGCAGCATTAAAACAGCTTTTATCCTATCATGTGGTGAGTGGCTCGTTGACGCCTTCGGAATTGAGTCGGCAGATAAAAGCGGGGAACGGAAAAGCAACCCTCAAAACATTGTCGGGTACAAACCTGACCATTCAGGAATCGAATGGGCGTATGACACTTACTGACGAACAAGGACACACCGCGTCAATTGACGGCAGCGGCAATCCCCAATCCAACGGAGTCGTTTATGGTATAAGTAATGTATTAATGCCAAAGTCGGGCATGGATTCATTCCGATAAACTGCAGACGTAGGTGCTGGCGTGTAGATGAATGTGATCAGGTAGCTAAACAACGATTTTTAGGTGCCTGATCTTTTTCATCTGCATGCTAACAGCACTGTATTAGCTGATAACTCAGCTTACTCATTTACAGAAATATGACTTGACTTTACGAGCGTTCCATAGTGTGCAACTGAGGTGTATCACAACGTTTATACTAGTAGAACCGGTTTTCAGCGAATACCTTCCCGAAATTCTGTTTATAAATAACGAGTCGAACGCCTTAATCCAGGCTATAAATGCTGGATTTTTGAAAAACTCTATATATTTGGCTCACTTAACACCCCCCTCGTGAAACGCCAGTCTTCATTAGTTTCAGAAAGCGTCTTGATTGAGAAGCTGACCCAGCGCGATCAGCAGGCTTTTCAATGGCTCTATGATCAATATTCACCTGCTCTTTATGGGGTAGTGCTACGCATTGTGCGTGATGATGAGCAAGCGGCTGACCTTTTACAAGACATCTTCGTCAAAATCTGGAAGAATCTGGACGCCTACGATGCCAGCAAGGGCCGTTTATTCACCTGGATGCTGAATATTTCCCGAAATACGGCCATTGATTCGCTACGTTCCCAGAAAACGCAGCCCTTTGCGGCAATCCGAACCGACGAAGAGAACGTACATATTGTTGACCGGCAACACAATACGGAGCAGCCAAATCCTGATCACATTGGAATTAAGGAAGTTGTAGACCAGTTGAGACCCGAACGAAAACAATTAATTGACCTGGTCTATTTTGGGGGGTATACCCACGAAGAAGCCGCCGAAGAACTCAAACTGCCACTGGGAACAGTAAAAACCCGGGTTAGGGCAGCCTTGCAGGAACTAAAGCAACTATTTAAATCATGAACGTCACGGAATACATAGCATCTGGTATCTTAGAGTCTTACGTCATGGGTGCGGTGAGCGACCAGGAGAGACGCGAGGTCGAGTGCCTATCTTCTATTTATCCGGATATACGACGCGAGCTTGACCAACTTTCGGAAGTACTTGAAAATTACGCACTTTCGCATAGCGTTGAACCACCCGAATCAGTAAAGACCAAATTGATGGAACAGCTTGATTTTGGGAAGCCAGTGCCGGAAACCATCGTTCGGCCTATGCCGGTCGATCTGTCGACGACAAACTCCTCGCCTACCTTCCGGGTTACCTGGATTGTGGCCGCATCAATGGGTTTGCTGCTGTTTCTATTTTCATTCTTTCTTCTTTCGCAGTTACGAACAACCCAAAAAAGGCTGACATCGGTTCAAACTGACAATAACAGAATGCTGGCCGAGGTGCGTCAGCTGCGCGACCAGAAAACGCTGGCCGACCAGGCACTGGCTGTTGTACGCCAGCCCGGTACCCGAACCCTGGAATTAAAGGGCAACGATAAAGCACCTCAGGGCACCATGCTCGTTTTCTGGAATAGCCAAACCCATCAGGTGGCGGTTCAGGTTGAGTCGCTGCCGCCTTTACCAGCCGACAAACAGTATCAACTCTGGTCGATGGTGGGTGGCAAACCTGTTGATGCAGGCGTGTTCGAAACCTCGCCCGCTTCGGTTCAACGCATGAATCGGAACGTAGCACGGGCAGAAGCCTTTGCCGTTACGGTCGAGAAACGGGGCGGAAGCCCTACGCCTACTCTCTCTACACTACTGGCCCTTGCTCCCATAAACGCCTGAACGTAATGCCCATTTTTCCTGTTTTTACAGTAAATAGTTAGCCAGGTCCATTGCTTATTGTTTATACGTTTTGACGCTGTTTATTCTGAATCGATAAACATGCTCAGCCTATACCTTTTACGTTCCCTGCATTTTCCTTGCGTCTTTGTGTTAAAATGTCAATAACAATATGAAACTCTTTCTGTCAATTCTCCTGTCGGCCTGTCTATTCTCGGCAGTAGCCTTCACCACAGATGATACGCCCCCTCGTCGGGTAGTAAAAACCGACGCAGAGTGGAAGAAAATCCTGACCCCAAATCAATTTTCTGTACTTCGCGAACACGGTACGGAACGGGCTTTTACCAGTCCGCTTAACGAGATTCATGACCATGGCACGTTCTATTGTGCAGGGTGCCACAACGCCTTGTTCTCGTCTGATACTAAATTTGATTCCGGCACAGGCTGGCCAAGTTTTTATCAACCCATTGCTAAGAATGCCGTAAAGGAGAACACTGACAAAACCTACGGCATGGTTCGGACGGAGGTACTTTGCAACGTTTGCGGTGGTCACCTGGGTCATGTGTTTAATGATGGACCCAAACCCACAGGCCTACGCTATTGCATGAACGGTGTAGCTATGACCTTCGAGAAGAAGTAAGCAAGGGACGCTATTCTGTCTGAATACATATATTGATTCTTGAAAAATAACCTGGTCACTATCAGCCGGGTCGCCGGGGCGACCCGGTTTTTGTATATTACATCGGTCGAAAATCCGTTATATTTGGAACCCGGTCCGGTCAGAGCGGGTCAATCCGGATCGGATAGATTGGACACTATCGGTGAACCAGCGAGTGAATCATCAGATTATCTTCGACTATTAAAACATGAGTCAATACAGGGAGCGATTCCGCGTTGTTCGGCATGCTTTTGGCGAATTTCGGAAACGCCAGAAATTAGCAGGCAACGTTAGGAGCAGAGTAGGCCGCCATATCGCACGGGTTGCCGGCGAGGAGCGTGTCAATGCATGGTCAAGCACCTATCGTGGCTATCGTAATCAGTTTCGCGCCTTCGTTCATCAGTATATCGATCCCGATTCCTGGTATTACCCTTACCTCAAAAATACAACGAAAGGCATTCTTTGGGCTTCTCTGGCGCTGGGTATTTATGTGTTCATTCTGAATTACAATTTTCTGTATCTCACGGGCGAAATGCCAAGTGTTACCGAGTTAAAAAATCCCAAGCTTAACCAGTCGTCGGAAATATATTCACAGGATGGGGTCATGATCGGTAAGTTTTACGCCGAGAACCGAACCCCAATCAAATACGAGAACATTCCGAAATCGTTAATTAACGCCCTTATTGCTACTGAAGATGCGCGTTTCTACGACCATGGCGGTGTCGATCCACGGGCTATAGGCCGTGCCGTTGTTAGTTTCGGCCGGGATGGGGGTGGTTCGACCATTACGCAACAGTTAGCCAAAAACCTCTTCAAAACCCGCCGAAAAACCAGTACGGGCCTATTGACCCGCATTCCATTGATCCGAAAAGTCATTTACAAGTCGAAAGAATGGCTGATGGCTCTGAAACTGGAAGGCAATTTCTCAAAGGATGAAATCATTACCTATTATTTCAATACAGTGGATTTTGGCAGCAACGCCTTTGGACTCAAAACGGCCGCCCGGACATTCTTCAACAAAGTCCCAGACAGTCTGAATGTACAGGAAGGAGCCGTATTGGTTGGCCTGCAAAAAGCCACAACAAACTACAATCCACTCAGGAATCCCAAACGCTCCCGCGAACGCCGAAACGTTGTGCTTGGGCAAATGGCCAAATATAACTTCCTGACCAAAGCCCAGGCCGACTCCATCAGCGCGTTACCACTCGTAACGGAATTTACGCCCGAAAATCCTTATTCCGGTCCGGCCAGTTACCTCAAAAATGTTGTTCAGGACTACGTAAAGAAGTGGGGAGAAGAAAATGGCTATGACCTCTACACCGATGGGTTGCGTATTATCACGACCATCGACTCGCACATGCAGACGTATGCCGAAGAAGCTACCAGTGAGAAAATGAAGCAATTACAGCGCTCGTTCGACAACCACTGGCGCGACAGAAATCCCTGGACAGACGAAGATGGCAACGAGATTCCCGGATTTATCGATTCCGTAGCCCACCGGACAGAACGATACAAATCGCTGAAGCGACGTTTTATGCCCCTTTATCCCGATTCGATCATGTATTATATGAAGAACGTGAAATACAAGATGCGGGTGTTTAGCTGGACTAGTAAGCGTGGTTACGATTCAACCTCAATGACCCCCTACGATTCCATTGCATACTACAAGCACTTTTTGCAATCGGGCATGGTCGCGATGGACCCGCGTACAGGCTACATACGGGCCTGGGTTGGCGGTCTGGACTACGATTTTTTCAAATACGACCATGTCAAGCAGGGCAAACGCCAGCCAGGGTCGACGTTTAAGCCCTTTGTTTATACCACAGCCATAGATGACACGCTGATTAACCTCAGCCCCTGCGACCGTATTCAGGATCGACCTTTCCGCAAAGAATATCGTGAAAATGGCGAGGATAAGATCTGGGAACCCAAAAATTCAACCGGCTATTATTCGTATTCCAACATGACCCTGCGCCGGGCAATGGCGCGTTCGGTAAATTCGATTACGGCGCAGCTAACAGACAGAGTTACTCCCGAACGCGTCGCCCAATA
>CAXTJJ010000330.1:0-7261 GCA_964244155.1 uncultured Spirosoma sp.
ATTGTACTAGCCATGACGCCCGATGATTCGTTTCCGGCTATCAGCCCCGAAATGGCCCGCGAACGCTTTCTCGTAAAAAACGAGTCGTGGTCCGAGCGCTTTAAGGCCAATTTCAACCAGTTCATTGTTGCTCCGCTGGAATACAGCCGACCGGTTATAAAGCTGCCACTCCCTCCTTCCCGAACCAGCAATCACGCTTTGATTCTCGTTACGGCCGGACAGGTTGAGCTGACCGTCGGCCATCTGGCCTATGTCCTGTCGGCACAGGAACTGGCCATTGTACCTGCCCTTCAAATTTTCACGCTGCACGCCATTCGGGAAGATGCAACGGGCTTCATGTGTTTTTTCAGCCCGACCTTACTGCTTAACGCGGGGATTGACGCCGATTTTGATTTCCTGAAGCTGACGGGCAATCCGTTTGTTTCACTGTCGGTTCAGCAAACGGCATTTATCAAAGCCCTGTTTGACCGGCTGACAATCGAATACACCGAAAACGGATCGACTAAAACAGACCTCATTCGCCCTTATTTGCTGGCTTTGCTGGTTGAGATAAATCGGGCGTATGTGGGAACAATGACGACCAAAACAGATGCGGGAGACCGGCTCGTGCAGGGCTTTATGGACTTGCTCACCACCCAGGTGCGGGTCAACCGATCAGTTAGTTACTATGCCGCGCAATTGAGTGTTAGCCCCAACCACTTAAATAAAGTAATCAAAGGCCGAACGGGTAAATCGCCTTCGATCTGGATTGACGAGCGCATTGTGCTGGAAGCGAAAGTATTGCTGTTCCAATCTACCCTAACCATTGCCCAGATTGCCAATCAAATGGGTTTCGATGATCAGTCTGGTTTTGGCAGACTGTTTCGAAAATACGCCAAAATGAGTCCGGGTGATTTTAGAAACGGGACAATTGAACCCTTAACCTGAATGATTGATTTTGACCAATCTTAGCCGCTTTATGCCTACTTCGCAATGGCCTGACAAACTGAACTTTGCATACGTTTTCTCATCTGGTTATTTATCGGCTTATGGTCTACCCGATTCTCTTGGTTATTCATAATGCGTTTCGCTGGCTTGTCTTGGTTAGTTTAGTAGCTACTCTTGTCAGTAGTTACTCCGGCTGGTTATTGCCACGCCACTATCGCCCTTTCGACCAAACCATTCGTGTTGTTGCCACATCCATTGTTCATACTCAACTATTGATTGGCTTTTACCTCTACTTCATCAGCCCACTCATTAGCTATTACTGGCGTTTTAAACCTGATGCCGGTCAATCGCCGGAGTTTCGTTTTTTCAGTATTATTCACGTCAGCCTTATGTTTACGGCTGTCATTGTCATCACGATTGGCTCCAGTCTGGCAAAACGAAAGGCTACTGCACAGGAAAAATTCAAGACAACAGCGATCTATTTTACCATTGGACTTGTATTGATTCTGATAGCTGTACCCTGGCCCTTCTCACCACTGGCCTCACGGGGCTGGTATCGTGCATTTTGATAGGATGGGCCGCTGATTTTTAAACTCCCCTAGCATGAATTTTTTCACGTCTCTCAAGACCCGATTACGCGTCATTGGCTTTGCCGAAGGTGTTTCTTATCTGTTACTCCTGTTTATTGCTGTTCCCTTAAAACGAATGGGTGGGCACCCGGAAGCGGTGCAGATACTCGGACCGATTCACGGTTTGCTGTTTCTGCTGTATGTGCTGATGGTGATTCAGGCCAAGATCGAGTATGGGTGGAGTATGGGGAAAATGGGTCTGGCCTTGTTGGCGTCTATTCTTCCGGGCGGCACATTTTACGCGGATCATAAGCTCTTCCGTTATTTACCCGCTACCCCCGAATCGCTTTGACCAGGCTAGCCCCAGCTAATACAAAAAGCCGGACAGATTGCCCGGCTTTGTTGCATTAAAAAGAGTTATTACTTGATTGCTTCCAGTGCTGCAGCTGCTTCGGCTGCGGCAATGTCTGCGCTATTTTTTTCGGCGTATTCGTCACGCTGCGTTTCAAAGTGCGCGAAAATTTCGGTAACAGAATCGACATTTTCGGCAATTTTACTGTGCATTGTGCCCAGATTTTGCTCCAGATACGAGTCGTTCAACCCGTTCATATTGTCTACTTCAATTTTACCGATTTTCTCGATAATAGCTGTCTGGCTATTTTGAAGGTCTTCCAGCTCACGAACAATCTTATTCATCAACTCAAACTTCTGTAACTTATCCATGATCTTCTCTTTTTGTTGAGTATAGGATAAACACGCTGCCCCTGAAATAGTTTGAACATACTTTCAAGCTTAGCCAACAAAAGCCTGATTTTGAGTTACGTTCTGTAGTTTTTAAGTACCTTGGACGACCTAATAGATCGCCATGACGACTTCTCCTACCCGCTCCTTTACGATTTCGTTTATAGTCGTTACACTGCTCGAAATGACCAGCGACACTCTGCACATTCGCTGGCTGCACTATGGTAGTAAACCGTTGATCATGGCGTTGCTGCTTCTGTATGTCTGGCAGCACTACCGTCCGTCAGACCTCCCCGTCATTAGTCGCTGGTTGATGGTTGGAATGCTTTTCGCTTTACTGGGCGACGTTTTTCTGATGATTCAGGAAGTAGATTTGTTCGCCCTGGGCCTGGGCTCATTTCTGATTATGCAGTTGTGTTACTGCCGTGCCTTTTGGTTAGTTATTCACCGGACAGAGAGAACGGTTACCATCCAGTCGCTGTGGAAAACAGCCCTTCCCTTCCTGATTTATGACCTGGTTTTCCTGATTTTACTTTATCCGGTATTCGTCAAAAATCCAGCCTTGACACCCCTCTGGTGGCCGGTGGTCGGCTACGTGTTTTGCCTGAGTACAATGGGGTTGCTGGCTACTCAAGTCGAGGAATTTCACCTACATAGGGCACTGACTCAAGGGGCCATTTTGGTAGGTGCGCTGCTCTTTATATTATCTGACTCAGCCATAGCCATAGATAAATTTCTGCATCCTATACCCGGCGCAACCTGGGTAGTCATGAGCACCTACGCAGCCGCACAGTATCTGCTTGTGGTTGGCCTGATGCACCAACTTCACACTAAAGCGGCCTTACACTCACATCGGGTGTCACAATAGCCCTATGCACCTAATCGGATTCATGCAGGATCGCTCAGGTGTCTGACCAGCCCTACTCTTGGCGAATCAAGCGCTTTTCAGTAACTTCCATCCGATTTAGTTAATATGCTTATGGCCATTACACTTGACACACGCATTTTATTACGTCCTAATCAGTCCTCTTCCGTTCTTGGTAACGAGACCATTCTGCTTAACTATGAGGCAGGCAATTATTACGAATTAAACGAAGTAGGCGGGTTTATCTGGGCGCTCCTGCAGGAAAAGAAAGATATACCTGTCCACGAAATCCAGGCTCATTTACTCGATGAGTTTGACGTTGAGCCAGCAGTTTGCCAGGAAGAGCTGGCGCTATTTTTAGATAACCTGCTACGTGAAAAGCTTATTGAAGCCAGTGTCTAGCGCTGCAAAAGTTCGCTCATTAAGTGGAGGCAATCAATGGCTGCTGATCCGCGTATTTCTTGTTCTTATTGTCTACAAATGCCTGCTGCTTCTTTTTCCCTTCCGTTGGTTTTATAAACGGGCACCCCGCCCGCCTTATTCCGGACGTGTGCTTCCCGAAAAAAACATCACCGGTACAATCTGGGCTATTCAGGTGTTGAGTAATCAAATTCCGTTTGGTTTTACCTGTCTGGTACAGTCACTCAGCGCAAAATGGCTGTTAAAGCGCTGCCCGGATGTCCGGATTTATATTGGCGTTCGTAAGGTAAATCAGGCTTTTTCGGCGCATGCCTGGGTTGTGTATAAAGGTAAAACTATTTTGGGTGAGCAGCCCAACCAGGTGTTCGAGCCAATTTTAGACTGGAGCTAACGACGGTTTCAATCACACCATGAAGGATAGTTTCTCTCCTGAAGCAGTCTTACTATTAATGGCCTGTGCGGTAGATATATCGACCGAAAAAAAGACGCAGATCACCCAATTTATACAGCAGCGTCCCATTGACTGGAACCGCCTTGACACGCTGGCAGATCGACACCGACTCAAGCCATTCCTGTATCGAGCCCTCCGGCAGATACCCGGCACACCCGTAACTGTTATCACATCGCTCAAGCGAGAGTGTCGGATAACCGCCACGGATAATCTGTTAAAATTACACCACTACAAAGAAGTAAGTGTTCTATTGACGGAACACGCTATTGAGCACCTACCACTCAAGGGTATTTTTCTGGCCGAACATGCCTACCCGGACAGCAGCCTCCGACTTAGTGGCGACATTGACCTGTTGGTTAATAAAGACGATGTTTTCAAAACGATACATCTCTTGCAGAATCATCATTATCACTTATCGAACAAGCACAAGTGGCACTGGCAACAGGGTGAACACTCGATTCTTTCCGATTTGTATGAAGTCAGTTTATTCAAACCCTTTTTCAACGACAGTCATTTCGATATTGATCTGCACTGGCAAATTATGGGTTTCAACCCGCACTACGCCCTGTTTGACCTGCCTTACGTTCGGTCGCAACCTGCATCTTCGACCGAACTGATGATCATTTTGCTGGTGACGCATCACGGCGTCAATAACATCTGGCAACACATCTACTATGTGAACGATTTATATTTCTCGCTGAAGGACAGAAACATTAACTGGACCTGGTTGCTGGCGGAACTAAGCCGCTACGGGTTTGACGATGTCTTTTTGGCGGGAGTATACTGGTGCTGGCAAATCTGGGAGTTGGAAGTACCGCCCCTGGTGAAGACACTGATAACCTCATCCCGAATCCGTTCGATTGCCGAAGATTATGCCCGAAACTGGGAAATGGCGAAAGCGAACGAATACAGCAATCTGGTTCTGTTGCAACTTAGCTTCCTGATAAAAGCCCAGACAACCCTCGGTAAGCGGCTCAAAACATTCGGTACATTCCTAAGCAGCCGTGTATTTCGATATAGCTTGTTCGAGGTGGGTAAACGGCTGATTTATCTACCCAGAGAGGTAGGTTTCCTTACTCTGTTTATACGAGCCATACAGTCATTGCTCCGATTTTTGCCTGTACGTCAGTAATAGTTCCCCGTGTCTACTTCGGTAGTGAGTCCAGCCAGAGAGCCAGGTAGATAATTCGGCTTAACAGCCAGTTATAGCGCGTTTTTCGGGTAACGGGTAGTTGAGGGTTGAAAACAATCTTTACCAGTTTAGAAAACACCTGCCTGTCGACAACGCCCCAAATAGGGTGAGCACCCGACAAAAATTGGTCATGGGTCGCGGTGTACAGTTGCCTTGCCGATA
Source organism: uncultured Spirosoma sp. (assembly GCA_964244155.1). GTDB lineage: Bacteria > Bacteroidota > Bacteroidia > Cytophagales > Spirosomataceae > Spirosoma. The sequence continues at coordinate 5,328 of CAXTJJ010000330.1, forward strand.
CATTTCCGTATTCCACAAAGTTTGCTTTTGTCAGTCGCTCCCGAATTGCCGGAGGCAACAACGTATGCAGGCCATTCCGAATCAGGCCACGGCCGCGTCCACGATCAAAGCAAATTTCCAGCGGAGTCGCCAGACCCAATTCAACCACCTGTTTATCAAAAAAAGGAAAGGAATACGAATGGCCATAATAAGCCCCAATATGATTTAGTTGCTCATTGCAAATCACATTCGTCGTGTTCAGAATTTGCTTTACCGGAACCACCTGCCCTTCGCTCAAAGCGGTTGCCATTGGCTCGGTAGACAGGTGCGGCCTTGCGAAAACACGCTGGTTGAAATCCGGCGAAAAGGCATTGGCGAACTGCGCCCGACGTGTTAGTTTTTCCTTGATCCGTTTGGCACAATAAGCGAGAATGCCGGTAGTAGAGAGTCCAAAGACCTGCTTTTGGTGCCTGAGTAGCGAAAGGAAATCACCGGTCGATTGCTCTTTCAGACGTTTTTTCAGGGTAGAGCCAAGTAGACTTAGCACATAGGTTTCGAAGGCAGCGTCGTTGGTCAGCCGGGGTGGATTGGCAGCAAGGTCAGGCGGGTAGCGGTGGTCTATATACTGGTGGCACGCCTGTTGTAGATTCATCCAGTCGACGGCGTCGAGCAACACATCCAGGAAATCGTAACCCGTTGCTATCACACTGTCGCCGTCGTGGCCGGTCAGTAAAACATCGCACCCGAGTTGCTGAGCCTCCTGCGAAACACCCAGATGAAAACTGGACGGAATCACAAAATGATCGGGCCGGTCGAATAAATGGTTTATTTTCAGAACCGATTCCAGCACATCAGCTTTGGGTCTGACCGTATGGTGCCGCGACTGCCATTGGTCAACAAATGCCTGTACATAGACCGATTCGTCGGTTGAGGCCAAACCCGTATCGACAGTAAATGTGTGCAGAACCGGACGCTGTTGCTGCCTCAACAAAAACTGCGCGGCTGAACTCACTGACGACGAATCCAGTCCACCGCTCAAATGCGAACCAACCTGTTTTTTTTCACCAATCCGACGGTCAATGGCCTTTATAAATGAATCGTGAAAGGCAGCAGCATACTCATCGGGACGGCGCAGGCCGCTGTATTTTTGATAATCGACTTTCCAGTAGGGCCTTACTACCAACGCCTGCTTGCTGACCTGAAGATAATGGCCCGGCAGAAGACTGTATACGGACTCGTAGAACGTATCTGCACTATACGGAACATAAGTAGTGGTCCAGGTCAGGTATTCCCTGAATTTGTACTCATTTGGCTTGATATTTACCTCCTGCAACACCAGAAGTGCCTTTATTTCGGAAGCAAAGGCAAAAAAACGGCCGGGCTGATGCATATAATAAAGCGGTTTCACACCCAGCGCATCCCGCCCGCAAACGAGCGTATGGCGGACTGCATCCCAAATGGCCACTGCAAAATCAGCGTGCAGGTTTGTAAACGAAGCGGGGTCATTGTGGGCAAAAATCTCAGTAAACAGCCGGACAGAGGGAGAGTCAACTACATCGGCATCTGCAACAGCATAGGTCGACAATGCGGGATCAGTTTCCAGTTTACAACCAAATGCCATCAGGATACCGGAGTCAATAGGCTGCGCTGTAACCGCTCCCCGATGCGTTAATAGTTCAATCATTCGGGCCTTGTCAGTCTCATTTATAAATTGCCCGTCAAATCGAATTATTCCCGCAATTCCACCCATTTAGTCAAAACGTATTTGATAATTTGTTTATTTGTGCAGGCCCAAAACTACCTAATTTATTGGCAAAGGTCGTTTTGGTAACGACGAACCTATAAGGTGAACCTGTTTAAACTTTTATTTTTCAAATTGAATTCGATGGTTTTTTGTCATTCCGACGTCAGGAGGAATCTTAAAGTTGCCTATCAAGAGAGCTTAAGATTCCTCC
>CAXTJJ010000331.1:0-7248 GCA_964244155.1 uncultured Spirosoma sp.
CGGGTCAATGGGTGGGCTTCGCCTATCTGGACGTGTGGGAGGAGGGCCGGTTCGTTTCCCAGTCTGGTCTGATTGTTGACCCTGCCTTCCGGCAGCACGGTATTGCCCGACGGATGAAGTACGCTTTATTTTACCTGAGCCGACGTTTATATCCAGGGGCGAAAATTTTTAGTATTACAACCAGTCAGGCCGTTATGGGCTTAAATGTCCAGCTAGGCTTTCGGCCGGTCGCTTTTTCGGAATTGCCTCAGGAAGCCCGTTTCTGGAAACAGTGTTCCACTTGCCAGAACTGCGATATTCTGGCGCGTACGGGTGGGAAATACTGCCTTTGTACGGGTATGTTATACGATCCAACTATTGCGGCACCATCCGCTCTGTCTTATGGAAACCTCCGCTAAATCGTTACAATTGATTCTTTTTACGGTCGAGAATGGTAAAAGCCGAACGTTGCTGGACGATGCACTGGATCATTATCCCGGCTATCGGGTTGGCGATGTCATCCATCTGCTTCATCCAAAACTGCCGCCCGGCCTGACCAGTGCCGATCATCAGTACGTTGTCCGAAGCGTAAAACATGTTATTTCGGTCGACGAAGGAGCGCCCTGTTCACCTGCCTATATCTTGTTGGTTGGGGTTGCCAGTTTATCTGTGCCAGAACGGGATGAACTGGATTTGAACAGATCAGTAAGCAACGGACATTGGCCCATTGCCTGAGTAGGAAATACCGTCGAAGGCTGATTTGCCAATCAATTTTGGCCTGTAATAAGGTTATTCAAAACGACATACGGGTTAAAACCACGTTTTTCGGTAAATTTGCCGGATAACCCCTGCGTACATGTCGCTTCAGCAAGTTCCCCTTCATCATATTCATCAGCAGTTAGGCGCGAAGATCGTGCCGTTTGCGGGTTTCGAGATGCCCGTTCGTTACTCCTCCGATCTCGATGAGCACAACACCGTTCGCAATGGCGTTGGCATGTTCGATGTCTCGCACATGGGCGAATTTATCCTCAAAGGTGAGGGTGCTTTAGGCCTGATCCAGCGTGTATCGGCCAATGACGCCAGCATCCTATATGACGGCAAAGTGCAGTATAGCTACCTGCCAAACGGTCGGGGCGGTATTGTCGATGATCTGCTGGTGTATCGGATAAGCGCGACGGAGTATATGCTCGTTGTCAACGCATCGAACATCGAAAAGGACTGGAACTGGATTAGCCAATACGTATCTGATTACGATCAGGAAGGCGCACCGCTGAGCATGGTAAATGTATCCAGCGATATGTGCCTGTTTGCGGTACAGGGGCCCTTGGCCGCCAAAGCGCTGCAATCACTTACTGCTGCCGATCTGGATTCAATGGAGTACTACACCTTCGAGAAAACGGACTTTGCCGGTTATGCCAACGTTATTGTATCGGCAACGGGCTATACGGGTGCGGGTGGTTTCGAGATTTACGTGTCGAATCACCAGGCCGAAGGCGTCTGGAACGCGATTATGAAAGCCGGAGAGCCTTTTGGTATCAAACCCATTGGCCTCGGTGCGCGTGATACACTCCGTCTTGAAATGGGATATAACCTGTACGGCAACGACATCACCGACGAAACATCACCCATTGAAGCGGGTCTGGGTTGGGTAACCAAATTCACCCACGACTTCATTGACGCCGATATACTAAAAGTCCAAAAAACGCAGGGCGTTCCGCGAAAACTGATTGGCTTTGAATTAGTTGAACGGGGTGTTCCGCGCGGACATTACGAACTGACCGATGCCGATGGCAACCTGATTGGCGAGGTAACGTCGGGCACTCAATCGCCTACACTTGGCAAAGGTGTTGGTTTGGGCTACGTTCAAACCACCTACAGCAAACCGGGTTCCGAAATTTTTGTCAAAGTCCGCGACCGATTGCTGAAAGCTCAGGTCGTAAAACCTCCTTTCGTGAAAAAATAACTTATTCTTTTGTCATGCTGACGAAGGAAGCATCTTAAAATCTCCTGAAAGACTTTTGGGATGCCTTAAGATGCTTCCTTCGTCAGCATGACAAAAAAAAGTCTATGAAACAAATTGACGTTTGCTTAACGCCTGATTTATTACACCTGCACGATATTGAAAATACGATTGTCGTTGTGGCCGATGTCTTCCGGGCTACTTCGTGTATGGTAACGGCCTTCGCCTATGGCGTAAACAGCATTATTCCCGTGGCTACTGTTGCCGAATGCCAACTCTATCAGGAGCGGGGGTATCTGGCTGCAGCGGAACGAAATGCCAAAAAAGTGGAAGGATTTGAGTTGGATAACTCGCCGTTTACATACATGGACGAACGTATTCGGGGCGCCAACGTGGCTATGACAACGACGAACGGAACCTTGTCCATTACCAAGTCGCGCTCAGCGGTGAAGGTACTGGTTGGCTCGTTTCTTAATCTGGATGCTATTGCCCGCTTTTTACAGACCGAGCGTTACGATGTCATGGTCCTTTGTGCCGGTTGGAAAGGCCGTGTCAACATGGAAGATACGCTCTTTGCCGGGGCACTGGTTGAACGGTTAAAGGATAATTATGTAATGGCTGAAGACAGTGCGATCATGGCGTGGCGGCTTTATAACCAGGGCAAAGACAACCTGCCAAGTTACCTGTCCAGTTCCTCCCATATCCGGCGTCTCCAACGGTTGGGCATCCAGAAAGACATTACCTACTGTTTGCAACACGACCTCTACGATGTCGTTCCGGTATTACGGGGCAATGCACTGGTGAGTATGCAGGTTTAAGGGTTGGTTATTAGTTAGTAAGTTATTGGTTATTACCGTTGATAAACCCTATTGTTAGCTAATAACCAATAACTTACTAACTAATAACCACTACGAACTGGCTGCATTCTTCTTCCGTGTAGCGGCTGCTTTTTTGGCTGAGGCTGACCGCTCTTCCGGAGTGCGCGAAGCTGAAGCCGCTCCACCTTTCCGTCCGCCGGTTTTGGTTGGTTCTTTGTTCTCGGCATGACCGCGTCCTGAACCGCTCTTCTTGCCTCCCCCCGAAATCTTGTTCACCGTTGCCCAGGCACGACCTTCTGCTTCTTCTTTCGGTACACCGCGGTCCTCGTAACCTTCTTCAATGTGTTCCGCCTGTCGTTTCTGCTTGTCAGTGTAAGCCGACTTATCTCCTCGTGGCATAACTGTAGTTGGTTTAGTTGTACATTTTACTTGGCTGACTCCGTAGAGCCGGTCATTTTGCCACTAAACTGCAAACCCCACTCTTGTGTTTTGTCGGTGTACACCTATGTTAGTTTGAGGATATTGTAATAATACTAACCTGAGTAATGGATTGAATTTGCAGGGTTACAGCAATAGCTGATGTGAAGAATTTTTAACCACAGAGGCACAAAGGGCACAGAGGTCAAAAGGGCATTTTCTATCCTATTCGAACCTATGTGCCCTTTGTGCCTCTGTGGTTAAAAATTCTTTATTAAAGGTAAACGAATGATCGAATTAACCGGGTTATGGTTTGTAAGGGTAACTAATCACATAAATACTAAAATTCATTTGGCAACAAAAAGGAAGCCTAGACGGGCTTCCTTTTTGTTGTTCTTTGGTGAATGATTATAGGACTTAAAACATGCCTACAATTAGGCAACGGCGTGTTCGGCTTCCAGATAGTCTAACACCCCCTGCATGGTGGTTAGTTTTTCATAGTCTTCATCGGGAATACGGATGCCAAATTCCTGTTCAAGCTGCATGATCAAGTCAATCGAATCGAGGCTATCCAGGCCTAAATCACGCGAGAAATGAGTCTGGTCGGTTATAGCCGATTCTGGTACGCCAAGTTGTTTCAGAATGTCAATTACTCGCTTTTTCATAATGCGCTCTCTGTTTTGTCAACCAGTGTCTTTATGTATAGAATCTGTCCGCCCTACAATTTAGTATGTGGGGTTTATCATTTTTAACAAAGTTTAATTTCCGAGCAAGGTCTCGCCCAATAGTCTTTTTAATTCTAACTGGTTGAGCATCAATTGGTATTGAAAATTCAACTGACCAAGTTTAGCTTCTTCCACGCCAACCTCAGCACTTTGCAATTCGACATTTGTAATGACGCCGTTGCGCAAGCGGGCGTTGGCAATCTGGAGGGCTTGCTGTGCCTGCTGCACCTGCGTTTCGAGGTTGGCTAGCCGGGTTTGGTTGCTCCGAATATCGGCGTTGAGTTGCGCGATGCTCTGTCTTACCTGCGCATTGGCGTTCTCGACCGCATAGCGGCTTGCGTTCAGATTCAACTGAGCCGTCTGATTCTGTAACTGATACCGCTTGCCGGCATAGATGGGTACAGTAAGCGATACGCCCGCGGCAACGTTGAATCGGGGCGTATTAATAGCGGGCAAATACCCATTGCGAAAGCCTGCCGACCCTGAGAAACTAATATTCGGACGGCCGGATAAATCATTTACAATAATATCCGTTTCGGCCTGTCGAACGCGATCCTGTGCCAACTGCACATCTTTGTTACCCGCTAAAGCGGTTTGTCCTTCGGCAACAATATAGGGTTGTGTTGTTGCACTCCCTCCCGTTGCTTCCAGGCTGAACTGGCTCATAGCGCGACTCACATCTGGATTCGGGTTGCCCGTTAAATATGTCAATACGGCCAGTTGCCGCTCCAGTTGGTTCTGAATCTCGATCTTCCGATTTTGTGCCGTTTTAACCCGAACCTGCTGTGTAAGTACATCATACTGAAGCGCATCGCCGTTTTGCAGACGGGTAATTAAAAGTTTGACGTTCGCTCCGGCGGTTTGGATAACCGAGTCCTGAACCGACAAACTCCGTTGTAAAAAACCAACGCCATAGTAGGCTGCCGCAACTTGATAGGCCAGCGATTGTTGGGTAATCTCTAATCCCCGGCGCAATACCTGCACATTATCGGCCGCCTGTTTTACTGCGGCATTGGTCCGGCCCCAGTCGTAAATCGTTTGCCCAACACCCACATACGCGTTTACGTTGTGGTTTGGCTGGAACTGAAGGGTTCGGTTAACCCCATCAACGGGTAGAGTAGCCTGCGCTACGGGCGTTATGTATTGATAGGATGCATTGCCGTTCACGTTTGGCCGCATAGCTGTGCGGGCTATATCGGCACGTAACTCATTGGCCTGAATCAGTTGCTGCTGTTGTTTCAGACTTGGGTAATTGGTGTTGGCCTGCTGAACTAAGGCCCGCAAATCGTCGGGCAAGGGTACCGGCTGGGTTTGCGCCTGGGCGGTACTAACCGCCAGCAACAAGGTTATTGTAAGAAGTTTTGAATGCATAAATAAGATGGTTTACGGTATCCGGTTTATGGTTTTCGGCAATCGGCTGTGACATGCATCCGCTAATTGTAGCGTCAGCAAACTGTAGTGACAGTTACCGAAAACCATAAACAGGATACCAAAATCAGTGTGCTGAGTCTGCAATGGCTTTGGCCGTTGCTGCGTCCATTTTTTTGCGTTTAAGTAAGAACAAGAGCGGAAACGAAACCACGAAAAACAGGCCCGCCAGCTTGAATGTATCCAGATACGAAAGCATCAGTGCCTGTCTGGAAATGATCAGATCCATATTTTTATAGGCTCCCGTTACCGCATCGAAGGCGTTGACACCTCTGGCAGCCAGCCCCTGTGTCAGGGCATTGAGTCGTTCTGTGGTGAGCATATCGCCCGGTTGCAGGTTTGACGTTAAATCGCCCCGGTGAACGGCCATGCGTTGCGTAACATAAGTGTTTGTGATGGCTACACCGAAAGCCCCGCCTACCTGCCGCATCATGTTTACGATGGCGATGCCAGTCGGTAATTCGCGGGGCGACAGCGTGGAGACGGACTGGTTAATAAGCGGTACATTCACGAAGGCCAACCCGATTCCGCGGATAACGAGTGCATACACAAAGTCGCCGTTTGAGGCATCCATATTGTAGGTCGACATGATGAAGCAGAAGGTCGAAAAAGCAACATACCCGATCACTACCATTAACCTCGGCGAAGCACCTTTGGCCATCAATCGTCCCACCAGCGCAAACATGGGCAAGGTTGCCAATCCGCTCGGAATGAGCAATTTACCCGTTTGGGTGGCCGTTAATCCAACAATACGCTGGGCAAAGAGTGGGTAAAGCAGTACGGAAGTGAACAGACCGTACCCAATAACGACCATCAGAATAGATCCTACCGCCAGATTTCGGTTCTTCATGGCTCGCAGGTCTACGACGGGATCTTTTGTTCCCCGAAGCTCCCACCAGATAAAGGCCGGAATCGCTATGAATGCCGCTACAGCCAGCCACGTAATGACCTTACTATCGAACCAGTCGTCTGCTTCGCCCCGCTCCAGTACATATTGAAGGCTGCCAATGCCAACCGCCAGCAGAAGAATACCCGTCTGGTCGATATGAATGGATTTTCGGTCAATAGCCAGTTCATCTTCTTTCTTGTCGATGTAGGCGATGCTCAACAGAACGGCTGCGATACCAATGGGAATGTTGATGTAAAACATCCAGCTCCAGTGGTAATTGTCGATAATATAACCGCCCAGCGTCGGGCCCAGCGTTGGTCCGAGCACTATACCCATCCCGAACAGGGCCGAAGCCAGCGGACGTTGCGAAGGAGCAAACGAATCGAACATAAGCCCCTGCGAGGTCGACAGTAAGGCACCGCCACCAATACCCTGCAAAAAGCGGAAAGCAACCAGCGTCCATAAATTATCGGCGAAACCACAACCGTAGGAGGCTAGCGTGAATAGAATGATCGACCCAACGTAATAGTCTTTTCGACCGAAATACCGCTGCAAAAAGCCGGTCATTGGAATGACAATGACGTTGGCGATGGCATAAGCCGTCACTACCCACGATACATCTTCGACCGTAACGCCGAGGTTCCCGGCAATGTCGGTCAGCCCAACATTCACGATGGATGTATCAATTAGTTCAATAATGGCCGCTGAAATGGCTGTAATGACGATTATCCACTTTTTAAACCCAGTGGGTAACCCCAATTGCTCAGGCGGTGCCAAGGTTTGAGTTGCCATATTATGAGGAGAAGAGAGAGGAGAGGGAGGAAGGGGTGAAAAGGAGGTGCCGAGAAAATCCCCTTCCTCCTTTGTTCCCTCTCCTCCCTTTCCTCCTTTATTATTTAGCTACGCGTACTTCGGCATCTACGCTAAGGCCCGCCCGGAGTTGATTTTTGTACTTCTCTGGATTCAGTATTTCAATTTTTACCGGCACCCGCTGGGTGATTTTAACGAAGTTTCCCGAAGCATTATCGGCGG
>CAXTJJ010000332.1:0-7213 GCA_964244155.1 uncultured Spirosoma sp.
GTTTATTGCTAACCTGACCTTTATGTTTAAGAAAGAAGAATTAGACATGAAGCTTCTCTCGGAGCTTCACCCAATTGCCGAGCAATTTGGCATTCGTAATATCAGCAAATTCACGAAAGAAAAACTCGTTTACGAAATCATAAAACAGGAATCTGAACGCCCAGGTCCGGCTCCCGAAGAGGCCGCTCCGGCTGAAGAAGCCCCCCGACGTGGCAAACGCCCCAAAGCGGTTGCTACACCGGTTACGGCTGAGCCCCAAAGCAAGCCAGCAGATAACGTAGCCAGTCAGCCTGTCGAGAATACTCCCAGCACACCGGCGTCTATCGAAGCCCCGGAAACGGCCAAGCCAGTTCAGCGCGTTCGCCGTGGTCGGGAAACAGCCGCTCAACCGGCAGTTGTTGCAGAACCGACTGTTGATACAGAACCTGTTGTTGGTGCAGAAAGCAGTCCGGCAGCACCAACAGAAGAGATCAGCACACAAGTTACTGAGCCGACACCCGCACCCGTAGTCAACGAGAGCGCGCCCGTCGAGTCTACAACTGAAACATCACAAACTGATACGCATGCGTTGCGGCAGCCCCGCGAAAATCGGGAGCGTACACCAAATCCAAATCAACGTAACAATACGTTTGGACAACCCATTCGGAACCGCAATGACGGCGACGGCACTTCAACGCCAAACGATCGCAATTTCCGAACGAATAATCCTCGTAATGATCGCAACGGCCGTCCGGATTTAAATCAGCAACGGAATTCGCGTCCAGACGGAACCTCACAGGGACCGCGCGATCAACGCCCACGCTTTGACGCCAATCGTGACCGTACTGAAAGCTCCCGGGATAATAACCCGCGACGCGACCAACGTCCACGTACACAACGGGTTGTTACGGATGAGACGGGTTTGAACTACGGTGGTCAGGCGGACGAAGAATTCATAACACCGACCGTTGTAACGGAAGACAACGCGGCTAACATGCGAACGACAGGCCAGCCAGCAACCTCTGATACGGCAACGACGGTTGACCCATCTGTAATTCCTACCGAAACGCAGGAAGGTCAACAGCAACAACCTCAGGCAGACTCGGGTCAGGCAGATCAACCCGCCCAGCCTCAACTGCCGCAGGCATCGCGGGAAGCTCAGGAATACCAAAACCGTATTCGCCGTCAGTATAACCAACACATCCGTGAGTTCGATGGCATCATCGACAATGAAGGTGTTCTGGAGATAATGCAGGACGGTGGGTATGGATTCCTTCGCTCAGCTGACTATAACTATCTGGCCAGCCCGGATGATATTTATGTATCGCCTTCACAGATCAAATTATTTGGCCTGAAAACCGGCGATACCGTGCGGGGCGCTATCCGGCCGCCAAAAGAAGGCGAGAAGTATTTTGCCCTGCTGCGAGTTTCGACCGTTAATGGTAAAACAACGGAAGAAATACGGGACCGGATTCCGTTTGAATACCTTACCCCTCTTTTCCCGGAAGAACAACTTCATCTAAGCAACCGGCCTGACAATTATTCATCGCGGGTGTTGGATCTATTTGCACCGATCGGCAAGGGACAGCGCGGTATGATTGTCGCCCAACCTAAAACGGGTAAAACCGTACTGCTCAAGGAAATTGCCAACGCCATCACAAAAAATCACCCGGAAGTTTATCTAATCGTGTTGCTGATCGACGAACGACCTGAGGAGGTAACAGATATGGCCCGCAGCGTCAATGCGGAAGTCATTTCGTCGACGTTTGATGAGCAGGCCGACCGTCATGTGAAAGTATCGAGCATGGTGCTGGAAAAAGCGAAACGGATGGTTGAATGCGGCCACGATGTTGTGATCCTGCTGGATTCAATTACGCGTTTGGCACGGGCCTATAACACGGTCGTTCCTTCGTCGGGTAAGATTCTGTCGGGGGGTGTGGATGCCAACGCTCTGCACCGGCCCAAGCGTTTCTTTGGTGCCGCCCGTAACGTAGAAAATGGTGGGTCGTTAACTATCATCGCCACGGCGCTGATTGATACCGGCTCTAAAATGGATGAAGTTATCTTTGAGGAATTCAAAGGTACCGGTAACATGGAACTCCAGCTTGACCGCAAACTGGCTAATAAACGCGTTTATCCAGCGATTGATGTTATGGCATCCGGTACACGTCGGGAAGATTTATTACTGGACAAAGAAACCCTGCAACGTGTCTGGATTCTGCGGAAACATATGGCCGACATGAACCCTATGGAAAGTATGGACTTTCTGCTTGGGCACATGAAAGGGACCCGGAATAACGAAGAGTTTTTGATCTCTATGAACCGGTAGGAATAGTTTTTAAACACAGAGAGCACTGGGGATTACGGGGAGCGCATAGAAATAAAATCTGTGTACTCTCTATAGCCCTCGGTGCTCTCTGTGTTTAAAAGATAGTAACTTGCATAATAGACAGAAAAATTATGCGTGATCTCATTCAATATGCTATTCCCGGCTTTATACTCTTATTGGTTGCGGAAGTTATTGTCACGGCAATTCAACATAAAGACTATTACGAAAAGAAGGATACCGTAAGTAGCCTGAGTATGGGCATTGGCAATGTCATCGTCGGATTTGTGGGAAAGGCGATCGTATTTGGAACACTCTCGTTTGTCTATCAATTTCGGTTATTTACAATTGACATGACCCAATGGTGGGCCTGGGCGATTTTGTTTTTTGCTGACGACTTCAGCTATTACTGGTTTCACCGAATCAGCCACAGCAGTCGGTATTTCTGGGCCTCACACGTTGTTCATCACTCATCCATGAAATACAATTTAGGCACGGCACTTCGCCAGACCTGGACGGGCAACCTATCGGGAGGGTTCATTTTCTGGCTGTGGCTGCCTTTGGTTGGCTTTTCACCAGTGGCGGTTATGACGATGCAGTCGATCAGTCTGTTATACCAATTCTGGATCCATACTGAACACATCAACAAACTTCCTGCGCCTATCGAATTTATTTTCAATACGCCATCGCATCACCGGGTACATCATGGCTCCAACCTCGATTATTTAGATACCAACCATGCCGGTATCCTGATCATTTGGGATCGCCTATTCGGCACGTTTACCCTGGAGAACGACCGGCCGACATACGGTCTTACGACCAATATAAATTCGCACAACCCCATACGAATTGCCTTTCATGAATGGGTAGCGATTGGGCAGGACATCCGTCGTGCCCCGTCGATGCGGGCAGCTTTGGGCTATATTTTCGGGCCGCCGGGCTGGAGCCACGACGGTTCCCGAAAAACGACCAAACAACTGCGGGAAAAACAGAATACTATTGCGGAGCCTGTGTAATGCCGTTTTATCGTAGTTTTATGCTCGATAAATCCTGACACTATGTTTCTTTTCACGAAAAGAGCCTTTACCATTTCGTTCTGTTTCCTGTTTATTTTCGGTTTAAACAGTTTAGCGTTCAGTAAGGCACCAACCTTTAACGTAGTAGCGTTTTACACCGCGAAAAATGACAAAGCGCACATTAGTTTCGTGCATGAGGCCAATAAATGGTTCGCTAAAATGGCGGCTACCCATGGCTTCACGTACGATTCAACAAGCGACTGGACGAAGCTCAACAGCGAGTTTTTATCACATTATCAAGTTGTCCTATTTCTGGACATACGCCCCGAAGCCCCTGACCAGCGCGCAGCCTTTCAGAAATATATGGAAAATGGAGGTGCGTGGATGGGCTTTCACTTTGCTGGCTTCGCCCTTACGCCTTCAGCCTATCCGCAAAATTGGGACTGGTATCACAACGAATTTTTAGGTTCCGGCTCCTACGCAAGCAACACCTGGCGACCTACATCGGCCATCCTACGTGTCGAAGATCGAACTCATCCAGCCACGAAACACCTGCCAAAAACGTTCCAATCCTCCCCGAATGAGTGGTATCGGTGGAGCAACGATTTACGTGCTAACCCTACTATTACCATTCTGGTGTCGATCGACTCAACGAGTTTCCCGCTTGGCACAGGCCCCAAACCGCACGAAATATGGCATAGTGGTTATTACCCCGTTGTTTGGACCAATAAAAAATACAAAATGTTGTATGCCAACATGGGGCATAATGACATTGACTACGAAAACAAAACCGATAAAGAATTATCGTTCACCTTCGGCAATAAAACGCAGGACAAACTTATCCTCGACAGTCTTTTATGGTTAGGGAGCGGAAAGAAATGAGTGTGGTTATTAAGTTATTGATTACTAGGTTAACTGACAGTCAATAACTTAATAACCAACACTTAAAAGAAGCGGGTGTTTGTCGTGAAGTTCACTAATTGCTGCGTATTGAACAGGTTATTCATCAGGTTGATATTATTCAACTGAGCCTGTTGATACGTCCGGATTTTGTCCAGATAATCCAGTAGTCCAATCATCCGCGCGTTGTAGGCTTTGGTCGCTTCCACCGAAATATTCTGGATACGATCCAGATACCCCTCCGGCCGATTGTTGTACTGTTCATAATACGTATTCAGTTTATCGTAGGCATTCAGCACATCGCTCTGCACAATAACCTGCTGGTTTTCAAGGGCGCCTGTCACACTTTTCAGCGTCGTCTCCGCCGACCGGATAGCTCCCTGATTTCGGTTACGAACCGGTAAATCCATTGCCAGTTGAAAACCGGTAAAGTTGTTGTAGGCATTTCCATATTTTTCAAACAACAGGCCCGTTGTCAGATCAGGTGTCCGTCGGGCTTTTTCCAGTGCCACACTACGCTGGGCATTATTGATCTGTTCCTGCGAAAGCCCAATGTCGGGGCGGTTTGTCTGAGCGGAATCCAGCGCCGTGGCCAGTGCCGGGAGTGTTGTTTTAAGGGGTGGTAGCTCGGTTGGTAAAATGAATGTACCGACAGGCTGACGCAACAGCACACGAAGCGTTGCCTGATCATCGGCAATTTGCGTTCGGTAGTTGGCGCTGTTTGCCTGAAGATCTCGAATAGCTACTTCCAGACGGGTAATTTCATAAGGGGCTACCCCGCCCGACCGTAGTGCAATTCGGTAGGATTCGACCAGCCGCTGCTGGCGAGCTAATTCGTCATCAAACAAACGAAGGGCCTGCAGGTCGTAATACAAATTGGCATAGGTGGTATAGAGTTGGTAATGAAGCGTCCGCATAATGTCGCGAAAAGCTAACCGGGTCAGTGATTTATTACTTTCCGCCAGGGCAACCAGTTTACTCCGCTTACCAGCCAGCAAAATTACCTGCTGCAATTGCACCGCATAGTAGCCGCTATTATACACACCCGCGTTCATGTCGGCCTGCGAGGGTCGGCCAAACGGCAAAACTTTTTTCGTATTCGGGTTATACAAATTTCCCTGAAACCAAAGATTGGGATTTGGGCGCAGGCCAGCCTGGGTAATAGCGGCATCGGCAATATCGATCTGATAGCGCTGGGCCAGCAGCTGGAAGTTACGTTCGACAAACTGCTGTTCCAATTGCGGAAGGCTCTGCCGGATCGTGTCAGGCACCGTTGTAGTTTGTTGAGCCAGTAAGGAGGAAGCAGTACCAAGCCACCCTATGAGCAGCATAAGAGCATATTGTTGGCGTGAGCGAAACCAATTCATAGAAAAAATGCAATACGGGATGCAGACCGTTTTAATTGAGCAGCAAGTAGCAATGTGCTTGTTAAGGTGTGGTTAAAGCCCTATTAATTAAGTCTTAAAAATTTTAATTTCTCCTTTTAAGACATGGCAGGCTGGTAATAATTATATCCTTTCGAAAATTTTAAAGAAGTTTTAATTCTTATTTAAAAGCCCTTTAAGGTCGCCCCTCCACCTTTGTTGTAGCATTCCAATCAACTTCATATCGACGTATGAAAATTTTACTCATTCAAAGCGATTCGGATTACCTCGACTTTCTCTATCGAACACTGGCAGAACGCCAGTATACACTTGAAGTAGCTGCCGATGGGTATACCGGACTTGCAATGGGCCTACATGCTCGTTTCGATCTAATTGTGCTCGATACGCATTTGCTTCGCATGGACGGGTTGGATATCATTCGGCGATTGCGGCAGGAAAACGACTCGACTCCCGTTTTACTGCTGTCTAACTTTGGCGAATCGGCGGATAAAGCCAGAGGACTTTATGCCGGTGCCGACGATTATATGGTCAGGCCCTGTGATTCAGACGAGTTGCTGGCCCGTATCTATGCCCTGCATCGACGGCGGACAGGCGGTTTTAATGCCCCCTCGGTGCTTAGCATTGACAACCTCGAACTCAATGTAGCTGAAAAGGTTGCCTATCGCGCCAATCAACGCATCAAATTGACTGCGCGCGAATTTCAACTGCTCGAATTTTTAATTAAAAATGCCGGACGCGTTGTTACAAAAGCGCAGATTCTCGAAAAAGTATGGGATAATACACCTGTCAGCAGTACGAATAAGGTGGAGGTTTACATTAACTTTTTACGAAAGAAAATTGACCGGGATTTCGACCATAAACTGATCCATACAGCCATGGGCGTAGGGTACTTACTACGGGCAGGAAACTAGGATGGGATGTATGATGTAGAAGATAGGCTGGCGAAAGTAATACATCCTATATCATTTTCTAACCTCTTAGCGGATTTTAGGTTAGTTAAACATTATGTTTGCTGTTTACCTGCTTTCGCTTTCACTTCTTACCGTCCGGCCTGATTCACTTGCGCCGACAGATACCACTCGTCCAGTTCGGTTTCGAATTCGACCTGCCTTTAACCTTGACTTCCGGGACTCATTTCTGGAGAGTCAGCATGTCAATGTATGGGGTATAAATGCCGGTATCGAGTTTGGTCCCAAGCGTCATCAGCTTACAATTGGTTATTACTGGATCAACTACGCCACCTACCTGCACCTGATTGACTGGCGACGCGATGCGGCCCGGCGCATTAACCTCAATTATTATACGCGCACCGATTTGTGGTTTGTGAGTACGCAATACTGGTGGAATTTGATTAACAACAAACGATGGATGGTCAGTTTTCCGGCCGAACTGGGCGGAGGAGTAGCGTATGCACTCCCACTCAATCTGACTCAAAATAATCCCATCGACCGAACGCGCCGAAGTTTTTTCGTGCCATTACAGGCAGGTGCCTATGCCCAATGGAAAGCATCGCGCTGGGCAGGACTTACAGCACAGGTGGGTTACCGGATTTCCATTTTTCAGACCGATATTGACCAGAATTTCAACGGGAGTTATTACAGTATTGG
>CAXTJJ010000333.1:0-7212 GCA_964244155.1 uncultured Spirosoma sp.
TCTTATAGTCCGTCTTATCTGTAGAATCGGGGGACAGAGCCTGCTCAATGAATTTTTCATAAAGTGGACCTGCCAGACTAGCCGCTTTATCCTGTTCTTTTGGATAAGCATAATAATTGGCACCTGCCCGATAGTAATAGGCCAATGGGTATTTTTTACCATCTGCTTCTATCTTCTGTGCCATTACCGAAAAGGCAGAGTCTGCACGCAGATAATACTGTTGTTTAACCTGCCGAATTTGTGCGGTATCCATTGGTGCCGCCGAGCTATCCCGTCCGACGCGTGGGGCATATTGGTAGTTAGCAAGACCTAGCCATAAATAATCGTTATTTTGTGGCTTTTTATCGTTCTTAATTGTCTTGATGTAATAGTCAGAAGCCTTATCGTACTTTTTCGACTTATAATAGCGTTCACCGATCTCACGATACAGGTTTTCTGTTGTATCCATCGGGGCAGCTTTCTCCAAATTGACAATGCTCAATGAATCACCTTCTGGTGTTCCTAACTGAGCATAAGCACGCCCCAGGTACTTATAGTCATCAGACATTACTTTCTGCGGAGCTGTTGAAATAAACCGATTCAGTGATTCAACAGACTCATTGTTCTTGCCTAATGCAGAGTAAGCCCAACCATACATACGATCAATGATTGGGTTGTTAATCTTCCCTTTCAATTGATCCAGATAGGCAATGGCACCCTGGTAATCCTGCGCCAGGAATTTGTAACGAGCTACGTCAAGCAACAGCTCTGGGTCCGTAGTGCCACTTTTCTGTACGTATAACTCGTAATTTTGAGCCGCAGCTTTATAAGCACGTGAATTAGCTAACGCATCAGCATATGTACGATAAGTAGGCGCAAATTCAGGGTCATTCTGGATAGCCAATTTGAAGAAGTCCTGTGCTTTCTGATAGTTTTTACCACGCAGGTACAAACGACCAATTTTATAATTGGCTTCGGCCAGATTCGGATTGATGGCTAGCGCGTTCTCGTACTTCGTGATAGCGTTACCACCGTCATTTTTCAGGAAGTACGCATCGCCCATCAGCATTTCGATTTCGGCGTTCTCGTTCTTCTTGTCTTTTTCATCCGCAACGGTCAATAAATTAAGGGCTGCTGCTGGATCATTCTGTTTTGGCTGTTCAGACAGCGTATACATTTCAGCACCACGAATCAAGACGTCCTGATTCTTGCTCTTGGTTTGTGCTACGGCGTTATCAATAAGCGACTTTGCTGTAGCACCGTCGTTTTTAGCTAGGGCTACACCAGCTAAACCAATGTTGTTAAGTTGATTTTTAGGGTCGGCGGCTGCACCTTTTTGAAACGTTTCTTTTGCTTTGTCGAGCTGACCGCTTTTCAGGTAATAGTAGCCCAGATAAAACTGATTATCAGCCGTCGGCGAGCTGGTGGCCAACTGCGTTAGCGTTTGCCCCGCCTTGGTATATCGCTCTGCCTCTACATCCTTCAAGGCCGTTTGGACGTCCTGTGCCAATAAAGGGGCCGTCATGGTAGCCCCAACGAACAGGATGGTCATCAGCGACTGCTTCTGGTTGTTCATCATGTAATTCAAGTTGGAAATTAAGGAAATTGGTTAGTATCTATTAAACGAATTAACAAATCTAAAAATTCGTAGGTAAACCCAAAAACTTACTTATTTGGTCAGATTAATGATCCGATCATACGGTATTCGAGGCCAAAGGCCCAATTTACGAATGATTAATGAACCCGCGTCTCGCGCAACATAGTTAATTAA
Organism: uncultured Spirosoma sp.; assembly: GCA_964244155.1. Classification (GTDB taxonomy): domain Bacteria; phylum Bacteroidota; class Bacteroidia; order Cytophagales; family Spirosomataceae; genus Spirosoma. The sequence goes on from CAXTJJ010000333.1 coordinate 1,751, forward strand.
TCCTCCCCCCAAACCCGGATGCGTTTCGCGGCTCAATATATAAACTGGTCGTCGTAACGGATACCGCTGCATACCTAAATCTTCCTGAAACGGCTGAAAATAATCATCACGTTTCGTTGGATTTTGTTTGTCTGACACTCCCATCACTCGCAGGTCCCTGGCTAGTTCCACCGAGAGTGGCTCATCACTATCGCTAATCCAATTAACGCCGATAAATCCTAACGCCGATGGATTCTTCCGTACAAAGTCGATAACCTCCCGATTTGAGTGCGTCGTGAATATGCGTATGTTTTTAAGATCTTTAATTTTAAAGGTATTTAAGACAAACTCTAAATTGCTGGAATTGTTATTATCAAATACCAGTGTAATAGGGTTGTTTTGATTCCCACCTTTTAATTGGTCCCACCGTTTTATTTGACCGTTAAAAACATGTTGCAATTCTGTCATTGTAATAAGGCTATCTGAGTTAGCCTTATTGATAATGAGCGCCACGCCATCAGTTGCAATCTTTTCCGTGGCCCCTTTTATCTTTCGATTATCGAGTACTGCACGTTCATTTGGCTTTAAAAGCCGGGTCGTAAACACCAGCCTGGCACTATCATGAAGCATCATGTTGATCGCTTCCTGCTCAGGTCTGAAAACCACGTCAAAATGAACGTCTGGATAAATACCGGCATATGCTGAGGTCAACTGAGTAACCAATGGCTGGAAGGATTCGTCAGCGGCAATGACAATAGATCCACGAGAAGGATTATCGAGGGGGGGCTTGCCATTGCAGCTCATTAGGCCCGCCAGTAGTCCTGCAATACCTAAAAATCGTTTAATCATTTTCCTGAAAGCGTTGATAGGCTCGATACGCCCTAAAAGCGCCGTAAATAATTAACAGAACTCCCATCCCATATCGAAATGGGCCAGTCTCCGGGATTATCCCAAAAGACTGAGAGGAGGCTATCAGTCCGATGCCTCCTCCCAAGTATGCCAGTGAAGCCAATACTGAAATATACAGCGTTAGCCGCGCCGGACCTCGATTTTGTCCGCGCATCGATATTATTCCAGCGTGAAGTTAATCGGCAAGTTGTATTTCACCCGAACAGGGCGTCCTGATTGCTTACCAGGGCGCCATTTCGGCATACTTTTTACAACACGAGTTGCTTCTTCATCTGTACCAAAGCCAAGTCCTTTCAGCACTTGTACATCTTGAATACTGCCATCGGTGTTAACCACAAAGCTTACAAACACACGTCCTGAAACGTTAGCCCGTTGAGCTGCTGCCGGATAGCGCAGGTTTTTGCTAAGGTATTGGCCAAGGGCAGCCATACCACCGCTAAACTCAGGCTGTTGTTCTACCACTGTAAAGATTTCCTCTTCCTTAGGGGCGGCTTCTACAGCAACTTCCACTTTTGTTGGAGCCGCCGATGCTTCTGGAGCTGCAATGATATTGTCGGCATTTGGGTCACCTTCCTGCGTTTTTTCAGCAGCAACAGCTTCCTTCAGCTCTTCAACAGCCGGTGGTGGCGTTTCCTCAGGTACTTCCTCATCCGGTTTTACTTCCGGTGGCAGGAATTTCACCGTGTTCACTTTTGGTACTTCGACCGGTGGTGGCGGTGGTGGTGGTGGCTCGTTCGGGTCAATAGGTGGTGGTGGGAGTTTCATCAAATCCACCTCCGTCATCGACACTTCCTTCTCTACCGGCGTCAACGCAGTGATAATAGTCGGCGTCAGTACACCCAAGGTAAACAGGATACCCCCAATAATCAGGGCACGAGTCATGGTCTTTGGATACGTTTTCCGTAGCTCATAGGCACCATACGCTTTGTTCCGGTTGGCAAATACGATGTCATCGAGCGTTGCCTGGGCTTCTAATTCTGCCATGGTGTTATACGTCTAATTTTACTTTGTCTTTGAGAAGTTTCTTCTCATCCGGAGTCAGGGCATCCACGAGGGCGTACCGCTTCAGTTTCGTAATCGCCATTTCATCCAGAACATCCACCATGTTTTTGTAGGTCGATAGTTTTGTCGGCTTAATAACGACAACAAACTTTTCGCCACCTACTTTTTTTACATTTTCCTGGAGTGCCTGACGAAATTCGTATCCGTATCCAACGGTCTTCAACTCTGGGTCTTCGTTAGCGGCTTTACCGAAAATGTAGTAAGCCTTATTGTCTTTACCCAAAAATACCGTCATTACGTTGGACGCCTTAATAGGCTCCGTTTCCTCTGTTTTTGTTTTATCCGGCACGTTGAGCGTCATCGAAGATGGTTTGCTCAGTGTGGTGGCCAGAATGAAGAAGGTAATCAGGAGAAATCCCAGGTCAACCATGGGTGTCATATCCACACGGGTTGACGCTTTCTTTGACCGTACCTTACCACCATCATGTTTACCACCACCACCGCCGGTATTAATTTCTGCCATGTTTTCTTAACAGATTCGCGTGGTGAAAATCAACTTTAGTTTGCATTCGCTATGCACTTAATCCGCTTTCCAACCGGCTGGGGGCGCTTCAGTCCCCGTAATCAGGTTGAATTTGTTGATGTTTTGCGCTTGTAGCGTAGCCAACACGTTCTTGAATTCGGGGAATTTAGCGAGGTTATCGCCTTTCAACGCAATTCGAAGATTGTTGTTAGCCTTCCGGGCATTGTAAACCCATTCTTTTAACTCGTTTGTCGGGCCTGCGCCGGTCGTATCTGTTGGAATTCCAGGCTGTTTCACCTTCGCCTGCTGCTCTTTTGGGAGATTCAGGTAAGATTTCAACTGATTAATTGGAAGACCAAAATTTGACATCAGGGAGAACTCCTTCTTCTCGTTGTTGGTGAAAGAGAGTCCTTTGGCGGCAGCAATGTTATCCAGCATGGCAATGCGATTCTGCGCGTTGTCGATACCGAAATAGACTTTGCCATCTCTACCAAGACCAATGGTCATGATATCGTTATCCGGGACTTTGATGCCGGAGATAGATGACGGCGTTTCGATGGCGGCAGCATCCTGCGACCGAAACTGGGCCGTTAGGATGAAGAACGTCAACAGGAGAAACGCTACGTCACACATCGCCGTCATATCCACTGTGGAACTGGCGCGTTTTATTTTAACTGCTGGCATAAGTGATTATTCGTATTAATAATGGGCTGCGAAGTTCTGCTGAATGCTCAGGCCGATTTCGTCAATGTTGTACGTCAGCACGTCAATACGGCTAGTAAAGTAGCTGTACATGATCGTTGCGATAGCGGCTGTACCGATACCAAGAGCCGTATTTACAAGGGCTTCAGAGATACCAGTCGAAAGTGCACCGGTGTCAGGCTGGCCCGTAGCACCCATGGCTGCGAACGCGCGAATCATACCAAGTACCGTTCCCAGTAGGGCGATCAGTGTCGAAACCGAAGCCAAGGTAGCAATGATGGTCAGGTTTTTTTCCAGCATTGGCAACTCAAGCGTAGTAGCTTCTTCTACTTCTTTCTGCAGAGCAACCAACTTCTGCTCTTTGTCTAACTGGGTATCGGTAGCCAGTTGTTGGTATTTTAACAGAGCGGTTTTTACAACGTTGCCAATCGAACCTTTCTGACGGTCACACTCCTGGATAGCAGCGGCAACTTCGTTACGATCAAGTTGGCTTTTAACTTTCCGAACGAAATCGTCGATAGAACCTGTACCCGTTGCGCGGCCAATCGTAATGAAACGCTCAATAGAGAATACCAGTACCGTTAGAAAACAGGTAAACAAAATTGGTACGATAAATCCACCTTTGTAGACGGTACCGAAATAGTCGCCAGGTAGTGGTTCTTTCGTATTATCGCCTTCCTGGAAGTGGCTGCCATCACCGAAGACGAACATGTACGTCAGGATACCGATCAGCAACAATACCGGGATTACGAACGCGGGGTTAAGACCACCTGACTTCTTTTTTGGTGCCGCTGCTTTGGCGGGTGCTGGAGAAGGAGTTTGTGTTTTCATTGGAACTGGACTGTAGGGTTAAAAATTAAAAGTTGGTTTACCCGGTAAAAAAAGTGAAAAATTTAGACTCTTTCGGTTTGTGCATCTAAATTTTTAAAGGAAATGCCTTCAAACCTCCACAAAAATATGTGTTTTCCGTTAATAACAACACAATTCAACGAGTCTATTGTTTCTCTTTAATTGCAATCCAGCAGCAAAAATTAGGATATAACTTACTTTGACCTTTTAGCACTACATCGGTTCGGTTAATCCTAACGCCTTGTTTCTCAAGCGGCATACATTGATTATCTGGCGTTCGAAGTCATTATTCGTAACAGGCTAGGGTGGGGCATAAGACATAAAATAATTGTTAAGATTATTAAAAGGAGATCTACAGAACTAATTTTAAATTCTTTTAGGATAGATGCAGGAAGAAGCCAGATTCCATAACAAGTTCGAGAATAATTTGCAAAGAATAACAGAGAATCTAACCGGACGTAGTACAAATAGTAAAAAAAGAACAGTAAAACTGGTAACTACGGGTGATGAATCTTACCAGGTGTGGTGAGATTTCCTATAAAAAGAAGACATATAGTAAGGGTTAATAGTATAATCTTCACAAATCCGGTGATAAAGAAGGACTAATCTAAACCACTCATGATAATTAGTTAGCTTTACAGTTATGGCAATTCCCTGTGTAGATATTCTGCATTTGAAGACCAGTCATCAAAATGAGTCCTCAGGCTTAACAAATCGGTACTGGTTTCAGTGGACAAATCGGCGTCAGTTGGGCAATGTTACAGTTCGGTTGGATCTTCTGGATGCCCGTGGCAAAATAGTAGCAACGAGCCGTACCAAATTACCTAAGGTGAATGTGACAGACTACATACCTGCTACGGCCACCGAACCGGCCTTACCTATTTATGACAGTCCTGCGTTTATAACGATTGATAAGCTGGTTACTAATGAGCAACCCATCTCATTCCGATACACGACCGAATCGGGAGCCTTCAAGAAATCTGATTTGGCAACTGGACTCTTAGATGGTCTGTTTGAGGATTTGTCCATGTACAACTAGTACATCACTGGCCGTCCCCGGCTCAGGCTCGTTTTGCTGTCAATTGGGTTTTATTCCGTGAAAATTTCGTTTATGCGTACTGTTGCTATTCTCCTCTTCAACGAAATCGAAGTGCTCGACTTTGCCGGGCCATTTGAAGTCTTTGGCATAGCTGGGCGACACGATGACCCCAAGCCCTTTCGAGTGTTTACCATCGCCGAACGCGGGCCTGTCTATACCCGGAATGGCTTAAGTCTTAACCCAACCTATTTACTTAATGACCATCCCAAAGCCGACATTATCATTGTGCCGGGTGGGGGTGGGCAGCATGCCGACGGTACCCCTTATGGCTCCCGGCGTGAAATGAACAACTCCGAAGTACTAAACTGGGTGCGCCGGTCAGGAGAAACAGCTGAACTAATTCTGTCGGTTTGTACCGGCTCGTTTATTCTCGGCAAAGCTGGCTTATTAGACGGTTTA
>CAXTJJ010000334.1:0-7173 GCA_964244155.1 uncultured Spirosoma sp.
CGGTCGGCAGGGTTCTTGACTAAAGTCCAGTTCAATAATATATTGAGACTTGGGGGCAGAAACTGACCCGAAGGCAGCGACAGCGCGGGGGGAGGTGTGCGCAGAACATGGCCCATGAAAGTGGCCATACCCGCCGTATCAGCCATAGAAAACGGTACCTTCCCGGTCAGACATTCGTAGAAAACAACGCCCAGCGAATAATAATCGGTGGCAATGTCTAACCCCTTTGGATTGTCGAATTGCTCAGGTGAGGCATATTCATAGGTCATCAAGGATTGCCCCGTCATCGTCTGCGACTGTTCGCGCAGGCGGGCCACGCCGAAGTCGGTCAGGAGAAAATGCAGTTCGCCACTTGGGAGTAATCGGTAAAGAATATTTTCGGGTTTGATGTCACGGTGGATGATGCCCTGGGGGTGGATGGCGTGGAAAGCCTCCGACATTTGCAGGCCCAGGCGGATGGTTGCGGCTACGCTCAGTCGGCCCTGTTCGTCGATCAGAGAACGCAGGTTGCCGCCTTCTATCCATTCCATCACGATGAACGGCATGGGCATATCTAACTGAACCTCGCGCACCCGCACCACATTGGGATGGCGGATGCTGGTCATAATTTCTGATTCGATCCGAAACCGCCGTAAGGTATCGGCATCGGTGTTCAGGGTAAAATGCTTGATGGCGACCAGATCGCCCGTTGCCAGATGGCGGGCTTTCAGCACACGAGCGTTGGAGCGACCTAATTCGCCTATAATTTCATAACCCGGAAAATGGGTATTGACGCTTACGGTTGGCATCGGTCCTTAGTTTAAAGGCTCTGTTGATGAAGGTAGTGAATCGGCCGGTTGAGGAATATCCAGCGACTCGTAGCTTGTGATTTTACAGGTAATTCGGGTTCCCCGATCACTGTCGGGTGCCGATTTTATGGGGGACGAGTTTGGCTCTACATTGTTAAAATAGACTTTCTCCGTTTTGTAGAGACCGCCCCCGTCCTTGTAATAGTTTACCTGAACCACTACGTAGGTAAACGATAGGCGGGTTGGATTATTCAACTGAAGCTGTAAATGCTTGATGCCCCCAAACAGACCAACTTTAAAATTTGTCGCTTTTACCTTGACGCTTTTAACCGCCGTCAGTGCTTCCTGACGAAGTCGTTCCAGGCGTTTGGCTTCGGCCAGTTGCTGGATGCGGACTGCTTCGGTTTTTGATTCAACGGATGTGGTTGCTGAATCACGGGTTGTCTGTTGCTGATCACGGGTTGTCTTGCGGGTTGATTCCGTGCCTGACCTTCTGGTTAAGTAATAAATACTACCAAGCATGAACAATACAAACGCGCTGAAAGCAATGATCTTACCGGTGCTGATGCTTTTCTGAGGCTTACGTCTCCGATTGGGCAGAACAGGTGCTTCGTTGTCCACCACCAACGGCCTCGGATTCGTGGTCGCTCCGGGCTGTACTGGCGCAACAGCAGGTGGTGTTTTCACCTCAGTCCGGTTTGCCCGATTCGCCTGCAAATAGTCAAGTTCCGTTTGCTTGAGCAACCAGGTCAATTCGTCGGGGTCGCTCAATCGTTCGCTCGCCTTTTTTTTGAGCAAGCTGTCAAGCAGAGGTGTGAATGGGCCTAATGACTGTCCGCTGGCCGACACCGTCAGTGGGGGCGGAGTATCGGTGAGGACTTTATTCATGAAGGTAACGATGCCGGAATGGTCACCCATGGCAAACGGCACTTTGCCGGTCAAGCACTCATACAGCACCACGCCCAATGAATAGTAGTCGGTGGCTGGGCCTACGCCTTTGGGGTCGTTAAACTGTTCGGGTGAAGCATATTCGTAAGTCATTAACGACTGGCCGGTCATCGTATTCGACTGATCGTGCAGGCGGGCTACCCCAAAGTCTGTTAACAGGAAATGCAGTTCACCACTCGGCAGGGGGCGATAGAGAATATTATCGGGTTTAATGTCGCGGTGGATGATGCCCTGTGCATGAATCGCCTTGAAAGCACTGGCTATTTGCAAACCTAGCCGTATAGTAGTTGGTACGTCGATGTGGCCATTGGCTTTCAGGAGGTCGCATACACTGCCGCCTTCGATCAGCTCCATGACAATGTAGGGCAGTTCAGCCTCCAGTTGTACCTCCCGAATCTTGACAATATTGGGGTGGGCGATGCTGGTCATGATAGCCGACTCCCGCTGAAATCGCCGGAGGGTTTCGGCATCGGTATTCAGCGCAAAGTGTTTGATAGCGACCAGATCACCCGTGTCCAGATGGCGTGCCTTGAGGATGCGGGCATTACTACGGCCCAACTCACTCAGTATTTCGTATCCGGGAAACTGGGTGTTAAATCGAACGGTAGACATCAGGGATGGATCGGTTTGGTCGGAACAGCCTGTTTCTGTACAGCAATGGAAATGGTGGTATTCAGGCACGTATCCTGCCGAACGGCTGCCCGAACGGGCAGGTCTACACGCCTGAAATATACGTTGGTCAAGACGAGCTTTGCTTCGCCCGTTGTTTCGATGCCGGTTTTAAACCCGCTGATAACCAGGTTATCCAGTCGGACGGTGCCCTGGCGGCCGACGCGGACCGCAAGCTGCGAATGGGCTGAATCGCGGGGCATAAGTACAGTTAACGGATTGCGGCCTATGATCGCCAGTAATGAATCGGTTAGGGAAACAGGCTGGTCAATTCTCAGTGTATCGTCAGTTAGCACCAGTCGATGATCGGTACTTCGATAGGCCGTTTGCAGGAGCGAGTCCAGCCGCGAAGCGGTAACTGTCAGTTCGGAAAGTGTATCGGATTGGGAACGTACCCTGTTCAGGCTATCAACAGTCAACGAAGTAGTGGAGGAGGGCCAGGACTGATACCAAACAACACCCGCTATAAGGCAAATAACGACAATGCCCATCGCCACCCATCGGCCCGTTGAGGAACGTTTGACTGGCTCCGGCGCTGATATAACCGGTTCAACAACGGGGGGCGGTGGGGTTGCAGGGACGACCGGCGCTTTTTTCGACCGGGACGACTTCGGCGTGGGCCCGCTTGTCGGCACTGTCGATTCACTGGTTTTGGTATCATTTCGTGCCAGAACCACCGTGATGTTATCGTTACCACCCTGCTGATTGGCAACCCTGACTAATTCAGAAAGCTGCTTGTCAAGCGAGATCGGGCGGTTCAGAACGGCCTTTATCTGGGCCTGGGTAACCATATCTGTCAAGCCATCGCTGCATAACAGCAGTTGGTCGCCCGGTTGAAAGTCCGTTTCGCCGGAATCCAGAAAATTCGGGTCATCGACACGATGCGCACCGGAGCCAACGTCGCGCAGGATTTCGTTTCGGCGTGGGTGCGCCATCGCTTCGGCTTCGGTCAGTTCATGGGCATCTTCCCGAACACCCACCAGCGAATGGTCCTGGGTTAGTTTCGTAAGTTCGCCCCGGCGATAGCGGTACAGTCGCGTATCGCCCACGTGAACAAAATATAACTTTCCGGTGCTCACATCGGCCAGAGCAGCTGTCAATACGCAGCACATTTGGCTCAGTCGGAGGTCCTGCTGGCGTTGTTCGTTAATCTGATTGTTGGCAAAAACTACAGCTTCGCGCAGCATCGAAAGCGGGTCGCCGTTGGGCGTCGCCATATAGCGTTCGATAGACTCTTTGGCGATGGCTGCGGCCCGGTCGCCCCCGGCATACCCCCCCACGCCATCAATGACCGTCAACAAGGCGCTTGACTCCGACCAGAGTGGTGTACAGATAAACGTGTCCTGATTATCTTTCCGACGTTGGCCAACATCGGTCAACCCGGCAATCAGTAATTCATTCATTCGAAACAGGAAAAGTGGATGCGATCTGATTAAACAACTCGTCTCAAACCCGTTGGTTTGACCTTATCGGGGTAAGTTTTGAAAATGCCTGACCACCAGGAAAAGGACAAACAGGAAGAGAAGCAGCACAAGCAGAAAGTCGGTCATAAGGTTAGGCGTTGCGTTGAAAGTGAAGCGTTACCATGCTGTTGAGCAGAACCTGGGCTTTGTCGGGCAGGTCAAACCATTGAGGACTAGCGGGTTCGCTGCGCGGGATGAGTTGCTCGTTCGCGCGGGTTTCGTTGCGGCTGAAGGAGGCTATCTGGAACGAGTGCGTCGAATCGTTATAGCGAATGCGGGCATGCGGATTCGATACATAGGCTGATTCCAACAGCAAATAATTTGGGAAATGCAGGTTGTCGGGTTCTTTTCGGGCAATGATAATTTCCCGGTCACGCATCAGGTAGGTATCCTCTTTATTCAGTTCGGCAATGTAGTAGCTGATGTGCGCCAGACCCGCATCGAGACTTTGCGGTAGGGCAGATGGAGCCACTTTCGTTGTACCCACTGCGGAGGGTTGCCCGCCTGTAGGGGTGGGCGCGTTGAAATTGAACTTTACGATAAAAGCACCCGGTTCGCGGAAGTCGATGTGCTGAAACGTGCTCAGGTCAACATCGACCTTTTCATAGCGGTTCGTTTGCTTAACCCGGCGAGTTACATTCACCCGCTCCGGAGCCGTATTGGGCTGTACGTTCCCCGGTAAGATACCCGTTAATGCGCCAATTACCTTCACGTCGGTCGGGCTTACCATCTCCCCACCAAACTCGCGACCGGCGCCGAATTTAAAAAACCAGCTCGAGGCCACCGGCGATATGTGCCCGTATTCACGCTTATGCGCGTCAATGACCGCTTTAAAGGCCTGAACGGCTTCATTAACCACCACGGGAAAGGCATTCTGGCGATTTTCGTAAGTGTCAGGATGCAGGATAATCAGAAAGTGCGCATTGAACAACATACTCGACCCAACGGACTCCCGCTGGATTGAATCCTCGAAACTGGCTACGAGTTCGTCCAGTATACGTTTGTTTGTTACAGTAGTAACCGGAGTGGTATTGGTCTGGCTGGATGGAATAATCAGGTTACTCAATTTGCCGAGCCAACCACCGGGCTGATTTGCCATGGATAGACGAGTTAGGGAAGATTTCACTCCTATAAACGTCAACAATATCGGCTTTCTTTAGTTTAACACGGGGTATTTTTAATTTGGCGGTTTGGGCTGGCTGGCGAATCAACTGATTTCAGGCCTTCGCCCTGTCATTACCCGCATGCCCATGTGGATTATCAGATGCCCACAATGCGTTCGTCTACAAACCAGCCTTTATGACAGCGATGGTAGTCGGTAAGTCTTTGGCCCATTGTTTAATTAATGACCCAGCTAACAGGAGTTTTTTGAACAGGCCCTGGTGTTTTCTGATATAGTGTATTAAAAAATCCCCTTCTTTCTTTTATAATGATATTGCTCTTAGCAAGCTGGTTACTTATCTATGGCCTTATTTTTATTTTTGTATTTAGTATATGTCAATCAAGTGTTTTTGGAAGGGTAAATACATTCTCGAAAACTGAGATTATTCTGGCGGGGTTGACGCTTAGTGTGTCGATTACGCAGTTGGCTTCCATTTTCTGGCCAACAGATTTCAGAGTAGTAGGCATATTATTGCTTTTGGCTGGACTCGCTAATTGGCGTTTACATAATCTGCCGTTCTTTCAGACCAAACGGACTGCACCAAATAGCCCGCCAGCCCTTGTTCTGGGTGTTGCTGGTCGTTGTACTGGCATTCAGTGTTCGTTTACCGGCCAACAGCGATAGCGGCTTGTACCATATCCCTGCCATTCGTTGGTATGAGCGGTTTCGGGTCATTCCGGTGTCGTATTACGGCCGAACGTATGCTGAAGGGAAAAAATTGGCTGGCGAGATGGCTTTCGGGCTATCTATGCCATGCTACGGTATAATCTTTTCGTAGGCACCACCGTATTGACCAGTCGAACCCAGTCGGTTCAGGTTAATCAATCCGTGAATCAATTCAACTGGACTAAAACCGATCTATGTCATTTCGACTGACAGGCAACTAACGTTTGCTTACAATTATAAGTCAGGAGAGCCCTGATGAATGCGGTTGGTATTATAGAATGCTTTGACCCTATTTAGAACAGCACTCCTCTCCGGTTGTGTAGTTAGCTCCACCTGCTGATCCAGGTTAGCGATCACATTAACCTCTTCGAGCTGGCTGGTCGTTAGGGTTTCATATCCCATAGACCAGGTTGAAAAAAAACGTTGGTCGATCGGGCTATAAAAAACAGTACTGATGTTCTTATGCCGGCGGTCTTGTTTGATGCGTTCGTACAGCGGGTCAATAGCTTCCTTCTTTCCTTCCAGTACTTGAAGAATCCGCCCGTGAAGACAAAGCAAAACGCCTGTAATATCTGCCCTCGCATTATCCCGGCGACTTTGCAAAAGGATCGTAGCTAACTCGGCTTCCTGAAGCAACTCGGTTGACGTACTTACATAAACAAGACAGTAATCCATTATCTGACAGCTACTCAACATAAACTGGTATGTGGCACTAAGCCCGAATCTGTTTTTTGAAGAGAATGTAGTTTAGCTGTTGAGACAGATTTTAGTCATTTAACGAATCAAAGGTAACATTATTTACTTAAATGTCTACCAATAAAGTTAAATTTATTTAGAAAGTGATAATTTTATGTCGCAAAGCCCTAGTCTGGTTACTTGCTTATCACCACTGTTTGCCCACCTCTACCCTTAGCATTAAAGGCTTTAAACTTGATGGAGCCGGTGCTGGAGACAGGCTGCTTATAGACTGGGCTTGACAGAGTTGGCTCTGTGCCATCCGTAGTATAATGAATCGCTAAACCAGGAAACTGCACATTTGCCACAGCCTTTCCGTCAATGATTTTTGCGCCGACTGAGGGTATGCGGTACTGATAACCACCGGCGTAAGCATCCAGGCGGGGCAGCTCCCGCTTGCCCACCGTATTGATAAACACCGACCAGGCCTGATCGTACAACGGTTCGCTCTTCGTCTCATCTTTCTCAAGTGCCCAGGCAGGGTCTTTAGCCCAGGCTCGCTCGGCTACCGCCAGCAATTTTGGAAACAGCTTGTATTCAAATTGCTGGGGCGTTCTGTTTGTCTCCGACCAGAGGGGCGCTTCTATACCGACAATATTCGCTTTTCCTTTCTCTGTCAATGCTTCCCGACTTTTGATCATGGACGGATTAATTCGATTGCCGGTATTGTCGTCTTTCAGGTTCCTGAGATAATTATAAGGAATAAAATAAAAAGGCTTGTCAATGTCCACATAGCCACCCC
>CAXTJJ010000335.1:0-7171 GCA_964244155.1 uncultured Spirosoma sp.
GGGACTTTCGAGCAACTCAGTCTACGGGCGGGACGCCCTCTGCATAACCGTCACTCGGCAAAGCCAAGCGACAACGGGGATTGTACGACAAAACACAAAACCTATTACTTCTTCACCTGCCCAAACCAAACCGCCATTTCGTTTGGCCCCCGGTGCGACCAGGCGTAATAGGGAATCAGCGTCAGGTTGTTTCCCGATAACGACACAATACCGCCCAGTTTTTCGGGCTGCATCATCGGAAGGAATGTTGTGCCAGCCGGAACCGACAGCGACAGTGCCTTTCCGTCATTATCGACGCCTTCCGCGCAGTACAAGACCGGGCCTCGCTCAATGGCTACCTTGTTCTGATCATCGGTGACTTGATCGTTCGCTTTTACTTCCCGAACGGGCATATCCAGCGTCCACTCCAGGCGGTCGCCGGGTTTCCAGGTTCGGGCGATGCGGGCATACCCGTTTTCAGTCGTGTATTTAACCGGCCGACCGTTTACCGTTAAAACAGGAGCTTTGGCCGTAGTATTTACATAGCTATACAAATTTCCGGGCATGGGTTTACCCGATGCCCAACCCGGTAGCCGAATCTGCATCGTAAACACCTGTGCTTTCTCGGGCTGAACAGTCACCGATACGTTGCCATCCCAGGGGTAATTTGTTTCCTGTTTAATCTGAATCGGTTTTCCATTTACAGTTAGTTTCGCCTGGTTCGTCAGGAACAGATTGACAAACAGGTTATCGCCTTTCGTAGCATACACATAACCAGGCAGCGAAGGCATAAATCGAACCACATTGGTTGGACAGCAGGAGGTTCCGAACCAGGGTGCCCGCGTAGCCGCCTGCCCAACATTGAACTTGCGTTTTCCGTCGGATGCCAGCGGGTTGACATAAAAAAACGAGTCGCCTTCAAGTGAAACGCCCGCCAGAAATCCGTTGTAGAGCACCCGCTCAAACACATCCATGTATTTTGAGTTGCCGGTGAGCAGGAACATGCGGTGATTCCAGAGCATATTTGCTACGGCCGCGCAGGTTTCGGCATAGGCTACGTCGTTCGGTAACTCATAAGCTTCGCCAAAGGCTTCTCCATGCCCACGCGCACCAAGCCCCCCCGTAAGGTATTGTTTCCGCTCGACAACATCGTTCCAGATGGCCAGCAGCGCATCCATATACGCCTTATCTTTTTGTATAGCGGCAATGTCGCTCATGGCGGCATACATATAACCCGCCCGCACCGAATGGCCCACGGCGGTTTTCTGCTGCGTAACCGGCACATGATCCTGTAAGTAGCTGGCCCCCTGACCGGAGTGAGCGGGATCGGGAAAAAGAGTACGCTTGTCGGCACGGCCGCGCATGTCCAGCAGGAAACGGGCGAAATCAAGATAGCGTTTGTCGTTGGTAACGCGGTAGAGCTTGACCAGACCAATCTCGATTTCCTGATGTCCGGGTACGACAATCAGTTTATCGGGACCAATGGTACGCATTAAATACTCGGCATTCTTCAGGGCTATGTTCAGAAAGGTGCGCTTGCCTGTTGCCTGAAAATGAGCTACAGCGGCTTCATACATATGCCCAACATTGTAGAGTTCATGACTGCCCGCCACGTAGGAGAACCGCGTTGGTCCTGCCTGATCGTCTTTGATGTTCGCACTGTCTTTCAGGATTGTTCGAATGGTATAGAGATAGCCATCCGGCTCCTGCGCTGCGGCAAATAGCGTGATAAGGCTATCCAGGTATTTGTCCAGCCTGGGATCATACTGCGTTTGAAGCGAATAAGACGCACCTTCCACGACCTTGAATACGTCGGAATCGTCGTACCGCCGACCTTTAAATGTCCCTTTGGCCAGCCCCCCGGCAACGGCAAAATTGCTGGTGCGTCCGGTTTCTTCGCATTTTTTGAAATCAAACGGAATCGTAACGGTTCGGTTCGTGGCAAGGCGGGGCTGCCAGAAACCGCCATTAATCGAAACACTGGTGAAGGGCGCCGGCACAATCGGGTAATCCTGTGCACGGGCAACGGTTGCCAGAAACAACACGGCGATGCAGTAAGCGATTCGTTTCATCATTCAACTATAACCAGCTAAACCGCCATGCGGCCTGTCTATTGTAGACTTTCATCTTGCATACTACCGTAATCTGGCAGTAGGCAAGATGAACAATGAACTACTAAACCAACTAATTCCCAGGCCAAAGCAGACAAGCCTAATCGTTAGCCCGATCATATAGATGAAGCAGTTTCTGAGCGAAACCTACCGATTTATTTTACAGCTTTTTTGGGTGATGCGAGAGTCTATTTAAATTTTCTTGATGTTGTTAAAGTGTAGTTAAAATCAATATGGGATACTGCCGGATTAACAGGCACAGTTGAAACAGGCAGAAAAAGCGACTTCTGAGCGCTTAACCAATTACTATTATTCTTTTTTATGATTTAGTAACCTAAAGTTGCATACAATATATATAATTTCTTACTTGCAGCAGATGCCATTTCCAAGTTAAATCTTTCAGGATTTATGTATATCAGCAAACTTGTTCTACGAGGCAAGGCAAGTCGTATCTCTCTATTCCAGGCGCTAAAAGTATATACTTATAAAAAGTGAAATTTGCATCTCCAGATTTTCTGTGCGACAGGATAAACGCATGAGTAAACATTTTTTATTTAGTCAATCAGAATGCAATAAAGTATAATACAACCTACAATGAGACAACCGATCAAATTACTGCCTACTATTTTTCTGATTCTTTCAGTCTCATTTGTAGGGTGTACAACAGAAAATAATAAGCCTACACCCGATCACCAGACCTGGAGCCAGCTGCCTGCCCTCCCTAATGTATTTCGTGAGGAAGCATCATCCTTTAGCATTGGAACTAATGCTTACTTCGGTTTAGGCCTCGGAGGTAACAACATTCTATACAGAGCGAATGCAACAGAAAATAATGATTTTTGGGAGTTTAACGCTATCACTAACGCTTGGCGTCGTATGGCTGATTTTCAAGGAGGTAAGCGTAGTGGAGCTACTTCATTTGCTATTAACGGCCGAGGATACATTGCTTTTGGTTACTCGACCTCTTGTCCAGTTAATGGTGGGTATTGTGATTTTACATTTTATAACGACATCTGGGAATATACTCCTACTTCTAATACGTGGCGCAAAGTAGCTGATTATAAATCAATTGATAAAACACGAAATGCCCAGGTTTTCGTAGTCAATGCGAAGGCTTATATCTTGACTGGTTTTGAGTGCATTGAATTTGATCCAGGAACGTATTCCATTCAAAAACGAACAAATTGTCCTATTGGCCTATTTAGTGGTACGTTCTCATTAAATAACAAAGGGTATGTGTTCTTAGGCGATCCCGATACTGAGCAGAACAAAAAGGTATATGAATATAATCCTGCTACAGACACCTGGAGCCAGAAAAAAGATTTCCCAGGTCAACCCCGTATAGTTCCGGCGAGTTTTAGTTTGAATGGCTACGGATATTGTGGCGGTGGTTACAGAAGAGGTAATCCTGAACAGCTTTTTAAAGATTTTTGGCAGTACAACTCAACAACCGATCAATGGACTCAAATTGAAGACTATCCAAGCGTAGGGTCTGTGTACTTAAAGAGTATGGTGGTTGGAAGCAACGTAATGGTAGGATCAGGGTATGGATACGAAAAGGGCCAATATCTATACGACAATACCTTTTGGCTTTTTCAGCCGAACTAAATAACCATTCATTGAACCACGGGCAGGTGATATGCCCCAATGAATAGCCGTCACTCGGCTGCGTCGAGTGACAACGGCGGGAAGGTTTTGAGAAATTGACAGCACATAAATAATACTGGTTATCACAAAAAACACCTCTTCATACAGTAGATAGGTCTTATTATCAGCATTAGACGTAAAAGATTATACCTTGTCAACTCAAGTTGTTTCTACTGCCATGACGCTCCATTCGAACCGCCGTGATTTTATAAAACAAGGTAGCGCGGCTGCCTTAAGCTTAGCGCTGTTCCCGAGTATGAAACGCAAAGTTGCGCCCAGCGACAAACTGCGGGTAGCCCACATCGGCCTGAATGGCATGGGTACCAACCACCTCAACTGGTTCGCCAACCTGCCCGAAGTCGATGTCGTTGGCCTTTGCGACCTGGACCAGACGCACCTCGACAAAGCATTGAGCACCTTAAAGACAATCCACCCCGATACCACAGCGAAAACCTATTCTGATTTTCGGTACCTGCTCGACCGGAAGGATATTGACGCCATTACCTGCGCCACGCCCGATCACTGGCATGCACAGGTCGCCATCATGGCCTTTCAGGCGGGGAAGGATGTATACGGCGAAAAACCCCTCTCCTACAGCGTTCGGGAAGGCCAGAAGATGCTGAAGGCCCTGAACCGCTACGACCGGATTTTTCAACTGGGCACCCAGATTCACGCGGGAGACAATTACCACCGCGTGGTCGAACTGATTCAGGGCGGGGCCATTGGCAAAGTGCATACCGTTCGGCTCTGGAAAACGGGTTTCCCGCCCGTATTGGGACCAGCTAATTATCAGACACCGCCATCCACCCTCAACTGGGATATGTGGCAGGGACCCGCGCCCGTTTCGCTATATACACCCGAACGTTGCCATTTCACGTATCGCTATTTTCTGGATTATTCGGGCGGGGTGTTTCAGGATTTCTGGTGCCACATTGCCGATGTTGTCTGGTGGGCGATTAACCCCACGGGACTCAAAAAAATAAGTGCCAAAGGAGAAGCCCCCGAAGGCATTGGCGACGCGCCCAAATGGATCGACATCGACTACGAATTCGACAACCTGAACCTGCACTGGACCAGCACACCACCCAATGTTCCGGGTGCCGACAAGAAAGGCATTGGTGCTTATTTCGAAGGCGATAAAGGGACGCTCCTTTGCGACTACAGCACCCGCGAAATCACCATCAACGGTGTCGTCATGAACGACATTGCCGAAATTCCTATAACCATTCAACGGTCGCCGGGACATCAGCAGAATTTTGTCGACGCGGTCAAATCGCGTAAACAGCCGGAGTCGAATCTGGCCTACGCCCGCCAAATGACCATGCCCATGCACCTGGGCCTGATCTCGTACCGGCTCGGCCAGCCACTGGAATGGAACGCTCGCAAGGAGAAATTCCGGCACAATTCCGACGCCAACGCCATGCTATCGCGGGAATATCGGAAAGAGTGGGATTTGATCTGATGTGTTTGGTTTACGGTTTATGGTATTCGGTTTCCCGGCTTACGGTGTCGTCAGTTTCTCAAAACTGACGACACCGTAAGCTCAATACTTGATCATAAACTCGCTCAAATTAGTCTCAGCCTCTATATTGAGTTTTTTGCGGAGCCGGTAGCGTTTCAGTTCAACACTGCGGGGCGTGATGTTCAGGAGTTGGGCAATCTCTTTTGTCGACAGGTTCATGCGCAGGTAAGCTGCCAGTTTAAGATCGCCCTGCCCCAGGTCGGGGTAGTTCTCGATCAGGTGTTTCAGGAACTGTTCGTGTACTTTATTGAAGTTTGCTTCAAAGAGTTTCCAGTCCTGTTCACTCGAAATATTCGTGTCAATCAGGGTGCTGATGCGGTGAAAATCGTCGCCCGGTACACGATTGCCGGAGCGTGTTTTTATACGGTCTAGTTCTTCCTTCAGTTGAACCAGCAGTTCGTTCTTTTGAATGAGCGACATCGTTGAATTGGCCAGCTCTTCCGATTTCTGGATCAACCCCTGTTCCAGTTGCTCTTTTTGTAGAAGAATGATTTCGCGCTGACTCTGCTCCTCCTGATGACGGAGTTTCTCTTCGAGCTTTTCACGAATCTGATTCTGGTGCGCGGCCACCCGCCGGAGGTGAAGAATATACATAAATCGGACGCTAAGTACCAACAAGATCGCATACAGCAGCTTACTCCAGCCATTCCAGTACCAGGGCGGTTGAATAGTGAAGGCAAAGACACTTTCGGTCGGATTCAGGTTTGATTTCAAATGGAACACGTAATGACCCGGTGGCAGATTATTGAATTCTTTCTGATGAATCGCCGTGTAAACCGACCAGGTTTGGGTACTGTTTTCGAGCCAGTAGCTGTAGCTGACGGGCCGGGTATAATAGGGCGTACTAAAGGAAATCAGGACGGTCGACTGCCGGTACGAAAACGATTGTTCGGCGGGTGATGCCCAGAACGTTCGCGTCAAAACGGGGCCATCGCCCGCCGTAACGGCCCGAATAACTGGCGGACGCACATACACATCCACCATGCGGGGCAGTTCTGTACGCGGTAAGAGTGAAAACCCATTTTCCCGGCAAAGGGCCACGTAATTGGTATCGAGCGCGACTATGTTTTCGTACTCATCCACCCATTCGTTATTTCTCACCGGAATAGCCCCCGATAGTTTTCTTCCCGGCGACACCCAGTTTAATGACCCGTCCTGACGAAGCACGAACAGCTCATCGTCGGATATGGGAAATAGCTTTCGAATCCCCGCCCCGAAACCGGGAAAAACGGACGTAGCCGGAACAAAACTGTTCGTCGGTACATCGTACCGAAGCACGCCCTTCGCCGATGTGACCAGAATTTGATTTTGGATACGGCAGAGATTAACGGTAGCACCGTGAACGTCGGCATCGGTGTACGCTTTGCTGATCTCCACCCGGCGCAAATCGGCCGACAGACGCAACCGCTGCACTCCCTGGTTAGGGGCTTTATTCACCCAGATAGCACCTGTTTCATCTTCCTCCAACTGCCGAACCGGTGCAGAGAACCCTTCGACCTTATGCGAAAACGTCCATTGGCCGCGAGCGTCTTTCTGGTAAATACACAGGTTGGTATAGGTTCCCTGGATGAGTCGGTCGGGATGGTTCCGTAACCGGCGCAACACCCAGCCACCCGTAATACCGCTCAGCAACTGCGCCTTTGTCCCCTCAATACGAAACGTGCCTTTGTTGTGTCCACAAAGCAGTTGACCATCCATCACGACCAGATTCCAGACCTGCCCCTGTGTACCAGAAACCAGTTGAAACCGTGTATCTGGCGCGTTTAACGACTTGTAATAAACCCCCTGATTTGTACCCAGATACAGGTTATTGCCGTGTCGTGCCATATCGTAAAGCGTACCCAGATCGCCTTCCGAATCCGTGAAGTAAGAAACCGGCGAGTTAAGATTGATCAGGTCAATACCTTTGTCG
>CAXTJJ010000336.1:0-7156 GCA_964244155.1 uncultured Spirosoma sp.
ATGTCGTAGCGCGTCACGAGAACGTTCACGTGTTGGCCGACGAAATCTACGAATACATAAACTTTACACCCGAGGGGCACTTCAGCATGGGCTCGATTCCCGAGATCGCTGATCGTGTCATCACGGTAAATGGTGTTGCCAAAGGCTATGCCATGACTGGCTGGCGCATTGGCTACATCGGTGCCGCGAAATGGATCGCCGATGGCGTTGAGAAACTACAGGGGCAGGTTACTTCAGGCACGAACTCGATTGCTCAGAAAGCGACCGTGGCGGCCCTGAATGGACCCATGGAGCCATCTATGGAAATGGCGAAAGCCTATCACCGTCGTCGTGACCTGGTTGTGCAGTTGTTGAAAGAAGTGCCTCACTTCCGCACGAATGTGCCCGAAGGTGCTTTCTACGCCTTCCCGGATATTAGTTACTATTATGGCAAATCGGACGGAACAACAACTATCCAAAACTCCGACGATTTCGCTGGCTGGCTATTGAATACAGCCTACGTAGCAACGGTGGCAGGTTCGGGTTTTGGCGCGCCCGATTGCCTGCGCATCTCGACAGCCGCATCCGACGAGTCGCTTGTTGAAGCGGTACAACGGATTAAAGACGCTGTTGCTACGTTAAAATAAGAGAAGGGTATAACGGAGGAAGGGGACGAAAGGGAGGATGGATAAAACCACTTACTCCCTTTTGTCCCCTTCCTCCGTTATACCCTTTTCTTATTTCCCGCCAAAGGGTATGACTACTTTCACACTGATGTTCCGGCCCATGTTATACACGCCCCGTCTGCCGGTGGCCTCATTGACGCCAAAATATTTCAGTCGGTTCTGGTGGCTCTGGTAAGCAACGTCAAAGATGTTTTGCACGGTCAGGTAAAGTGAGCCCAACACGCGTCCGTTACTATTGACAAGGTCAGTACCCCCACCCAGGTTGACGAGTGTATACCCTGGCGTTTCTGTTTCGGTACCATAGGCGAGCAACGCTTCGGTCTGCTTCCAGTTCTGTTCAACTTCCAGCAAAGCATATAGATTCCGCCAGTGATTGCCTGCTTCGGCTTTCGTAAACTTCACTTGTCCGATAATTCGGGGCGGGGGCAGGAACGGCAGGTAGCGGGCCGAATCTGTGGTAGCGGTGAGATTGCGAGAACGTACCAGCGAGTAGGAGGTCGTAAAGTGGAACCACCGTGCCGAATGAGGATTGAAGGTTACCTGAGCTTCTCCCCCAAACAAAACAGCGTTGCCCTGCCTGTAGCGATAGGTCAGAATCGGCCGACTTGGATCAACAATAGAGTCGCGCCCGAAGCGGTCAAGGACTTTCTCCGAATACGTATAGTTGTTGATCCGGTTCTGAAATAGGCTGGCCGTAATGGATACGTCGGGCGATTCATAGTTTATACCTAAATCGCCCTGCCAGGACGTTTCGGACAGTAGGCTCGGGCTGCCAATTTCGTATCGGAACGTGCCTGCGTGTTCGCCATTGGCCGATAGCTCAGGCGTTGACGGTGCCCGAAAACCTCGCCCAATGTTCATTTTTACTGTCCAGCGGCTCGACAGTGCATAGGTGGCCCCAAAACTAGCCGTCGGGTTTGCATAGGTTTTATCCAGTCCGGCGAACCGCACCTGACTGCTGACCGTTT
This sequence comes from uncultured Spirosoma sp., assembly GCA_964244155.1. Taxonomy (GTDB): domain Bacteria; phylum Bacteroidota; class Bacteroidia; order Cytophagales; family Spirosomataceae; genus Spirosoma. Next base: position 1,634 of record CAXTJJ010000336.1, read on the forward strand.
CGCTGAAAACCCCATTCTTATCGGCGTAAAGTTTATTGATGTGCATTCGTCGGATATCCATTCGGATGCCCCCATTTATCGTCAAGCGGTCAGTTTTCTTTTGCGCAAACAGAAACAGCCCATTGTCCCAGGAACGATAGCCGGGATAAAGTATTTGTAAGCCCTTGTTTTGATTGTACTGCCAGAGGCCATTACCACCAATGGTAAAATCCCAGCCGTTGTGCCCACCGAAGTAATATTTCAGATCATAAAAGACATTCTGCAGGTAGAAATATAAGGCGGGTTGGCCGGGTGTGAGAGTGCTGGCAAACTCCTGCCGACGATTTTGGCTATAGCTGACAATGGCTGAAATATTGCCGCTGCCCACTTTAGCGAATGTATTCCATGAAGTTTTGAAATTATTGAGATTTTGATAATTGGCGGGTTCAATGGCTCGGCTGTGGAGTGTAGCGTCTGAAACGGGCCGTAAGGCTTCTGTTGTACTGGAAGTGCGTACTAGTTCCTGAAAACGGCCACTTGGGTCGCGTTCGCCCGTTACGACGTTAATGTCCTGATGCCAGTTCGACATATAGATCTGCGAGTAACCCCATTTCCGGTTGATACCAATGGTACCGTTTAAATCGAATTCACGATAAGCTGAGCCATATACAAGGCCATCGTATTGATTTCGGTAATTGCCCGCGTTTTTGGTACTCATACGAACCCGGCCAAACAGCCCCTTCTGTGTGGTTCCTTCCAGCACCCCTGACAACCCAACCATGCCGTTGTTGCTCTGATAATTGGTCAAAACCTGGCCATTTAATACGCCCGCTTCGGGTGGACGGGCCGAAATCAGGCTCATCACACCGCCCAGGCCATCGGAGCCATACAGCAAACTGCCTGAGCCTTTAATGATCTCGTAGCGGTCAATGCTGTATTCATCGACCTGTAAAGCATGCTCTTCACCCCACTGGTTATCCTCCTGCCGAACGCCGTCATGAACGGTAATAACCCGATTGAAGCCTAAGCCGCGAATAACCGGTTTCGATAGGCCCACGCCGGTCGTAATTTGCGACATACCCGGCAGTTTACCCACCGCATCGACCAGATTCGTTGAACTGCCCTGTAGCCATTGAATCTTGTTGTACGTCATAATCGGCACCGGGCTATCCTTCACGGTTGAGCCGGTTGTAAGGCCAGTTACTACCACTTCCTGAAGCTGGGCCGCATCCGGTTCGAGGGAAAAGTCGGCCGTTGTTTCGGCGGATAAGAGCTGTATGGAGCGTGTTTGGGCTTTATAACTCAGAAAACGCGCTTCTATTTTGTGCGTACCCGCCGGAAGAGCTGTCACACGGTAGCGCCCGGAAGTGTCTGTAATACCCCCTTTTTTTAGACTGGGAAAATATATAGAGACACCAATCAGTGGTTGCCGGGTTGATTTATCGGTGATGATACCGGAAACAGTCGTTTGCGCCGTTGCCAGACCTGGCAATAGCAGGAAAATAAGGAGAATTCGAAACATGAAAGAGCGGGTAGTATTTGATGAATAGACCAGTCGAATTCATACACGGAATCACACCTGCTTACACCTCATAAGAAGCGCAGCAAGAGGAAAGCAGCATGTACTACGAGAAAGAGGAACTATATCAAATGCACCGGGGGGCCTCGATGGCGAAACGCAACATGCGTTGATGTGAAGAAAAAATGTAATGGCGTAGTAACACCAGTTGCCAGCAGCACAAGCAGGGCCAGAATTGGAATCCAAATGATTGCATCTGAATTGGCATAAAGTGCATTGGCAAAGGCATCGAGCCAGATCAGTTCATCGCGGGTATGGGCATGGGTCGGAAATTGTGTCCCCGGCGATGACTTGTAAGGGTGTGCATGGCAAATGATCGTACCATCGGATAAACGGTGCGCATGGCGAAACACGACTCCGTTGACCAGTACCGCGACGTACAGACCAAACAGAAAACGGGCTATCCCAAACCGATAACGATCTATACCGAACAAGCTGATAATGAGAAATTAAGGTAATTAGCCGTAAAAATACAAATGAAAACGATAGATTAGCCAAGTCGTTCATTTACTTAGTTAGGGGACTCAAAAAGTTGGCACAATAATTGAGACCGCTTAGATGGTATTAAAAGTGACAATAACTTTACGTGTTTTGGAGGATTAGATGTATATTCGAATTCAAACTTTTTCAAATCTATCTTGTTTTTGGATTAAGTCAAGGTTAACTTTGAATATGAATAGAAGGCGAATTCAATAAAAACGTTGTAAGTATTCTCTTTTTTGTAACCGTAAACTTAACTTTAAATTCTCCCCTAAGCTGATGAGAAATTTTCGTTTGTACATGATTTTTCAGTGGGCCTTTTTTCTGCCTATTATTCTTCCATTATGTATCATCTTCGGAGCTTTACGGGGGATTATTCAAATGGTTGAGCGTGTTATGGAGCAAATTATTTTGGACATAGCTCCTTCTGAGCCTCAAAGTACGGCTCAAACATTCACTGAACGCTGATTTACTACTAGTAGATACTAGTCTGTTATATAAAAGGCCGCATTTTCTGGGGATCAGAAAATGCGGCCTTTATCTTTTGAGGGAAGCCAGCGAACAGTTCTACTCAAATGTGAAGTCCAGATTTTTATCGTTATAAATTTCGGTATCCAACTCCAGAAACTCTTCCCAGAACGGATCGTTGGGTAAACCCGCTTTGCAAATGATAGGACGATCTGCTGCACCGGCTTGCTTGATCGGATGAATAAAATACAGCCTGCGGGCGTGCAGATAAATTTTCTTGTCGGCAACGGCACGATCATAGCCGTACTTGATATCCCCCCGGATTGGGCAACCCATATGGGCCAACTGCGACCGAATCTGATGGGGACGACCTGTAATGGGATTTACTTCAAGTAGGTAATGTTCATTGATTTTGCCAAGTACCCGATAGGAGAGTTCGGCCTTCTGCGACTTAGGAACTTCAACGTCGTGAACCGTTACCTGGTTTTTTTGCTCGTCTTTTGTAATCCAGCCAACGAGTTTGTCCGCATCTTTGGGTGGTTTCCGTCGAACAACAGCCCAGTAGGTTTTCTGCACCTGCCGTTTCCTGAAAATCTCGTTCATGCGTTCCAGCGCTTTCGATGTGCGCGCAAAAACGACCAGGCCACTAACAGGACGGTCAAGGCGATGAACCAGCCCTAGAAATACGTCACCAGGTTTATTGTATTTTTCTTTAATGTAGTCTTTCAGTACATCCAGCAACGTAATGTCGCCAGTGCGGTCACCCTGCACCAAAATTCCTGGATCTTTATTGACAATGAGCAGGTGGTTATCTTCGTAAACCACCTGGAATGGTTGCTTCTTCATACATATGGCCCCTAGCCCCAGAGGGGAATAACGCTGGCGCATAAAAAGGTGCCCAGCCGTGTTGCCCCCTTGGGGGTAGGGGGCTTTTACTTAACTCAATATGCTTCTTTCTCGTTCGGAAAGTCGTTGGTTTTCACATCGTCTACATAATGGGCAATAGCTTCTGTCATAATCTTATGCAGGTCGGCATACCGGCGCAGGAAGCGCGGCTTGAACTCATTTGTGATACCTAACAGATCATGAATAACCAGAATCTGTCCATCGGCATCCGGCCCTGCACCAATGCCAATGGTTGGAATAGTCAGGCTTTTTGAGACCGTTTTGGTGAGTGCTGCCGGAATTTTTTCGAGTACGACCGCAAAACAGCCAATATCTTCAAGCATGCGGGCATCGTCGATCAGCTTCTGCGCTTCAGCTTCTTCTTTGGCCCGCACGGCATAGGTGCCAAACTTATAGATGGACTGGGGTGTCAGGCCAAGGTGGCCCATGACAGGAACCCCGGCACTTAATATACGCACAATGGATTCCTTGATTTCCAGCCCACCTTCCATTTTCACAGCATGAGCACCCGATTCTTTCATGATTCGAATGGCCGACCGAAGAGCCTCGGTTGAATTACCCTGGTAGGAACCAAAGGGCAGATCGACGACAACCAGCGCTCGTTTTACACCCCGCACTACTGAGCTGGCGTGGTAAATCATCTGGTCGAGTGTAATGGGCAGCGTTGTTTCGTGACCCGCCATGACGTTTGAGGCCGAGTCGCCAACCAGAATCAGTTCGACCCCGGCCGTGTCCACAACCTGAGCCATAGCGTGGTCGTAGGCTGTTAAGGCAGAAATTTTCTCTCCTTTATTCTTTAGTTCCTGAATAGTATGCGTGGTAACTCGCTTGATGTCAGGATTATGTACAGACATAGTGTCGATTTACTGTTTACGGATTTCGGTTTGAGGTCTTAAAAGTACGACTTTTATATATGACCTCTGTTACTGACCACCCACCGTATACCTTAAACCGAAAACCTTCATCGCTGCATCAGCCACGATTCGGGGTTGAGTTTGGTGAACTCTTTCCAGATCTGGAACTGGATTTCTGACACACCGTTTTTATCGGTTGCCACCGTGCCAATTGATTCGCGGGCTTTCACACGCTGGCCAACCCGAACTGATACACTTCGGAGCTTGGCATAAACGGTGAAATAGTCACCATGCTGAATAGCAACGACATTATTCATACCAGGCATATTGGCTACGTCCTGCACAATGCCGTCGTAAACGGATCGTACACCCTCACCCGCATTTGTTTGAATATCAATACCTTGATTCTCAACATATATGCCTTTCAGAACAGGGTGTGCTTTTCGGCCAAAATGATCGGAAATAAATCCTTTCGTTACCGGCCAGGGCAAACGGGCCCGCGCGCCCGTAAAGGAAGAAGCCAGGGCTGCTTCTTCATCATTGAGGTTATTATTCCGGCGTTCGTCGGGCTTTCGGGCGGCTGGCTCAGCCGGTTCTTCCTCCCGCTCGACAGGGCGCTCGACTTTCGCGACATCGGCGGGGGCTGGTTTTTCGCCGGCTTTCTCGGCGGCAGCAATGGCGGCTTCAGCGCGTTTGCGGTCGGCGGCTTTACGAGCGGCTTCGATTCGGGCAATCCGGTCACGGTCGGCACGTTCGCGGGCCTCGCGGTCGGCCCGTTCTTTGGCTTCGCGCAAAACCAGCCGTTTGATCATTGCTTCCAATTGCTCAACAGACCGCCGACTCTCGGCCAGCTCCGTCTTAAGTTCCGATTCTTTCTGGCTTAGCTCTTTTACAACTTGATTTTTGACAACTTTGAGCGTTTCGAGGCTTTTTGTCTCGTTTACTTTGGCGCCAATAGTATTCTTCTGTTCCTGCCGCTTTCGTAGCGTTGCCTGTTGCTTCCCCTGCAACATTGTTTTGACATTGTTCATTTGCCGTACCTGGCTCAGCCGGGCATCGGAGTATTGGCGTAGATACCGATATCGGGCAACGAGTTGATTGAAATTATCGGCGGCAAACAAAAAGCCCAGCGGATTTACCTGTTGCCGTCGTTTGTCGGCGGCATAAATCATGGAACCATATTCGGCCCGAAGTTTATTGAGATCTTTGGTAAGGGTGTTGCTGGCTTGCCGGAGTTCGGCAATCTCTGCCTCAGTT
>CAXTJJ010000337.1:0-7136 GCA_964244155.1 uncultured Spirosoma sp.
AGGATTCTTCCAAATTTGGGAACACGTAACTAACGGGCTACATTTGTCTGATGCGAATCATTGCCAAAGGTACTCTGCGGGAATTTTGGAAACAGAATCCCGATGCTGAAACGGGTTTGCGGTTTTGGTATACCAAAATCAGCAAAAATGACTGGAACACACCAAATGATGTTATCACTTGTTTTAACGGTGCTGATACCGTAGGCAATGGCCGGATTGACTTTAACATTTGTAAAAGCAAATATCGTCTCATTGTCTTCTTTCGATGTGACTTTCAAATTGCTTATGTCCGGTTCATCGGCACTCACAAAGAATATAATGCGATAAATGACATACAAACCCTCTGAAACCATGAGCGAAACAATAATCAGGCCCATTAAAAGTGACGGGCAGTATAAACAGGTGATGGCGCAGATTGACCAGTTACTGGATTGTCCACCAAACTCGCCAGAAGCCGATTTGCTGGAAGTTCTCTCCATTTTGGCAGATGATCACGAGAACAAAACAACCCCAATTTTACCCCCCGATCCTATTGATGCGATCCGGTATCAGGCCGATGAACTAGGTTTATCATCAAAGGAGTTAGCCGCTTTATTAGGGGGTAAAAATCGTTTATCAGAGGTATTGAATCGTAAGCGTCCCTTAACGTTAAAGATGATAAAAACCCTGTTTCAGCAGCTGCACATCCCAGCCGAAAGCTTGCTGGCGGCTTAGTTGTTCCGTTAGGCTGCTACAATTTCCCTATCTTTGACTATACTGTTTTTCTCTTATGGCCGTAGCCTACGACACCCCCCGCCGACCGGCACCCCGCCCGAAGGGCAAAATTCCTGAAAGCCTGATTTACGAAATCATGGATGGCAAGCCTATCTATCGAAAAGGGTATCGGGACGTATTGTCAGGAAAAAAAACACTCGACGAAATTACGGGGGCCAGCACCTTACAGTCAGTTATTGTTGCTTATTTAGTTATTCAGATAGGTAAATTCATCGACGATGATTTATACTTTGTACTGACAGGCGAATCAGGTGTTCATATTGATCATCGAAACAATCTGGCCAATGATATTGCTATCTATGACCAGACGGTTCTGACGCCCGCAAAGATTTCAAAGAAATATGCCGACGTACCACCCCAGATTGCGCTTGAAGTAGACATTGAAGCCGACGTAGCCGAAATGACTAAAACGGGTTATCTCTACAAAAAAACCCGTAAGCTTTTCGATTTTGGTGTTCAGAAGATTATTTGGGTGCTTACCGATGCACAGGTCGTTATGATTGCCACACCCGAACGTATTGAAACGGTGAATTGGGACAAAGATGTAGAAATCATGGACGGCCATGTGTTCAATATTGGCGCGTACCTGGCCAAAAAAGGCATCAGTATACAATAAAAAGTGCATCCACCGACCGAATAGTCAAGCTGGATGCACTGATCAAGACGGACGACACCCAGTTTTTGGATGTGCTATAGTTAAGGAATCAACTTTTCTTCCCTGAGTCGGGTAAACAGATCGAAGAACGACGCCCGACTATCCTGGTAAACAGTAAACCCCAGTTTACGACTCTTCGACATATCCGTCATCACTTCGATGGGGCGGCTTAAATCCAGGTCCGTATGCCAGGCAGATGCCAGACGGTTCAGGTCAGGCTCTTTTAAGCTGTATTTGGCCGCCATTTCGGACCACAAGGCCCCATCGGGAGCAAGCTGTGCTTCCAGCGGATGAAGGGTTCCGTCGAATCCCCTGGCTTCAACGCCAAACCAGTCGGCTAGCTGTTGCCATAGCCAGCTCCAGCGAAATACATCGCCGTTCGCTACATTGAACGCCTGATTGTGAGCAGCCTCTGTGGTAGCGGCCCAAATCATTTGCTGAGCCAACACGCGGGCATCCGTTACATCAGACAGCCCGTTCCATTGCGCACCGGAACCCGGAAATTGAAATGGTCTGCCGGTTTCTTTACAAATGGAGGCATACACGGCCAGTGTTGTTCCCATGTTCATCATGTTGCCAACCGCTTTACCAATTACCGTGTGCGGTCGGTGAATGCTCCAAGTAAACCCGTCACGTTCAGCGGCTGCATATACTTCATCTTCCTGGGCATAATAGAAGTTCTCAATCGCCAATCTCGGGTGCTCTTCCCGTACGGGCGTTATGGGTAATGTACCTTCTTTGGCATAGGCCTCAAACGGCCCCAGGTAATGCTTAAGCCCGGTTACCAGCGCCACATGCTGCACTGTTTTCCGGGGTGCTACGGCATTCAACAGGTTGCGAACCATCAGGCTGTTCACCCGTATGTTTTCGGCTTCCGTTTCGTTGCGCATCCAGCTTGTCAGGAACACATGCGTCGGACTAACGTCAGACAGAACGCTGTTCAGGCTATCTATACTGAGCAAATCCGCCGAAACAGGGATCATCCCTTGTTGCGCTGTTCCGGGATTGCGGGCCAGTCCATACACTGTCCACGCTTCAGCCAACAGCTTTTCGGCCAGATTACTGCCGGCAATACCACTAACGCCGACTACCAATGCTTTTTTCTGCATCATTAACCTTGTATTTTTTGATTCATCTCCTCTCAGGAAGAATGCGATCCTTTGTTCTCTAAAGTGATAAACCGTACGTACTGTTTATTTTTATTGGTTTCTGTAGCTACAAGAGCCGGGCCGTGTTATACAGAAACTACCAGCGGAGAAGGGTCCTGCTTTCGGGGAAGATTGTAAAAAAGTGGCGAGAGACGCTATTGTATCAACACGAACTCAACGACCTGTTCAACAACCGACGTACACACGCCCGCACAACTGGAATTGGCAACAGCCCCTATGTCCGAAATCAATTCATTATCTTTACTCAAAACACACTAGCTATGCTTACTACAGTTAAAGGCACTTATGACCATGGCCAGATTATCTGGGATGAAGTCCCGCCTGCGCCTGTTCAAAAGCGAACAAAAGTCATTGTGACGTTTTTGGAGAATGAATTATCGATTCAACAAGAGGTAGAGGGCGCGGATTCAACAAATAAAACAGGAATTCGCTTCGGCTCTTTGGCGGGAAAAGTGAGTGTACCAGACAATTTCAACGAGCCACTTGATGACCTCAATGAGTACATGTAAATGGGAATGGATATACTCATTGATACCCAAATATTAATCTGGATTCAGGAAAATAACCCTGCTATTTCTGAGCGTTCACGCGCTGCTCTATCCAACTCGGCAAATCAGATTTATATATCGCAATTGAGCTTTATTGAAATAGCTATCAAACTGAAAATCGGGAAACTGCCTGACTTTCTGGTATCAGTAAACCAACTCATTGCACAAACGGAACAAGATGGATTTCATATTATTCAACTTGACAATCGGCATATTGCGACCTACGACCAAGTTCCTCTCTATGAGGACCACCGTGGTCCCTTTGACCGGTTACTTCTGGCTACGGCCTTGGCCGAACAAATGCCAATTATATCTGCCGATGAAAAGTTTAGCCGCTATCAGGGCTTAGTGGACATCATCTGATAAAACAGCCTTTGTGCAGTAGCTGGACGGTTCTTATAGTTTCAGCCAGTCAAGGCGCGGCACTTGCTCGCATCATGGCGGGGTGAAACGCTGGCTTTGAGACAAAGGGATAGGTGATGTTGTTATAGTTACACTACCTCAACGCCCTTTTCAATGACCGACGTACACACGCCCGAACAGCGAAGCTACAATATGAGCAAGGTTCGTAGCAAAGACACGAAACCCGAACTCATCGTTCGCAAATTCTTACATGCACATGGTTTTCGCTACAAGCTCCACGACAAAAAGCTACCCGGCAAACCGGATGTAGTACTCCCTAAATACAAAACCGTTATTTTCGTGCATGGCTGTTTTTTTCATGGCCATGAAGGCTGTCGGTACTTCGTTGTACCTAAGACTCGTACGGATTGGTGGCTGGATAAAATCAACGGAAATGAATACCGTTGTACCTTTATTTAAGCACAACTTATATATACTACTAATGAGATATAATAAATATATTTGATTGTAATTATACGTTTCTCTACTTCCTCTTTAAATGCTTGTTTCTTTCGATTCAATAATAGTAGGCAAAGACTACTCTCGTAAATTTTTAGCGGAAACGTGGGGCTATGCAGCCTTTCAAGCTCTCGCCCGTGGCGTAGTAACCCCTAAAGGAGACTCAAAAATTATTTTATTTGTTACCGTAGAAAAACAAGGTTCTTTAGAACAATATTTGGATAAAATAGTAGATGAATACTTGCATTGGGAAGGGCCAAACGACCATTTTTCAGAAAGTCGAATGGTGAATGCACGATCTAATGGAGAAGAAATTCATTTATTTTACAGAGCAATTCATCACACTAATTTTATATATTTTGGTAAGATTGAGATAGTTAGTATAGAATTAGAGTCTCAACATCCTAGTAAATTCGTATTTCATTTGAATGAGTACTATGCTGACACAACTTATAAAACAGTATCTGATCATTGGACACGAAAACAGCTACTTGCCGTTTTCAATTTATACCTAAAGTTACCACCAGGAAAACTTGATCCAAGTAATAAAGAGATAGGAAATTTTGCTAGTCTAATTGGGAAAAGCGATAGTTCTGTTGCAATGCGCTTAAATAATTTTGCTTTCGTGGACCCTTACAACAAGCAACATGGCACAATCGGCTTAAAAGAGGGATCAGCGCAGATACAAGCAATATGGGATGAGTTTATAGCTAATCAGGAAGATTTGATTTACGAAAGTGAAAGCGTAATTGCTGATTATCAGCACAAGACATTAGAAGAAACAAATTCTGATGTTGATTTTCAAGTTTCTGACTTAAAAGGCGAATATAAAATCAGGTCAATTAAAACAAGGGTCAATCAGAACGTTTTTCGAAAAATGATTTTAAAAACGTATGCAAACCGATGTGCCATTTCAGGTCTAAATCAACCAGAACTGTTAATAGCTGGTCATATTGTACCTTGGGCAGTCAACAAAGAAGAAAGATTGAATCCTGAAAATGGCATCTGCTTATCACACCTATATGATCGCGCTTACGAAACTGGATTAATTTGCATTGATACAAATTATAAAGTATTAATTTCGAAAAGATTAAAGGAAGAAGTTTCGAAAGATTTTTTCCAGCGATTCTTCGGTCATTTTGAATATCAGTCGATTCAACTTCCTAAGACATATCAACCGAAGAAGGAGTTTCTTGAGTATCGTTTAAATCGTTTTGACAAATGAACTACGGCACATTAACAAATCTCGTTTACGCAGAGGATAAGTCGCCAGAACCAAAAATCGGTACTGGAGCTACGTTACTTCTTTGGTCTGACCGTCACGCTTATACAGTTATTGAAGTAAAAAAAAACTATGTCATTGTAACTCGTGACATCGCAGAACATACTGATCAAAATTTCGAGAAGGGCCCACAGGAATATACATATCAAATTGATCCCGATGCTACGCCAGTTAGGGCGAACCTGCGTAAAGACGGAAAATATTATATTGGCAATCAGGTCTTAAAAATTGGTTATCGCAACGAACACTACGATTATTCCTTTTAGGTGTCAAGCCCTTCAGTAGAAGGAGAAAACCGGTTAAGCATTAGTTTGATCGGTTTTCTGTTTTTCTACGCGCTCCTCGGCGAACCTCGTGCCAGTGCCACTCCCGCTAACATAAATCTCTTATTTGCACATAAACCTATATCTGCAATATTATATTTGCAGATATAGATTATTGCCTTGCGTCAGCGGTTTGAATCAGTCCCATAGCGTGCTAGCACAAGCGTATTATGCAGGTTGGGCAGGAACTAGATGAAAGAAAATTACCCACTGTTGGATAAATGAATAGTAACCCCTTATCACTGAACTATTCCAAGAACTTCACCCCTACGCAAAAACACAACTCCCTGATTAGATTAAACTTACAAGATTCCGTCATTTATATCCTGCCAGTTATCTTGCTTGTCGGGCTTGCAGAAGCGGGCAGAACGGTTAATTTTGTTAATCTGATTTTCACCGCTTAGATAGACGCTCAGCCCATTCGCCCGGTTGAACATTTACATAAAACAACGCATTCCAGATACATGGTACAGACTGACGTAATTGAACCGATTTTAGAAGAAGACAAAGGCCGCTTTGTACTGTTCCCGATCAAACATTGGGACATTTGGGAATACTATAAAACCCACGAAGCCTCGTTCTGGACCGCCGAAGAAATCGATCTCGGCCAGGACATGAAAGACTGGAACAGTCTCAACGACGGCGAACGCCATTTTATCTCGCACGTGCTGGCGTTCTTTGCCGCATCGGACGGGATCGTGAACGAGAACCTGGCCGTTAACTTCCTCTCGGAAGTGCAGTATGCCGAGGCTAAATGCTTCTATGGGTTTCAGGTGATGATGGAAAACATCCACTCTGAGACCTATTCGCTGCTGATCGACACCTACATTAAAGACCCCGTCGAGAAAGACAGGCTCCTGAACGCCATCGACACCATTCCATGCGTGCAGAAAAAAGCCGAGTGGGCCCTGCGCTGGATCGACAACGGTTCATTTGCCGAACGGCTTATTGCGTTTGCCGTAGTCGAAGGTATTTTCTTCTCGGGTTCGTTCTGCTCCATTTACTGGCTCAAAAAACGGGGTATGATGCCCGGCCTGACATTCTCGAACGAGTTGATCTCGCGCGACGAGGGTTTACACCGCGATTTTGCCTGTATGCTTTACACCGACCACATTGTCAATAAACTACCAGAGTCGGAGATTTACGACATCATTCGCAATGCGGTCGAAATTGAGCAGGAGTTCGTGGCCGATGCGCTGCCAGTTTCGCTGATTGGTATGAACGCCGAACTGATGAAGCAATACATCGCGTTCGTAGCCGATCACCTACTAACGACTCTTGGTTTGCGTAAGCTTTACAACGTGAACAACCCCTTCGATTTCATGGATATGATTTCGTTGCAGGGTAAAACCAATTTCTTCGAGAAGCGCGTTGGCGAATACCAGCGGGGCGAAGTAATGTCGAAATTCAAGGCCATGAAAGCTGCCGCATCGCAGCCGCAGGACGCCGAAAACCCAACCCCGGTTCAGGTTGCCGAAGAGCCCAAAGGCATTACGTTTGACGCCGATTTTTGATGATATTGAA
>CAXTJJ010000338.1:0-7131 GCA_964244155.1 uncultured Spirosoma sp.
ATCCCTCCTTCGTCGGGATGACAAAAATTCAGCCTAGGCTACTCTTTGAATTAGCGGTTATTTACGTTATTTACTGGGCGTGTTCCTGCTTGTACCGAACGGCCAGCCCGCTCATGACATACCCATTATCGGTCATGGAGGTATAATACGTGTATCGAACAGACACCAGCGCGTCGGCACCGAGTTTTTTGGCCTGTAGTGTCAGGCGGGACAGCATGAGTTCCTTTTGCTGCATATCATTGCCCCGCTCAAGCATCCGTCGGTTGCCCGACTGCCGTGCTACCAGCGGGATCTCACCCTTTACTTCCAAATCCTGCAATGGGTCGAATGGGCGTTCGGGACGCTGGTTGTCATAAAACACATCGACCGGATAGCTAGGTTTATTTTGCAGATAAACCATGGGCTGAAAGCAGCTTGATAAACTCAGGAAGAGTGCAAATACAGCTAGCTTTTTCATGGATGTTCGAGGGTCGTTTTCGATAAAACAGTTTCTACTATACGTGGGTAATGAGTGTGCTCAAGCGCCTGGACTTTGTGGGCGATGTCATCCGGTGTATCGGTGGGTAAGACAGGGCAGGTAGCCTGAAAAATAATTTGTCCTTCGTCGTACTGCTCGTTTACGTAATGAATGGTAATGCCCGACTCCGTTTCACCGGCAGCCGCCACGGCCTCATGTACAAAATGACCGTACATGCCTTTACCACCAAATTTAGGCAATAAAGCCGGGTGAATATTGATAATTTTATTCGGAAACGCACGCACCAGATCGGCAGGCATCAACCACATAAACCCGGCTAATACAATTAAATCAATCTTTTGGTTGAGAAGGAGTTGCGTGATTTGGTTGGTGTCATAAAACGTTGCCCGGTCGAAGAGCAGCACCGGAATGTGTAATCGCCTGGAGCGGTCAATGACGCCCGCTTTAGGATTGTTTGACGCAATCAGCGAGATGTCGACGTCGGCATTACCGGCAAAGTACTCCGCAATTTTTTCGGCATTGGAGCCGGAACCAGAAGCAAACAGGGCGATGTGTTTCAAAGGAAGTATTTTTAGTCAGTAAGTCAGTAAGCGGCTACGCCTAAGTCAGTAAGTCAGTAAGCGGCTACGCCTAGTCGTTAAGTCACGAACTTGCGAAAGTACTACTGGTGCGTCAGCCACTTACTAACTTAGGCGTAGCCGCTTACTGACTTACTGACTAAATCATCCAAAATTACAACTTTTGCCTATTTTTGTGGGTACTCGCTCAAATCCAATGCTGGCAACTCATCAACTCACGTTTGACTATAGCCCTTCAAAACAGTTTACATTTCCCGACGTACGCTGTGCTAATCGTGAAGCCTTCCTGATTCTGGGGCAGTCCGGTACCGGAAAAACGACCTTCCTGCATCTATTGGCGCTACTCCTTAAGCCCAAAAGCGGCTCGGTGATTATTGGCCAGACAGACCTGACGAAGCTTAGCCCATCCGAAACAGCGGCTTTCCGGGCGAAACACCTGGGCATTGTTTATCAAAAACCGCACTTTGTCAGTTCCTTGTCTGTGATGGATAATCTGCTGATGGCCAACTATTTAGCCAATAAAGCGCAGGATAGGGTGCGCGCCAGAGAGTTGGCCGGGCAACTGGGTTTTGCTGCGCATCTGGATAAAAAAACAAACCAGCTCAGTCAGGGTGAACAGCAACGGGTTAGCATTGCCCGTGCTGTGATGAACCAGCCCGACGTTATTCTGGCCGATGAACCAACATCCAGCCTCGACGACGAAAATACCGGACGCGTCATCACACTCTTACGGGAACAATCGGAGCAAATTGGTGCCAGTTTAATTGTGGTTACGCACGACCAACGGTTAAAAGACGCCTTCCAAAATCGCGTGAATTTGTAAGGCTTTCCCATCCTGGCATTCCATCATAACAAAAAATTACATGCGTAAACTTCTGCTTTTACTTTTACTGATTCCAGTTCTTTCAATTGCCCAAAATCGCAGGAAAAAAGACTATCTTGTCTCACTCAACACCTCATTCGGGACCATGCGCCTTATTCTGTACGACCAAGCCCCGAAGCACAAAGAAAATTTCATTAAGCTCGTTAATCAGAAATTTTACGACAGCCTGTTGTTTCACCGCATCGTTCCGTTGTTCATGATTCAGGGGGGAGACCCTAATTCGCGGAAGGCGCTGGAAGACCAGCCCCTCGGGAACGGCGACGTGGGGTATAAAATTCCGGCGGAGTTTGTTCCATCGCTATTTCACAAAAAAGGAGCCTTGGCCGCTGCACGGGATAATAACCCTGAAAAAGCATCGAGCGGGTGCCAGTTTTATATCGTGCAGGGGCAGGTTTGGGACGATGCCGGATTACAGACACAAATCGCCCGGATCGAAAAGCTAAAGGGCCATGTGCCAACCGACGAACAGAAACAGGTCTACAAAACGCTTGGTGGTGCTCCGCACCTGGATGGGAACTACACTGTTTTTGGGGAGGTACTTGACGGGCTGGCTATTGTAGACAGCGTTGCCAAACAAGCTCGAAACGAGATGAACCGGCCCGAAAAAGACGTTCGAATGACTATGACCGGGGAGTGGGTTAAGAAAAAGAAGATTACGAAGCAGTACGGATATAAATTTTAGGCTCAAACTGCCTCTGGCTGTTTGTTAATGACGAATACAAACAGCCAGAGGCAGTTTGAGCCATACATATATGAAAAAAATTCTTCTCACCGGTGCCAATGGGCTACTGGGCCAGAAACTGGTTGCACTGCTCACGAAGCAGCCGAATATTGAACTAACCGCTACAGCACGGGGCGAAAACCGGCTGCCATTTTCGGAAGGGTATTCCTACCGGTCAATGGACATTACGGATCGCCAGCAGGTGCTGGATGTTATTGGGGACGTGCAGCCAGACGTAGTTATCCATGGGGCCGCCATGACCGATGTGGATAAGTGCGAAGTTCAGAAAGATGCCTGCTGGGCGCAAAATGTGCATGCTGTCGAATACATCATCGAAGCCTGCCGGGCGACCAATGCGTTTCTGGTTCACGTATCGACCGATTTTATTTTCGACGGAGCGGCCGGTCCCTACGACGAAACCGCCGAAGCCAATCCCATCAGTTTCTACGGATGGAGTAAACAGGCGGGTGAATCGGCCGTGCGGCACTCGGACATCAAATGGGCCATTGCCCGAACGGTACTCGTATACGGCATCGCGCACGACATGAGCCGCAGTAACATCATTTTGTGGGTAAAGAAGTCGCTGGAAGATGGGAAGAATATCAAGGTCGTAACAGATCAATGGCGTAGCCCGACATTGGCCGAAGATCTGGCCATGGGTTGTTACCTTATCGCCGATCAGGAAGCCGAAGGCATCTTTAACATCTCCGGCAAAGAAGTCCTGACACCCTACGAAATGGCCATCCAAACCGCCGATTATTTCAGTCTCGATAAATCACTGATTGCTCAGGCCGATGCATCGACCTTCACACAGGTGGCTCGTCGTCCACCCCGTACCGGGTTTATTCTGGACAAGGCCCGCACCGTGTTGGGTTACAACCCACACAGCTTTGCCGAAGGTATTGCTGTACTGGCCGAGCAACTTAGCTAGTTATTGGCTTACTCGTTGTTTTTTCTGACTCACCGGGTTAAAACCCGGTGCATAGTATACAATACGTGTAAATTGCACCGGGTTTTAACCCGGTGAGTCAGAAAAAACAACGAGTAAACGCTATCTGTTTTAGGAGAAGGGGCCAAAAGTTTAAACCAGCTTCATTGGTTAACAATGTAATAACCAATAACAAATGACGCTCCATCTCAAGGTCAAGCCCGGTAGTAAAGTTGATCAGCTATTTTATGACGCAGCCGGTCAGCTTAATGCCAAAATCCGGGCTCCGGCACAGGATGGGAAAGCCAATGCTTATTTAGTTGAGTTCCTCGCCAAACAACTGGGCGTTGCCAAGTCGAACGTGACGATTGTAGCGGGATTCACCAACACTCATAAGCGAATTGAGGTGGAGGTATCAGTAGCGGTTTACGAATTTTTTCTGGCGGAAATAGATCGTTGATTTTTTAAACGCAAAGACGCAAGGGTAGGCGCAAAAAACGCAATGAATAAACTTAGCGTTCTTTGCGCCTACCCTTGCGTCTTTGCGTTTAAATATTTACATCATCTTTATTCCATTCTCCTTAAATCGTCGGTAAATGTTCAGTAGCACTTCGCTTCTGAACAGATCCTCTTTATTCACGGAGTTGATCCATACCCTGACCTTCAGTTCGAGCGAATCATTGCTGATGGTTGACAGGAAAATTTCGGGGGCTATGCGTTTTACGGCGTTTGGGTGCTTCAGTATTTCCTCTTTAATCAACGGTTCGAGTGTTTGTAAATCATGCTCGGCATCGGTCTTTATCGTTAGCTCGATGCGTTTCGCTTTATGATTGATCGTCCAGTTAATCACCTGCCCGGACAGTAGGTCGCCGTTGGGGATAATGACCTCAGAGCCTTCTGTTGTCAGCAATCGGCTGGAGCGGATCCCGATTGTTTTCACCCGCCCTTTTTTACTCGCAATTTCGATAAAATCGCCAATCTGGAATGGTTTGTCGAAGATCAGGATAATGCCGGAAACGAAATTGTTAACGATGTTCTGGAGCCCCAGGCCAATTCCGACGCCGAGCGCACCCACCATCACCGTGACTTTATCCAGACCGATACCAGACGCAACGATGGCAAATAGAAACCCACCAATCAGAATAACCAGTCGAACGATAACCAGCCGGGAATCGACAGTGCTGACCGAACCACCAACTTCGTCTTCGGTTTCGCCAAAAAAGTAGCCGATGTATTTTCGCATCGCGCCGGAGATGTACAACACAATGGCAAACAGGATAATATTTCCCCAAGTGAAGGTCGTACTGCCTATGCTGCGTTCGGTTGTCAGAAAACCAGCGATCCGACCAAACATTGCGTTATAGACATAGAGGTTGTTGGTGAAGATAATGATCCAGGCAACGATGGAAATGAAGCTGAGCAAGGTATGCAAACCAACTTTAATCTTGTCGTAATTAAAGCGGGAGGCAACGCCTTTTGATAACCTGCCGCTGATTACTTGAAGTGCAAACGCTTCGTTGATAATTTGAACGAGCGTGAACAAGCCAATGGCCTGTGTTAACCCGAAAATAGCGGCTGTACTGCAAATTTTAGCCAGGCTAATCCGCCCAAAAATGTTAAAAAGTACCGCCAGTATATTCAGACCAATATACAGGATAGATACCTGTTTGATGAAGCCGGTGAGCGATAATAACTTCCGGATTCTGAATAAAAATAGAAGGCCAAATGCGACGGATACGCTATTGAGCAATAACAGCCACAGCCTGAATGCCAGTCCGGGATCAATGATCGACGAGCGGGTAATGACCACCAGAATGTATAAGCCTACAATGGCCAGCCAGTGGAAAAATAACTTCCGTGTCCAGCTTCGATAGAAGAGAAAGGTAAGCGCAATGAGCAGAATAAACTGCATCAGCTCAACGTAAACCGCCGGTGGGCGCAGATCGAAAAAAGGGGCGCAGTTGAAAACGACTACCAGTGTTGCAAAAACCGGTACGGGCTTAAGATAACGAATTTTTGCCTCGGTGAGGATCTTGTCTATCGGCTCATGATGCCTGATGATGGTGAAACTTGAATAAGCCCAGCCAAAAAAGACCATACCAATGACCAGCATATATAGCCAGTTACCGGCGCTCCGGTCGAGGTAATAGGCCAGCATATCCCGCTGCCCCTCATACGACCGGGCTACCAGCTGTTCCAGCTTTTCGTCAGATCCTTCGCTCTTTGGAATGGCCCAGATGAAGTCGGATTCTTTGCCTATTATCTTGAGGTTGAACTCGCTGATTCGTTCGTTGACGACATTGGCCAGCTCGGCGGTTTCAAAATATCCATTGGAAACCGTCGCCTGTAATTTATTGATTCGGGTCAGGTTTTTGTTGGTCAATTCGCTGGCGGCTATCCATTGTTGCCGTAAATCTTTCAATGAATTTGCATACAGCACCCGGTAATTACTGTCGGCAGGCGTAACCAGAATCGAGTCTTTGGCGATGCCAATGAGCTGGCCGTTCATGTCGGACAGTTGCTTTTCGTAGCCGGACAATAATTCCCGCCAGCTCTTGAGTTGTTGCTGCATGTCGCCAAGCAGCACCTGGAACATGAGCATATTTTTCATGTCGTGTACTTTGCTGTACAGTGCCAGATTGGTACGAATCGTCTTGATATACGATTGAACCTCGGGTAGATTTTCGTCAATTTGCCAGGTATTAAAACCACGCTGGGTTCGGTTGTTAATGTCGTTTAGGGCTGTGTGCCCTTTTTCGAGACGAGCAATAACACTGTCGACAGGGATACCGGGCTGTGGAATGATAGGCAGGCTGTCAATAGTCCCTATTCCGGTGGTGTCCTGGGCGTGGAGGGCAGGTGCTAAAAATATAAGTAAGGCTGGTAGACTACTAAAAAAAAGAAAGTACTGCGCAAAGAACCTACGCATTGACTGGCGGTTGTGTATATGCATCATTCAAATCCATTGGTAACTGGAAGTGCTGATGACCATCGGGCTTTTTATCATCGTAATTGAGTATGGCCATACAGAATGGATAGATTACCAGATGCTAAAGCGGCAGTCAACCGCAGCGGTATCTATCCTCACTTCGCTTCACGTTTGCCCGGTAGTACTGATGTTAATACCGACAAAGGCGGGAATTGTTATGATGAAGACTGATTTTCAGCAATACAATCCCCCTATACCGAACGTTCAACTGCTTGTCAATAACAACCGGATTACGGTTATCCAGAACGGAAAACAAATTGATCAAGTCAACTTCGAGATTATAAAAATGCCGGGTTATCTCCAGCTTAAAACCAAGGCTCAACCCAGAGCAGACAATTGGTACGTGCGTGACCCGAGTCTACAGGTTTCCAGGAATCGGCTGTTTTTGGATACAGGTGTAGCAACTGATCTACCTGCCTTCAGCTTTGAGCGAATAAAACAAATCTTTTATAAAGATTTTAGGCGCACGCTCTATTAAGCAGTTCAGCACGTTATGTAAAAAATTTCTTTCCTTAATTGCTGGTTATAGAACTAGTTTAAGAAATAGTCTATTC
>CAXTJJ010000339.1:0-7125 GCA_964244155.1 uncultured Spirosoma sp.
CGGCCTCGTTGTTGATTCTGGGACTGCGCGTGCGGGTCGACTGGAACTACATTCGCTACGTGACCCTGGGTGGGGTGTTTGGACTGGTACTGGGTACGTATTATGTCGTACCGCTCATCTCTCCTGTAGTGGCCAAACTGTTTTTCGTTTCGTTATGGTTGAGCTTCGGTATTACCCTATGGCGCGAAAATCGAAAATCGACCCGGCGGGTGGTTGACGCTATTGACCCGTTTGGCACGCCGGATCAGGTCCGGCTGGCACTATTCGGACTGGTAGGGGGTATTATTTCGTCTATTTTCGGGACGGGAATCAATATTTTCACCTTCTGTCTGGTGACGATTTATTACCGGCTCAATGAGAAAGTGGCGACCCCATCGTCGGTTATTATCATGACCATCGAAACCCTGCTGGGTTTTCTGCTGCACGCCGGGGTGTTGGGCGACTTTAGTCAGGAGTCGTTCGAGTTATGGCTGGCCTGCATTCCGGTCGTCGTCTTTTTCGCGCCACTGGGAGCATTTGTGATTACTAAATTACCGCGTCAGTTGATTGCTCGCCTGCTCTACGGGATTCTGTTGGTCCAGTTCATTGGCGCGATCCTGGTCATTCGTCCCTCGGTCTCTCAACTGTTGCTTTGCGCTCTGACGCTGGGTAGCGGCCTGGGGCTATTTGCCTATCTTGCCCGATTACGACGCCCTGTGTCCAGCTAACCGCCCGTATCAGTCGGTATTCTGGAGATTTCAGTGAAACTGGCCATCTGCTGACCATCCAGGGCTCCAGCTGGGAGATTTCCATGCATTACCTAAAACGACTATTAGGATGTAAACATTTATCCCAGTAGTCAAGGATCGACTGTAACTGCTCTTGTAAACCCATAAAGGTGCGCTCTTTTTTGAAGAACCCCTGAATAGTCATACTATATGCCATATTGACCAGGTCCTGATCGGCTGCTGTGGTTAAAAAAACGAAGGGAATACATTTCAGTTTCAGGTACTCATTCAAATCAATCAACTGGCGAAGTTCAATACCGTTCATAACCGGCATATTGACATCACTTAGAATCACTAAGGGAGCTTCTGGAGCAGCGGTTAAATACTCGATTGCCTTGACGCCATTGCTAAAAAAGACAACCGGATTCAAAATGGCTAAACTGGTAAGGGCTTCCTGAATAAAGAGTTGATCATCCTCATCGTCTTCAATCACCACAATAGGTGCTTTGCTGGTCATAGGATCTTGGGGAAACGTAGGTAATTTGTAGCCCACTGGTGTTGACAAAGAGCCGTCGATTTTCGGTGACTGTGGGCCACAAATATACCAAATTAAGGGTAGATTGAGCTATAACTGTTTGTTACCCTTCAAGCCCTCAAACCTGACAGCCTGCCTCAAACGCCAGGCCATTTAGCTATTAGCTTAGATAAGGTCAGGTAGACTGACTCCCTTTTACAGGTCACGATTTAGCACCGCTCGAAATAGTTATTCCAATAGTACAAGCCATCTTATGTTGAACATCCCTTACCGCTACTAGTTGTTCAGAAGTAGCTCTTTCAACTTTACCACAGTGGCTACACACAACGATGCTACCCCCTGAACCTGCTGAAGAAACCCGTAGGCTGCACGCCTTACGAAGTTATGAGATCCTGGACTCCCTACCCGAGGCCGACTATGATCACATTACCAGCCTGGCCGCTCAAATTTGTCAGACCCCCATCGCCCTGATTAGTCTGGTAGATGAAAAACGGCAATGGTTCAAAGCTACTCAGGGTCTGGCCGTTCGGGAAACACCCCGCCAGTTTTCCTTTTGTGCCTACGCTATCCTCCAGCCGAATGAGCCTTTCCTGGTGCCCGATACCCGGCTGGATGAACGCTTCGCCAGTAATCCGTTAGTCACGGGTGAACCCCATATCGTTTTTTACGCCGGCATACCCCTGGTAGATCCGGAGGGCTTTGCGGTAGGCTCCCTGTGTGTACTGGATGACAAGCCCAGGCAATTGAGCGAGGCCCAACTCAGGGCTTTACAAACCCTGACCGATCAGGTAGTCAATTTGTTAGCCCTACGAAAAGCCAATTATGCTTTACGCCTGAGTGAACAGCGGTATCAAACGTTGACGGCTGAGCTGGAAGAGCAGGTCCAAACGCGCACCCAGGCTCTCCAAGTTGCTAACGAAGCGCTTCATGCCGCCAATGAATTATTAATCAAGGCTAATGATAACCTACACCAATTTGCGTCTGTGGCTTCCCATGACTTACAGGAGCCCCTGCGAAAAATTCAATCATTTAGCAACCTGTTGCAACTCCAATATGCCGATCAGTTGGGAGAAGGCCGTACCTACCTGGAACGCATGCAATCGGCGGCAACTCGCATGTCCGTACTGATTCGAGATTTGTTGAGTTATTCGCGCATCTCGGCTCTCCATGAGACTCGACAACTGATCCCACTCTCCGAGGTTGTTCAGACGGTGCTGACGGACCTAGAGTTGGTGATTGCCGAAACTGGAGCCATTCTCCAGGTGGAGCCCTTACCCGAGGTCGTAGGGGATGCTGTTCAGTTAGGTCAACTCTTTCAGAATCTGCTGAGTAATGCCCTCAAATTTAGTCGAGCGAGTCCCTCTAAGCGTTTATCGTCAGTCAAATCGAAGGCTCCCTTCATTCAGGTTCGGGTACAAACGATTCTGGCGAAGGATTTACCCACCTCGGTAAAGACGGCTCTTTCGGCCCCACTTTACTACCGAATTGATGTGATTGATAACGGTATTGGCTTTGAGCAGAAACAAGCCGCCCGGATTTTTCAGGTCTTCCAGCGGCTACACGGCAAGAGCGAGTTTGCGGGCACGGGTATTGGCCTGGCCATTTGCGAAAAAGTAGTGACCAATCATGGGGGAGCCATTAGGGCAACCAGTCAGCCTGGGCAGGGGGCCACCTTCAGTATCTTTTTACCCAACTAATATGAGGCACTAAAAAGTAACTTTTAGGATGATACAGCTAACCTGTCAGGTAAGGGACAAATGGCTCTTGAACCAAGGTCAAGTTGGGAGTAAACTCTTACAAAGTTGAGCAGGAAAGCCACCGTTTTCCAGTAATGTTAACTAAATAATCTAGCTGAAGATTATTTAGCTGGTATGAGCCCTTTAAATAAGGCCCGAATTGTTCCCGTCATTGCCGAAGGGCCAACGGTGATCAGAGACCCGATTAAACCAGGCTGGTTATTGTTGTATGATTACTGCATGACGGAATTGAGAAGGATAAAGCGGGCTGGTCAGCTGAACCAGTAAGGCTGGGCCATAGCAACGGTAAGGAAGGAACCCTTCATTAACTAAGGAATAATGGATACTGGCTAGTGCAATACTATTTCAGCTATAGCTTTGTCTATAATGGCCCTAATTGAACTAGTTTAGAGATAGTACATTCCAGTCACCTCTGGCCTACATTGACCTGATTTTTAAGATGTTAATAAACGTTTAGACCGTTTCGACATGAAAAACCTGCTCCTGCTCCTCACCCTAATTTGTTCTTCTGCGAATGCCCAGCCCAACCACTTCCAGAAAGCCTTTAAAGAAGAGTTTAACAAGTCCACTTCTCCCTATTTCAGCTACGGCTCAACAGGGCAAAACCTGCCTTTCAAGTATGTGCAGGGTGTCGCTTCACCAACCGAGCCCAAAACCAACATTCTCTCCTTCAAGATTAACCCCAATGAAGCTGCGGGGGCCGGGAAAGGACCCGAAATTATCTCCACCAAATTTACTCATTTTGGCACGTATTCGGCTCGTCTCAAGGTGCCCGCCGTAACGTCTATACAGCCCAACGTAGGGGCCGTGGTGGGGTATTTCACCTACCATGTGGACAGTATTCCCGGCCTGAGCGAGATTGACATCGAGTGGCTCATTGCCGACCCTACAATTATTTATATCGGCACCTGGACGGGGCGAGCTGGTGCCTTGCAGCGGATTGGCCGGACAATAAACCTGGCCAAAGGCCTCATTTATACCACCGAGCAAAAGATTAATTATACTGGCGCACCGACCTCCCTAACGGGCGTACAGAACCAGCCCGAAACGCTGCCCCCCCTGCCCGGCTACGATGCCTCGTCCCAATTCTACACCTACGGCTTTGACTGGCATCCCGACCGCCTGCGCTGGTGGATGATACACCCCACGACGGGTGAGAAAATAGTGCTCTGGGATTACCATGGCTCACCCCTGGGTATTCCCCAAAATGCCTCGCGGTACCGGATGAATTTCTGGTACACCAACAACTGGGCGGTTGAAACGAATCCGTTGTCGACGGAAGCGCCCCAAAATCCCTACCAATTGGAAGTTGACTGGATGGAGTATGAACCGTTCAATCGACGCTGATCGCGGTGACTACCTGACTGGTAATGAGGCAACAATCAATGTCAATCAGATCATCAGGGGTAATTAAAAATAGGAAAAAAATCGTCACGGCCGGGCCGCCGGAGCGGTTGGCTGTACGCTTTTTCTCAGCTCTGAGCCAGCATGTGACTGACCCCGGCAACTAGAAACAACCCACAACAATAAGGCCCGGTGATAGCGTCTTCCATCGTTTTCCTCAGGAAATTTAGCCGGGTTAATCCATTGGAGTCTAGGGGTTTGGTGAAAATCACCAACGAGTATACCGATTGTAGGTGTCCGACAGGCTGGTACCCACGGGTCTGCAACTCACTCCACGAAGCAAGCCCTCTCCGCCAGAAAGGACTAATAAAAATTGGCTCACTGGTGGAGAGGAGTTTTTTAGCTTATCAAGGCGCAATCAGTTCGGGTAATTTGGCCTCAAACAGGGTTGCCACTACCGCACTGGAGAGAATATGCCCCTGCTTCTGGGCGTCATTGGCCAGGGAGTAGCCCCAATCAGCGGAGGCCATTCGTTGATTGGGGGTTCCATGGTGGCTATAGTTGGTAAATCCACAATCGCCAAGGTTATAAAATACCCCTAGAAATTGTTGTACCCGCTTCCACTGCATAGAAGCCCCTCGGGCGTGGGACAGGTAATAGGCCGAGTACGCATCCGCCATTAATTCTGTTCGACGCGTCGATTCAGGGCTATACGCATCGGTAAACAGGCCCCGTTGAAATTGAACATGATGCCCAAACTCATGTGCCAGCACGGCTTGCGAAACCACATCCCCGTACCCCAGGCTGTTGTAGGCCTCAATAATGCCATCGCCCATCACTATTTTATTGGGGATAACTCCGTACCCCAGTAGTTGGAAGGCTGGCTGGGCAAACGCATTGAGGGTAAATAGGGGATGGTTCCCCTGTCGGTACTGGGGAACCATCTCTACCAAGGTGGCGATCAGGTCAGCCCAGTATTCGGCAGCTGCCTGACTATCCCCATGAAGGAGCTTATCAATGCGAATGATCTTTGCCCGGTCCCGCAGCATGCTGCCGTGCATGGCTACCAGCACAATGTCATTCGACTGGATATCCCAGAAACGTTGTAAATCCTTGAACGTTTTGGTGGTTCGCTGCGAGTACTGGCCAGTAACGCCAAAATACTGGTCCGCAGAGCTATTCTCGAAGTACAAGGCATCGTAGGTCGGAAAATCCAGCATGCCGGTCACGATAGCATAAAACAAAACATCATCGTTCCAATCCGCCAGTTGCTGATTAAGCCACGTGTTGTAAGCGGTAGGCTCACACGCCGTTGGCTGCACAACCTTCAGCACCCGGTTGACAGCGGTCTGATACTCGGGGTGTGATTTAACTAACCGGGCGGCATTGGCTTCCAATCGTTTTTCGTACCCAGCCGGTAATGTCTTACGCAGGGTTTGAAGTTGTTCCAGCGTCTGCGCCGATAGGCGAGCTGACTGCCCGGTTTTGCTGGCTGCCTGGTCGGGAGTCATCTGCGGTTTTTCTTGACAACCAACAACCACAAAGAAGGTAAGTGCACTAAATGAGACTAAACGTTTCAGGTGTTTCATAACGAAATGTAATGGGATGTAACATTTAATAAGGGCGCTAAAAGTCCATTTTGCCCAGCAATTAATAGTCTACCTGCTGCCGGTGCCCTCACAGTGGTATTAAACGGGTTAAATTTCTTAACACTCATTGGGCAACGACACCACATCCAGCCAATAGTCTTTTAGGCGTTGAAACTGCTGTTCCCAACTAGCCAGTCCAGTGGACTTGATGATTACCGAATGCGCCCCTCGCTGATAGGCTTCATTAACAAGCTGTTGGTCTTGCTGGTGGCTTAAGATGATAAAGGGCAACAGGGGATAGGCCATCCGTAGCTCGGTTACTAAACCAAAGCCTTTCGCTACATTTGGTAAGAAGGGATCCAGCAGGATTAATTGGGGAAAGGTTTTGCGGTCGGCGAACGAAAGTTGTAAAAAGGTTTTTGCCTCATTTACCGTAGTGGCAAAGATAGGCTCTGCTTGTGGCATGTTGGCGCGTAGGCAGTAGCCAATAATTAACTGATGATCTTTATTGTTCTCAACCACCAAAAGCGGAAACGGCTGCTTTTGGTGACCTCGCTTGTCTATCTCCATAATTACTCGTGAACCAATTACGTATACTGATGAGTAGGCGGGCTGTGTTGCCCATCGAATAGTTAGAGTAGAGAATGGGGGAATGGTTTAAGTATGCAAGATTAATCGTCAAACCTGAAGAGAATCTGTAGACAAACGGTAATGTCATTGGTGTAACGGCTAACCGCCTAGCTCTACCTGATTTGCTTAAGCGATACCCCGTTTTACCAGGCTTTTGACCCAACATTTTGACGAGGTCCATAGGCTGGCAAAAAGAGTTTCTTTTCACTTCTTTTCGGCTCAATGCATACCGGTCTGCGCCAAACTATGCGCGCGACTAGTTGGACGCTGTATAACGGTTGATGTGTGGGCAATCAACCGTCATATTTGATCATGCTACAGGGATGTTCTTTTAGGAACTCGACTAACTCGTGGGTCAATGCGTTAAGCTCTGGGTTTGGAATTCACTCAACTATCTGGTCAATAAGCAGTTGTGGATGAGTAATCCAGCCTATCGTCTGCCGAGCGGTTATCCCAATGGCCTGCACTATAAACACCATTCTGTTCGAGCGGTTCTGCTTCCTTCGTGCGAACTTTTTTTTACTACCTGTCAACCACAATCTATAAGCATTCGAATGATCCCT
>CAXTJJ010000340.1:0-7122 GCA_964244155.1 uncultured Spirosoma sp.
CCCAGGCAGTGATGCTCCTTCGTTACCATTACCACAATGTTCTTCTTTCGCTTAGGATTTAATCGAAAGGTAATGCCTGATGGATTACTAGCCTTTGACGAATCACCTGATTGAGGAATTGTAGTCTGCAATTCAGTAAGCAATGCGACGCTGTCGAAGTTACCAGAACCTGACTCAAACTCCGTTCGCATAAAGAACCGCCCGGATGGGCTTACATATTCATCATTATGGATGATGTTGAGACCATGCCGAAACAGAACCCCGGTTACGTGGTAAATCAGGCCCTTACTGTCGGGGCCGTCCATGAGCAATATATGTTTATCGGGAACAGCCATACACCGTTTGGAATAAATCGCTTAAAAGTAGTAAATGCCAAGCGTTTATTCCTTTAATTTGGGCCGTAAGCCTTATATCAATGGTAAATCGACGCCGTTTTCTAACTCTTAGCTCGCTGGCCGGGCTTATCCCTTCGCTATCGTTTAGCCGCATAAAATCAATAGTTTCTGGCTCATCTAGTGGCCCTTTTACCAATGATTTACCGGTTGCCGGTGCCGCTACTGCCGAACCCGCCCCTATGGTTATTTCGACATGGAAACAGCCGAAAGCCAATGCTGCCGCTCAAGCCGTGCTTGATAAGGGTGGAAGCGCACTGGAGGCTGTAGAAGCCGGTGTGCGTGTGCCCGAAGCCGACCCCGAAGATATGAGTGTAGGCTATGGCGGTCGTCCTGATCGCGATGGACACGTTACCCTCGATGCCTGTATCATGGATGAAAAAGGAAATGCGGGTTCAGTCACATTCCTGGAACATATCATGCACCCCATTTCGGTAGCCAAGGCCGTTATGCAAAAAACACCCCACGTTATGCTCAGTGGCGAAGGGGCACTTCAGTTTGCCCTTTCGCAAGGGTTCAAAAAAGAAAATTTACTTACCGCAAAAGCCGAAAAGGAATGGCGCGAATGGCTAAAAACAGCCAAATACAAACCTATTGCCAACATTGAACGGCATGATACGATTGGCATGCTGGCCATCGACAGCAAAGGTGATATTTCGGGTGCCTGCACAACAAGTGGTTTAGCCTATAAAATGCGTGGTCGCGTTGGCGACTCACCCATTATTGGCGCGGGTCTATTTGTTGACAACGAAATTGGCGGAGCCTGCGCAACGGGACTGGGTGAGTTAGTTATGCGGACCTGCGGCTCATTTTTGGTGGTCGAGTTGATGCGCCAGGGACGGACACCTCAACAGGCATGTGAAGAAGCTGCACTGCGTATCGTTAACAAACAGGAGTTCAAAGATATACAGGTGGGTTTTCTGGCTGTAAACAAAAAAGGCGAACACGGGGCTTTTAGTATTCAACCTGGATTTAACTTCACCTTGTCGCAGAATAAACAGACGCAGGTAACCGACGCCAAGTCATATTTAAAATAAACAAATTTATCTGTTATTGTTTATATTGTTTATTTGCAAGGTAAAGACCTTAAATAACGCCACAACTAATCATTGCGCCAAAACGACTAACTAATTTGGAAGCGGTATTCTCAACATCGAAGCGGAAATTACTACTGGAAATCGCCTGGGAGGTGTGTAATCAAGTAGGCGGCATCTACACAGTAATCCGGTCAAAAGTACCGGCAATGGTCGAGAAATGGGACGATAACTACGTTGCCTTAGGCCCTTATTTTCCTCAGCGGTCGGCTGCTGAATTTGAACCTATTACCGATTCCGACGAGACTGAAATTGGCCAAACGGTTCGCAAAATGCGGCAGTTGGGCTACCGCGTCGAATATGGCTATTGGCTTGTTACAGGTCGCCCGCGTGTAGTGCTGTTCGATATCAATAGCATAACCATTGACCAACTCAATGAAATAAAAACACAACTCTGGCTAAACCATCAATTATCAACGCTGAATATCGAGGATCTTGTCAATCAGACAATTGCGTTTGGTGAAATGGTTCGCATTTTTATTACGTTACTGGCCGAAGATCATGCCCGACGCGTTGATTTTGTTGCCCACTTCCATGAATGGATGGCCAGTACCGGATTGCCCGATCTGCGTCGTAATAATGTTAAAGTAGCCACGGTATTTACCACCCATGCCACCATGCTTGGGCGTTACCTTGCCCAAAATGAACCGGGTTTCTACGGCAAATTGCCTTTCTTCGACTGGAAGCGGGAAGCACAGCATTACGGCATCGAAACGCAGGCTACCATAGAACGCTTGTCGGCCTTGCAGGCTCACGTCTTCACCACGGTCAGCGATGTTACGGCGCGTGAGTGTGAGGTCTTTCTGGGCCGAAATCCCGACCTTGTTCTCCCCAATGGCCTCAACGTGACTCGTTTTGCAGCCGTCCATGAATTTCAGAACCTGCACGTTCGCTATAAACAGAAGATTCATGAGTTTGTCATGGGCCACTTCTTCCAGAGTTATTCCTTCGATCTGGAAAAAACACTTTACTTCTTTACATCCGGTCGTTTCGAATTTACCAACAAAGGCTACGACTTGACGCTCGAAGCGCTAGCTCGTGTAAACTACAGAATGCGCGAAGCCAACATGGACATGACGATTGTGATGTTCATGGTCACAAAGCAGCCCTATACATCCATCAATCCCGAGGTGCTTCACTCAAGAGCTTTGCTGGACGAAATCCAGGAAACCTGCGAAAGCATTGAAAAACAAGTAGGCGAACGCCTGTTCCAGGCCGCAGCCTCCGACCCACAAGGTACCACCTTGCCGGACCTGAATAATTTTGTCGATGAATATTGGCGACTACGGCTACGGCGCACGGTACAAAGCTGGAAAACAAAGCACCTACCGCCTTTTGTGACGCACAATCTGGTGCAGGAAGACGACATGACACGCTTCATCCGGCAAGCGAACCTGGTTAACAATGAATATGACCGGGTTAAAATCGTTTATCACCCTGACTTTATTGCTTCTACCAACCCGCTGTTCGGTCTGGATTACAGTCAGTTTGTGCGTGGATGCCACCTTGGGGTATTCCCGAGCTACTATGAGCCCTGGGGATATACACCACTGGAGTGCGTTGTGCGGGGCATCCCAACCGTTACCAGCGATCAGTCAGGCTTTGGCGACTTCATTATGCAGATCATGCGTGACTACGAAAACCGGGGTATTTACGTGATCAATCGCCGGACGCAGTCATTCGACGAAGCCGCCGATCAATTAGCCGATGTACTATATCGCTTCGTCCGGATGGCTCAGCGCGATCGTATACAACAACGCAACCGTGTTGAAAGCATTGCCGATGTTTTCGACTGGAGCAGCCTCCGGTCTTATTACGACACTGCGCATGATTTGGCGTTGAAACGGAGGAAACCATAGATTGATATATGGTGTATGATATAGGCTATTTGAGTTAGCCTGTATCATACACCATACATTACGAAGGAACGTACTGGCTAAGTATCTGTTGTTGTCGATTGTCTGGAATATGAAGCCGTTGCATTTCACGCTTCATTTTATGATAACTCACTGTCTGATCGTAAATCCGCTGTAGGTTAAGCCAGAATTCAACGGGTATAGCTAAGGTGTCTTCTAAGCCCAAAGCAAAACGAAGAGAAACATTTTTTTTGCCTTTTATAACGGCACTGACCATTGCGCTACTAACCCGAAGATTCTCGGCCAATTTTCGTTGAGTCATATCGCGCGCTTCCAGCTCATCAGCAAGTACCTCTCCTGGGTGAGTAGCAGTGGCTGCCACAATCGGGTTTCCATTTTTGTCGAGTATCATTAGTGGTAGTCTGTTAGATCGTCAATTTCAATAATTTCCAACGTGCCATTTTTTGTCCAGATAAAGACAACCCTGTATTGCTTGTTTACCCGAACGGCATATTTGCCCGTCAAGTCCCGCTTAAGTTCATGTAAATTCAACCCTTTGATCATTCGTAACGTCGCTAAACTCGGCGCAGCAGCTAACTGATTAACTACTTTGCGATATTGTTTAAGAACTTCGCTACTAAAAGGTTGTTTTCCGGTAAAATCACCCGTAAACCAGTTTTCCAATTGCTGTTTGGTAAAGCGTACGGTCATGAACAAACATACAAACTAAAAACAAAAAATCAACCAATATGGTTGATTTTTTCAATTGCATAATAACTATGATCAACATCGGCATTATCAACGTTTCGGATCGGGCTAGCGCGGGCGTATATGAAGACATTCCGGGTAAAGCCGTGGTTGGCTTCCTGACTGAGTGGCTTAACTGTGAGTGGCAACCTGTGTATCGCATTATTCCCGATGAGCAGGATCAACTGGAAGCGACGATGATTGAATTGGCCGATACAGAAGGGTGCTGTTTAGTGGTAACGACAGGCGGTACCGGCCCCGCGCTTCGTGATGTTACGCCCGAAGCGACTGAAGCCGTTTGTCAGAAAATGATGCCCGGTTTTGGGGAGTTGATGCGACAGGAAAGCCTCAAATACGTCCCTACCGCCATCTTGTCGCGTCAAACAGCGGGTATTCGCAACCAGACACTTATTTTGAATTTACCCGGCAAACCCAAAGCAATCGGCCAGTGCCTGTCAGTCGTGTTTCCGGCGATTCCGTATTGTATTGACCTCATCGGCGGCCCGTTTATAACAACGCATGAAGATAAAATGGTTGTTTTCAGACCAAAAAGCTAGGCCCAAGCCTATAAGAAGCGGTTTCGAAAACCTGCTGTCTAAACCTCTAAAGCCCCTGAAGGGGACTTTAGAGGTTTAGACAAAGTCCCCTTCAGAGGATTTAGAGGTTTAGACGGCCACTAGATTTCAAAAAACGACGGCGGTCTGACTTACAGGTTTATCTGAAACTACTTCGGGAAACTAACTTTCCCCATTGATACGGTTGGTACGCCCTGCCGGTCGCCAAAGGATGTATGACCGCCCGCCAGGCTCTCATTAGCCAATACAGCAAACAAGACAGCTTCTTTGGCGTCGCCATTAATACCAAGCTCATCTGTTAGTCCGAATGTACAGTTGGGTAGTAATTGCCGGAGTTTGCCCGTTAGTTCAGGGTTGTGCATGCCGCCCCCACTCATATAAACCCGATACGTTTCGCCAGTCTGCATAACCCGCTTAATAGATTCGGCAATGGTATCAGCACTGAATTGAACGAGGGTAGCCATCAGATTGGCAGGGTGTAAATTCGTGGTTTGGCTACAGGCCTGCGCTTCTTCGACATACGCCACATTGAAGACCTCAGGCCCGGTTGTTTTCGGGAAAGGAGCATCGAAAAAATGATTTGTCTTCAATGCCTGAAGTAAGTCTGGATTTACCTGACCCTGAGCGGCTAATGCACCATCTTCATCATAAGGTTTATTCAGAAATTTTCGGGCATAGGCATCTAAAAGCGTATTGCCGGGGCCGGTATCGGTTGTAAAAACACGGCTGGCGTCACCATTAGCGGGTAAATATGTAAAATTCGCAATGCCTCCCATGTTCAATAAAATGCGATTTTCGCCCGCTTTAGAAAACATAAAGTAATCCCCGTAAACGGCTAGTGGTGCTCCTTCT
This sequence comes from uncultured Spirosoma sp., assembly GCA_964244155.1. Taxonomy (GTDB): domain Bacteria; phylum Bacteroidota; class Bacteroidia; order Cytophagales; family Spirosomataceae; genus Spirosoma. The sequence continues at coordinate 5,517 of CAXTJJ010000340.1, forward strand.
CCCCCATGCGCGACATGCTTCTGCCGAAAATCGCTTAACGTAAGGATGCCGGTCACAGCCGCAATGTGGTCGCCATCCCCAATCTGTAGTGTAGCGTTAGGGAACTTATCACGCCGATGCTGACTTTTGGGGGCGTGATATACGGTTTGCCCATGACTTGCAACAACGTCTATGACAGCGGGGTCAATGGCCCATTTTTGCAGACAATCGATAATGAGCTGGCCATGAAGCCGACCGATGTAGGCGTTCAACAAACAAAGTTGCTCGAAGTCAATAGTCGATTTGGCAAAAACGGTGCGAATGTCAGCCTTCAGTTCGTCGTTAAATGGTACAGTAGCGAATCGTTCGAGCGTTACGCTTGTGTTAGAGCCGCTTCCTGAAATGTGGCAAAGAGCTATATCAAGACCATCAAGCGAAGTACCCGACATAAGACCAATGATTCGACGTTCAGATTTTCGCGCTATATCGTAAAGATGTTGAATTTGTAAATTCATAGTATGCTGATTGATTCTAACTGGCCTGCCGAATACGAGTAACTCGACAAATAACAAGTATACTAGAACAGCCGACACACAAATAACGCATGGATTTTTGGGGCGACGAGCAATTTTCTTTTTTCGAAAGCATTCTGTTTTCAGCATTAGGCCACCCGGTCCAAGTAATTGAAATGCAGTTTCTGTCAGGCGGTAACATCAATACGTCGGCGCAGGTCTTTTCGTCGGAAGGCGTTTTTTTCGTCAAATGGCATCAGTTAGAGCCAGTTGCCGAAGATCAGCCTGATATATTCGCGACAGAAGCTCAGGGGCTTGATCTACTTCGGCGAACCGATACATTGCATATACCCAAAGTAATTGGCTTTGGGCGACTCCTGGACAAGTCGTATCTGATTCTGGAATACATTGATCCTGGCAACCCGGACAAAACCTATTGGGAAACCCTGGGGCAATCGCTGGCCGCTTTGCATTCACATACTCAACCAGTTTTTGGCTTGAATTTTGCCAATTTTATTGGCTCACTCCCACAGCGTAATACGCTTACGGCTAATGGCTATGATTTCTTTTTTGAGCAACGATTGTTGCCTCAGGCCGGTTTAGCCTTATACAAAGGGCTTCTTGCCAAAGAAACCTACGATGCCTTGTTTAGGCTTCGCGCTCGCCTGCCCGATCTGATTCCCAATGAGCGGCCTGCGTTGCTTCATGGCGATTTGTGGTCCGGGAATGTGTTGGTGAATGAGTCCGGACAACCCGCTCTGGTAGACCCGGCCGTTTATTATGGCTTTCGCGAAGCAGAACTGGCTTTTACGAAGTTATTTGCCGGTTTTGATGATCGTTTCTACGACGCTTATCACGAAACGTTTCCGCTCCAGGACGGCTTCAACGAGCGAGTGGCAATTTATAACTTGTATCCATTGCTCGTCCATGTGAATCTGTTTGGCTCCGGCTACGTTAGTGGCGTAGAAAGAATACTGAAACAATTTTAATGAGTCAGTAAGTCGGTAAGTCGGTAAGTCAGTAAGTGGCTAACGCAAATAATATGCATGCGCCAGCCACTTACTGATTTACCGACTTACCGACTTACTGACTGTTTCTCATGGAAAATACTTCGT
>CAXTJJ010000341.1:0-7120 GCA_964244155.1 uncultured Spirosoma sp.
GGGCCTTTATTGCGAAGTCGACCACATAATCGGTGTAAAACATAGTGGTCCAACCATAAGTACTAATTTAGCGTACGCCTGCTTTAACTGTAACAGAAACAAAGGGAGTGACCTTGCTTCTATAGATTGGGATAAAAACGAAATAATCCGTTTTTATAATCCTCGTTCAGACATTTGGGCTGAGCATTTTCGTTTCGAAGGGTTTCACATTGTGGCTACGACCCAAATCGGGAAAGTAACAGCTACTATTTTTCGTTTCAATGACCGGAACCGCTTACTTGAGCGTGATCCAAATTCATTTTTATAATGATCGATGTTTTATTAGGCCTCCAGTGGGGCGACGAAGGGAAAGGTAAGATTGTGGACGTACTGGCTCCGCAATACCAGGTTGTAGCCCGCTTTCAGGGTGGCCCAAATGCCGGGCACACGCTTGAGTTCAACGGCTTCAAGCATGTACTGCACCAGATTCCGTCGGGTATTTTTCGGAATGATATTCTAAACATCATTGGTAATGGCGTCGTGCTTGACCCAATCGTGTTTAAAAAAGAAATTGACGGGCTGGCGAAGTATAACCTCGCCCTGACGGAGAATTTACAGATTTCCCGCAAGGCATCCATTATCCTGCCTACGCACCGACTGCTGGATGCCGCCTACGAACAGGCCAAAGGCGAATCGAAAATCGGTTCGACCCTTCGCGGAATCGGCCCTACGTATCAGGATAAAGTGGCTCGGCTGGGCTTGCGCGTTGGTGATATTGAGTCGCCCAACTTTACGGAGAAGTACGCCAGATTAGTGGCTGTTCATAAAGTCATTCTGGAGCAGAATAACTTCGATTACGCGTCGGTACTGCCCCAGGCAGAAGCTGAATTCTTCGGTGCCGTTGAATTTATGAAGCAGTTCCAGCTCTCCGACAGCGAATACGCCGTAAACGAAGCCATCAACAGCGGCAAAAAAGTACTGGCCGAAGGGGCGCAGGGTTCACTTCTCGACATTGATTTCGGTTCATACCCATTTGTAACATCCTCCAGCACGATGGCGGCAGGTGCCTGCACTGGTTTAGGTGTTGCCCCGCGGAAGATTGGCGAAGTGTTCGGCATTTTCAAAGCCTATTGTACACGTGTAGGTAGTGGCCCTTTCCCTACCGAGCTGGCCGACGAAACCGGCGAACTAATTCGGAAAGAAGGCCGCGAATTTGGTGCCACCACCGGGCGTCCACGCCGGTGTGGCTGGCTGGATTTACCTGCCTTGAAGTACGCGATTATGATTAACGGCGTTACACAGTTGGTGATGATGAAGGTCGATGTGCTCAACATATTCGATGAGATAAAGGTGTGTACTCACTACAAACTCGCCGATGGGACGCTGACCGAACAAATGCCTTACGACCTTTGCGATACGGACGTGACCCCCATTTACAAATCGTTCAAAGGCTGGCAAGCCGATTTGACGGACATCCGTTCGTTTATCGACGTACCGAGCGAACTGGCCGACTATGTTTACTTCCTGGAAGATACACTGGGATTGCCAATCAACTTTATCTCGACAAGCCCCGACCGGGAAGCCATTATTCATCGGCAGGCTGTGATTGCTTAATCCGTTTTTATACGAGTAAATACTAGATAGCCGCCCCCGCCATACCGGTAGGGGCGGCTTTTTTGCCTATTTTTGACAAAACGAACCGGGGTTGTTCTTTCAGTTATGTCCGTAAAGAATTTTTATCAAACCGTTTATCAGACCGACACGCTTTTCCGGGTAGCGGGCGAATCGTGGGAACCAGCGACTCAGCCAGTTACCGAAACATTTGACGAAATACAGGTTTCAACTGGAGAAATTAACACGCCCAGTTTCCTGACTGAGTTGGATGAACTGTCAGCAAAAACAACGGTTGTTACGGTCGAGGCCTTGTTAACAGACGCTCCGCCCGTGGTGCCAATAACACTCATGCCCGAGCCAGTCCTTATTATTGATAAACCTGAGTTGTTACCCGAACCACCACCACGCCCCACCACACCTTCTATCGTACCGCCTGTGCAACAGCAACCCCGCGTTCCTCAATTAAATCATAAAGTGCTGTTACTGGCTGATGAAGAATTGGACCCAAGCAATCTGCTGTTCCTGGAGAAAATCCTCAAAGCCGTTAACCTGAATGTCGATGGTGTTGATTTGTTGAATTTACACGGCGTACAGGGCATGGATTTCGCTGAGTTGTTACGGGGCAAATACATCAATCATTTCATTACGTTTGGCGTACCGTTCGAGCGGATAAACCTCGACATTATGATGGATCGGTACTCGCCGGTTCGGTTCGAGGGTATTACATTCCTCATGGCCGACTCGCTCCCGACCATCGAAGCCGATCAGGCGCTGAAAAAACGGCTCTGGAGCGCCTTACAACGAGTTTTCAGGCTCTAGGCAATGTACTTTCAAGACTAAAATAAACGTTGTTCAGGCAACAACCTTTCTTGACATTTCGCTTTTCGTCAGACTTATATAATGACGTTCCCCCAACGACTCCGCCGTTTATTTTTTCCAGTATCTGACTCGTCTGCTTCAGTTGATGCATCGAATAAGTTATCACCTGTAGCCATTCCCACAGTGCCCGTCTTCCTGCCCCAACAGACTAACGAACCGATAGCGTTAAACACCGCTCCTGATTACAAGCTGGAACCTTTACCCGATTGGTTGTCTGATGCGGACTCCCTCCGCGATGAAGGCGTTTTATTTGGTTTATCCGACGCCCGCCCTGATGGGAAGATCAACCAGATACGGGCTTATTTTTCCGGGCAGACAGCACCTTTAGATGAACTGGTTGACGAGCATACAGAGAAAATTGGTGAATTGAATCTATTGATTGAACAAAGGGAGAATCAGATTACCACCTTTCGTGATCAAATTATTGAGTTGCGCGACAGGGAGTCCCGCCCAAACAACCTGATTCGAACGGTTGTAAGCCTGCTTCTCTCAATGGGCATGTGTTTCTGTAATTTTTATTTGATCGATGAAACGTTGCGCCCCATTTTCCCGAACCGCCTGATAGCCCTGGGGGTGTTTTTAGCGGGCATGTTCAATTTGTTTGGCCGAACGTCGTTCTTTTATGAAGAGGGGACACAATTGTCTGTTCGGCGCGTTCTGGCAGAGGCCGGTTTACCATTGGCGGCATCGGTTTTCATTCTGGCTCAGGCGGTACAGACACAGTCAATAGGCCAGGCAATTGCTTTATTTGTGTTTATTTTTTTCCTGTTCCTTTTAGCCGGGAGCCTGTTTTTGAGCACCTTGACCAAGCTACAAACGGATTTGGCCAGTATTGAGTCAAACCGGCAATTGGTAGTCGATAAAGCGCAAAACCTGCCCGTTTGGGAAGCCGAAATTGACCGATTTAATCGTGAGGTTGATGCCATTCGAACGAAGAAATGGCCCATCGTCACAAGCCTCAATCGCACGCAGACCGACATAGCCCGATTGAACACCAAACGCGATGAACTTGTTAACTTATTTGTGAGCGAGTTCGAACTAGCCCGCAGCCTCCGCGACCGACTCTCCGAGCAACAGCGAAAAGCTATGTTTAACTAGTTACAAGGTTGTAAAGTCTTGATTTGTAGAGTTTCGTTTTCTCAACTATACAACCTTGTAGCTTGATAACTATACAACTGAATTTATGGAACCAACCAACAACCCAGATTTCCATCACGGCTACACGAGTGGTGTGGAAGGTGTGAACCGGGAAACATACGAAGGTTATTTGTCGAGTCAGATCAATACCGATTGGCTTACGGAGCGAATTGATGAAAAGCGTTCCGAAGTGGCAGCCGTTAATCAACAACTGGCCGAGGCAACCGAATCGAATCGGGCGGCTTTTGCCAACTTACAAACGCATACCTTGCAGGTCGAACGGCTAGCCAAACAGGTTGGTCAGCGCGAAGCCGACCGCCAGGCGCTGGAAGCCGACCGCGACAATTTACGAGAGCGCCGAACCAAAGCCTCGCCGGATTATTCACTCTTTGCCGGAATCCTGTTTTTAGTTGCCGGGATCTCCTTTCTGGCCGGTGACCTGATTATCTCACACGAGATTGTGGCCTACGCCCTCAACATCCGTAACACCAACGAAGCCTGGGCGTTTGCCGTTGGTTTGGCGATGGTGTCGATCCTGCTGAAACCCGCCTACGACCGGCTTATCGAAAAACCATATCAGGAAGACCCCGTGAAAAACGGACGTAAATACGGGCAGTTTAAAATGGCACTGGCGGTGTTCGCGGTCATAACACTGGCCGTTCTGGGCTGGTTTCGCTATGAAGCTTACCGGACCGATCAGCTAAAATCGGCGATCAACAAATCCGTTCGGCAGCTTCAGCTAAATACCGATCCAACAGCCGCAACGCAGGTCCTAAGCCCATCGACGATCAATAAAATCGAGAAACAACTGAGCGAGTCGAGCGAGCTGAATCTGGCCCTGGTCAACAGTCCCTGGGCACTCCTGTCATTTGTTTTAAGCGGTATTTTGTTTGCCTTAGCCGGGGCCGTTTGCCTTGGCATCGCCTTGCCGGTTATTTCGGCGTTTTGGTTCCGGTGGTTGCAGGCCGATATCAAACTCTGGAAATTACGTCGGCGGTTAAAACGACTTGATAAAGAAATAGCCCCTCTGGAAGCTGAGCTGGCCGAGCAGAGGACCCAGCAAAACGTGTTGCAGCACAACCTCAACCTGTTGCCTGACCTGAACGAGCTGAAAGAACAACGCCAGACAATAACGGCCGAAATAAACGAACTCCTGGCCGAACTGAAACTCGCCCAGACCGATAGCCGAATCAGTAATTTCAACGATGGCTACGGTCAGGGTGAAGCTACGCGGACTGTGCTGAGTGAAGACGAGCAGCGGCAACTTCGCAAGGAAATGCTGGCGCTTCAGAACAGCAATCGCAACCGGACCAATGAAACCCGTCCTACTGGCACACCAGCAGTTAATGGAGCAAATGGCAAAGCTCCCTTACGGCCTCATCAAACAATCAGGAAGTTCCTGTCTGACGAATTGTAGAGTTGTAGCTTTAATTTTTTCACAAAACGCTCTCTTCCGTTTGTAACGATGGGGAGCGTTTTTCTTTTGTCACCTATATCTGCCGGGATTTCTTTTAAAAACCAGATTTACTCAACTTTAATTAAAATTAGAGCGCGGATGACACGGATTAAACGGATTTTCACGAATAAAACTGCAGGCCATTGATTTTATCCGTTCAATCCGTATCATCCGCGTACCAATCCTTTTTTCGAGAAAGGCCTGCCATTCGCTAACGATAAAATAAAACTTTACCTCAATGAGTGAGATAAAATTTTACATAATAGATGTATTTGCCAATGCTAAATATGAAGGCAATCAACTGGCTGTTTTTGTGGATATTGACAACCAGCTTTCGGACAGACAGATGCAGCAGATTGCGCTGGAAATAAACTTTGCCGAAACGACATTCATCAAGGAAATTCAGGCTAACAATCGATTTGTTGTTCGCATATTTACGCCCGAACACGAGGTCCCCTTTGCCGGGCACCCTTCATTGGGGACGAGTTATATCATTTCGAAATTCATTCTCCCTAAGGCTCCGAAAAAAATAACTCTGGTGCTGGCTCATGCTGATATTGACATCACCATTTTAGAGCCGAACAATCTGGACGAAAGCATCTTCTTTATGCGGCAGGCGCAGCCTGATTTCGGATCTGTATTTACAAAAAATGAGATTTCTATGGAACTCGGAATCAACCCTGACAACATAGATGCTACCCTGCCCATTCAGGAAATAAGTACAGGGCTTCCCTACATTATTATCCCCCTTAAAAATCGGGTAGCGATTGATAATCTTTCTCTCAACTATGAGTCGTTCAAAGAATTTCTACTGGCTCACTATAAATACAAAACGAACAGCCCAACGGGCCACTCTACGTCCTTGTTTTTCTTTACAAAAGAAGCTTACGAGCCCGGTAATTCGTATAATACGAGAATGTTATTGATCGAAAACAATAAATTGTCGGAAGATGCTGCAACGGGCAGTGCCAATGGTTGCTTTCTGGCTTACTTACTACAGCATGAAAGCGATACAATTAAAGCAACCGTTGAACAGGGGTTCCAGCTTGGACGTAAATCCTATATTTATCTTGATGGGACATTAAAAAACGAAACCTTCCAGATAAATGTTGGTGGGCGCAACAAATTGATTTCAGAAGGAACCTGGTATGCGTAGGGTCTTACATGACAAAACATGACCAGCTGGTGTTAGTAGCCTTCGTCGGTAACCAGATAATAATCCTCATTTTCTGTCTGGTCACCGCCTGTTGACACCGTGACGGTCAGCCATTCCACGTGCGTATACGCATTAAAAGGCCCACTTTTTGTATCGGTGATCTGTTGATTTCGTTCGCTGGCCTGGTTTTCAACAAACGCAATGGCCTCCTCGCGCGAGTCAAAGCTACCGATCAGGTCACCGAATTCAAGTGCTGGTTCATCGTCGGGGAGTTCACCTTTTGTATTGGAAACGGGTGATTCGGGATGCCCGGATGGGTTTAACACTTTAGGGCTTTTATAGAGTTCGATAATCATTGAGCTATGTTTTTACCTAAAATAGACTTACAAGAGTTGTCGATCACTCGCGTTTTGAGCTGATGTGTATAGGGAAAACTCAGTAAGACGGGGAGTGTTAGCCAATTCACGAAAAATAAGTTAACATCCACCGACTGCCTAAGGTGTTTCAGTACAAAAGGTCAGCAATTTTTTCAAATCAGTCTCTTCTTTAAAACTAATTGAATTCTCCTGCAAGTAGGCTTTAATAGCCTGTTTTTTCTGAGGGAATAAGCTCAGAATATTCCCTTGTTTAGGCGTATAAAAACGATTATTCTGATCCATCATACCGTAGTCAATCTTCTTTGACAGCAATATATCCGACTTCGAATTAAGCTTTGCCATTGACCCGTTACTATTGCTCAGCATTGTCGTGTTCCGGATGGACGACGTGCCTGATGACTGCCCGTACCCAGCCTGCTTTTCAGCGTCGATTAAAGTCAGCCTTTGCTTACTCAATAATTTAACAGTGGAATAACTACCCAGAACACGCCAAAATGTTTTTGGGTATTCATAATAAAATTC
>CAXTJJ010000342.1:0-7110 GCA_964244155.1 uncultured Spirosoma sp.
GTTCAATTAGCCAGTTGACCTAGCAAGATTGAAACTACCCAAAAACCGAGTAACAGAAGCAGAGCGCGTAAATAGACCCGTTTTCGTTCAGATCTGTTCGTCAATTTCCAGGGTTTGATGATTTTATCGAAAGCGCGGCTGAGCAGAAAGAAACTGCTAACGAATAGACTACCTCCTATAAGTGCGACCAGAAAAGCAAGCGCACCGTTACCAGCGCAGGCCAGACTACAGGCTAGTCCGACCGCGTAACCGCTCAGCACAACACCCAATAAAAACAGGAGTACAAACCCAACCCGTTTACCAGCCTGATTTCTAACTGGTTGCTCCTGCACAGCACTTTGTGCTTCATAATAGGCCGGGTTAGTTGATTTCAGATTCGGCTGCGGCACAATTGTATCGGATCGAACCTCTATTCGTCGACTACCCCAGGCTGTTTGGTTGAATGTTGGCTTTTGTATGCTGGTGGCCCAAAAGCCGCCCAACAGGATGAACAGGAGGAAATTGGTCATAAACGCTCCAAATAGCCATCTCCGACTGACCCAGTAGGGTTGCCTGTTGATGCGAGCTGATTGCGTTTGCATAAAAAAAGCGCCGGTTACAAACCCCAAAATTAACAGGAGTAAACAACCTGCTGGCCAGTTTTCCAGCAGATTCATACCCAGCAGCAGACCATTGACTGCGTTACTGACCTCACATAAAATAAGCAACGCAATCGCAGTTGGCCCGTGTTGGCTGGCCCATCGGGAGAGGTTTTTCATGGATATTTTAGTAGGATGGAATGGATAATCATTGATTCATCCTGCCAAGTTTACCCTAAAAAATGATAGTAACAAGTACTATTGATGTGTCTGCCGCCAGGCACTGTACGCGATCGGCAAACATACAGCACAGGGTCGAAAACCCTGCCTGATCGCTTCCGCTTCGTCTCGGAAAAAGACTCGATTAGCGGCCATCATGCGCTTGCCCGCCCGGCAGGAAAGCAATCCATAAATTTTACCGGGCTGGTTGCCTCCCCGTGTAATTTCCCTGTGTTTAACCAGTCCTGCCAGCGTGCGCAACCGGGCAAACGGCGTTGTTCCTAAATCGGTATGGCGAATCATGCGGCATCATGAAAGATCAAGCCCACGTTCATTCGGTTCCCACTCCTGACTTCGCTGACGCCGTGCCGCATGGCTACACGGTAGTAACCTCGTGCACTTTTGGCAGGCCGAAACTTAGTAGTGAAAAGTAGAATCTGACCTTGCTGTGGTTGCAAAACGGTCGCCTTCGATTGCATTCTGGGGCGTTGCTCCAGCATAATGAACTCACCACCAGTGTAATCCTGTTCAGGCTGGTTTAAAAACAAAACAGCCTGAAAGGGAAAATATAACTCGCCATACATATCCTGATGGAGCGCGTTCCAGTCGCCAACTCCGTATTTGAGAATCAGGGGCGTCGGGCGGGTTTGACCAGCTTCGTGGCAAGTCGCCAGCCATTCGTCGAGATTGGACGGATAACGCTGTGCAAGGCCAAGTTTTTCGTTCCAATCATTGGCAACGGGACTCAATTGTGTAAATAATTCGTGCCGAAGCAAGTCGATAACCGGCGGCAATGGGTAGTTGAAATACTTGTATTCGCCACTACCGTATCCGTGCCGCTGCATCACAATCGTTTTGCGATACAACTCCGGCGAGTCGTACAAGTCGGCTACTTCCCGGCATTCGTCGGGTAAGAGGGATGGGGGGAGTAAGGCGAAGCCCGTTTCAGAGAGGGTGCGCTGGTGAGCGGGCCAGTTGAGTGCAGGTATAGACATGTTTTCTTGTTTCAACATAAAGGCACCACAACGGCGGACCGTAGAGAACACAAAGAAAATTTATTTGCGAAACTCCGAGTTCTTTACGGTCCGCCGTTGCGGAGCCTCTTTGTTTAAAATAGATTCTATTCGTCAACTTGGGCGGCTTCCCACCCAAGCATGGCTTGTTTACGTTCGACGCCCCAACGATAACCGCCGAACAAACCGGTCTTTTTGATGACCCGATGGCAGGGAATCAAATAACCAACCGGATTGGCACCAATAGCTGTTCCAACCGCCCGTGAAGCTGTGGGCTGCCCAATAGAATCGGCAATCTGGTCGTAACTGACTAAACGGCCTTCGGGAATTTTTAACAAGGCTTCCCATACTTTAAGCTGAAAAGCTGAACCGCGCAATAGAACTGACAGGGGATGAGTGGACGCGTTATCTATTTGACCGGTTGCCGTTGACGGGAAAATCTGGTCGGCAAGGGGTTGCAGGACTACTGGATCGTTTCGCAGGGAAACTTCGGGCCAGGCCGTTGTCAGAATTGTTTCAGGGTTATCTCCATCGTTCAGGAAATGGAGGAGTGCGATTTTGCCGTTGATAGCACCAAGTACATACACTCCAAACGGGCTGTTGAATAGCCCATAGGAAAGCAACAGCCCTAAGCCAGCCTGTTTGAACTGCCCCGGCGTAACACCCTCAATACTAACGAATAAGTCGTGCAGACGGCCCGTGCCGGATAAGCCTGCTTCATGAGCAGCCTCGGCTAGTGCAGCCCCGTTGCGAAGCCTTGATTTGGCATATTCGAGGGTTAGATACTGACCGAATTTTTTGGGACTGACACCCGCCCACTCCGTAAAAAGTCGCTGGAAATGAAATTCGCTCAAGTTGACCTGTTCGGCCAGTTCGCCGAGTGATGGCTGTTCCCGGTAATTGGCGGTCAGGTGTTCGATGGCCTGGGCGATCTGCTGAAAGGTGTAGGGACTGTTCGTGTTCATTATCGTTGTTGTTTGATCTTCTGCTGGCGTTTTAAGCAAGACAAAGGTCGCCCCAATGCGTCCATTCTCAAACCCGATTCTTGCGAACTTGGGGAGCGACAAGTTCGCAATTTTTGTACAAGTCATTCATTATCTTTGGTCTTCTTAAAAATATACCATACTGCCTCACCGTGTGGTGCCAACGGCTACGTTGTTCTGTATGAAAAATGGTTTACTTGTTGTGTGCTTTCTAGTCAATGCGCTGGTTGTGAATGCGCAAAGCCGGTTCGGTAATGAGTGGATACGAACGGGCCAGAAGTACCTCAAATTTTCGGTAGATCAGGCAGGTATTCATCGGGTTAGTTATCACGACATCAAGGCCGCCGATGCATTGTTTTTACAGACTAATCCCAACAACTGGCAACTGTTTTTCAGGGGACAGGAAGTCGCCATTCGGGTGGTGGGGCAGGAGGATGGCGTGTTCGACGCACAGGATTATATTGAGTTCTACGGTGAAGGCAACAATGGTGCACAGGACTCGTTACTCTACCGTCCCCAGCAGCGACTACATCCCTACCAGACACTCTTCTCCGACAAAACAGCCTTCTTCCTGACCAGCAGCCCCACGCTGACAGGCAAGCGAATAATCGAGCTGAACACCTCCGCGAAGGGGGCATCGGCCATTGCGTTTCACGTCGAGGAAGCCCTTCAGGCATTCACCAGCGAGTATACATTCAACAACTTGAAAGGGCTGGAACCCGTCTTGCAGCAAAGTTATTTTGAACCCGGAGAGGGCTGGTCAGGGCACATACTCACCGCCGATTCGGTGGGCATCGTTCAGTTGAAATTGCCCGGTCGGGCATCGGTATCATGGCCCATTACGCTGGAAGGCATGGTCCATGGGCGCGACAATTCGTTTCATCAAATACAGGTTCAGACCGATGCGGTAACGACCTCGTCTATAGCTACTTTGTCCTGCGCTGGTTTCGCCAGCCAAACGTTTCAGACGACAATTAACCCCGAAACGATTCAGAATGAGCAATTAACCTTGCGGTTCAAAACGGTAAAGAATGGGTATACCAACAACTTCTCCGTAACCTATGTAAAAGTCAGGTATCCACAATTGCTGGATATGAGCGGGCAAGCCAGTAAGGTGTTTCACCTACCTTCGAGCGCCCGGCAAACGGGGCTGATGGCGGTTGTGAACGCACCTGCTGCATCGTTTGCCTATGATATTACTGACAAGACAAATTGCCGCTATCTGGCTACCAAACTAGTTGAAGCCCAAACGCAGGTAGTGGTTGATCAAACTACCCGGAACCGGGACGTTCTGCTGACCAGTAAAATCTATAAACCGCTTGCTATTCAATCAGTTGATCTATCGGCGGAAATTCCCAGAGCGGTTGACTATCTAATTATTACGCATGCCTCCCTACGGCAGTCAGCGGCCGTGTATGCAGCCTATCGGGCGTCGGCTGCGGGCGGTGGCCATACACCTTTTATCGTTGAATCTGATTCGTTGTTCGACCAGTTTAATTACGGTGAAAAAAGTCCACTGGCCTTCCGGCGTTTTGCTGATTTCGTCCTTGCTAACACGGCGGTGAAAAACCTGCTGCTCATTGGACGGGCCAATAGCTATCCATATACGACAAAAACTGCTACTGACGACCTGGTGCCGACGGTCGGTTATCCCGGCTCCGACATTTTATTGACGGCTGGCCTTGGCGGGTATTCGCCCAATACACCCGCTATTCCGACGGGCCGGATCAACGCGACAACGAACGAGCAAGTGTTGGCCTACCTTAACAAAGTCAAGCAACTCGAAGGAGCAACGCCCAACGGCCTGTGGCGGAAGCATATTGTTCACATCAGCGGAGGCAAAACAGCGACAGAAGCCGCCGGACTACGAGACGCCCTTAGCAGTGTGGGCACTATTTATACCAACGGTCAATTGGGTGGGCAAATCAGTGCGTTTAGTAAAAGCACCACCGACGAAGTAGAATCCATAAATATTTCGTCGCTGGTCAACGACGGGGTTAGCCTGATCACGTTTTTTGGCCATGCCGGGCCGTCGGTTACCGATATGAATTTTGGGTTTGCTTCGTCTCCCGAGAATGGGTTTCGTAATCAGCAATATCCCCTCATGATTTTTAACGGCTGTGGGGTAGGCGAGATTTTTTCTCACTTCACAACGTTGTCCACAGACTGGTTGCTAACCCCCAACAAAGGAGCCGGACTCGTGCTGGCCCATACCTACTGGAGCTATCAGGAACCCACAACCCGCTATCTGACAAAGCTATACACCGACCTGTACACCGATTCGCGTACGCTCAATGCACCTTTTGGGAAAGTACAGCAACAACTTAATCTGTCACTGGAAAAAGAAGGTGTTGACCCCTACGACATCTCGGTCATGCTGCAAATGCTGTTGCAGGGCGACCCTGCTGTGGCCCTGTATCCTCTACCCAACCCTGACTTTTTTGTTGATCCCAAAGGCCTGTACATTCAGTCCAGCGTTGTAGGCAGTTCGCTTCAGAACAGTGATTCACTGCGGGTTGTTATTCCGCTGGCCAACATCGGTAGCTATGTGTCGGGACAGACGGTTTCGGTGTCGGTAAAAAAGACGATCAATTCAATTGTGACGACGAGCTTAAGCCGGTTTAGTGCGTTTCGATACCGGGATACACTCGTGTATACCTTGCCTAAAGACGAAAGGCTGCAAAAAGTTGAGGTGACCATCGATCCTGATAATCAGCTCACTGAGCTAAGTAAAGCAAACAACACGGCCAGCTTAACCATCGACTGGACACAGGCGCAGAGCAGTACCAGCTATCCGCCAAATATACTGCCCGATCGAGTTAGCCCGGAAATCAATGTGTTTGTCGATGGGAAAATCCGGGAAAATCAGGCGATGGTGGGTCTTACTCCACACGTAGACATTTATATGCTGGACGAAAATCCACTTTCACCCAAAGACAGCGATGCTGTTGAAGTGTACCTAAAAACCTGCGAAACCTGCTCACCCCAAAAACTTTCGGCAGCTTCGTTGTCGGTTTCGGCCGTTTCAGCGAATCAACTGCTGGTCAGCACGAACTTGTCATTGAAAGAAGGGGGCAACTACCAGCTTATTGTTTTCGGGAAAGATGCGGCCGGGAATCGCACGCAACCACCCTATGCATTGTCGATTGGCGTGGTGGCAACCGATGAACCCGTTACCCTACTGGCTTACCCGAACCCGGCAACTACATATGTCAAATTTGAATTAACCCTGAACGTGAAGGAGTTGCCGGTAGCATCTCATCTGATGATCTATAACCAGTCGGGCGTAGCGGTTTACACTGACAGGTTTGCCCTGTCGACCGGAAAAACGTCGGTTCTGTGGCAGGCAACAGCACCGGGCCTTTATCCGTACACCCTGCGTTTAACGTATAAGGACGGCCACATCGAAACGCATACTGGCAAGGTTGTCTGGCAGCGTTAGGAAGCAGATTCTACTAGGGCAGCCGGTTGCTGGTTAGTAACGCCCATTTTTGTCGTGTGCCTGAGGCAATAATCCCTTTGCCAATGCAACCGGGTGCAGATTGGCAATACGCCAGAGCCGTGTTTTCCCGGTAAACCAGTCCTACATTCTGCGCATATACGCGCTGGTATTTAGCCAGCCCAATCAGGGTCGAGTCATTGGGGCCAACGACCGAAACGGTATGAGCAAAGCTTAGCTTGCCGGTATTATAGGGGATGTTGATGCTGGTATACCGAAGCGGAAGAGAGTCCGGCAAGGCATTGTAGGTATTGACATTCCAGGATGTGCTGGCGGAAACAGGAAATAGCAAGTTTAGCGTAGGCACGTTATTTTCCTGATCTACCACCTCCGAAAGGCTCTTATAGGTCGTACGAATGGCACTGACCTGCCAATTGCCCAGTTCTGATTTTCGGGTAGACTCTTCTACCTGGAAAATGACCTGACCGTTTCGAACGAATGAATTGCCAATTTTTTCCTGAAGCTGAAACGTGCTGGTTGTTGCGCCATTTGTGAGCGAGTAATTTTCCTGCGTAACCTGATAAATCCAGTAATCACCGGTTTGCAACGGGAAATAGGCCGAATCATCGGGAGCGGGGTCGGTATTGGGTTGGCAACTGACTACCGCCCAAAGTAAAGTCGAAAGAATCAGCGCGTTAGCTACACGACTACAGGTCAGCATTGTCAATCTACATAGATGGACAACAAATTTACTTTTTTCTGGACAGGATTACAGCCGGGCCGTACTCCTGTCTACCTGAAAATTAGCCAAATGTGCCAAACCCATCGGTGGCTGACCCACTTTTGAGAGTGAGTTTTTTAACATTACCCAGCACTTT
>CAXTJJ010000343.1:0-7095 GCA_964244155.1 uncultured Spirosoma sp.
CGTGCTGATTGTCTTTCGAGTAATTGGCACTTAGTACCGTAAAAGAGCGTCCATGGCTGCCGGGTATTGGTTTCAGATCGAAATAGCCCGTCACGTTGTCTTTCCCATAGCGATAGTCAAGCGGTTGAAACGAAGCAAGGTCGTTGACGGCAAAACCTGTATCCTTGTAGTAGCACCGACTTTTATCCCTGCCATAGTCAGTCTCGATTACCTCGAAGGTACTGGCGTCAGCGGCATCAACACGACTGATTTTATCCCTTCGTCTTGTTTCGAATAGTTTGAAATCGAGGTAGTTGTCGCAATAAAAAACGATATTCCTATCCTTGCCATAATGCTCATTAAGGCCGCGAAAGCTGCTGCCATCGGCATTGGCTAGGGAAATACCCCGGTAATAGGCCAGCTTTTTATCCTTCGCAAAGACATCGTTCAGCACGTCGAACGAAGCATAGTCGGCCTCACGAAGCAGATAGTCCTTGTAATAGACCGAGCCATCCCTGGTTTCATAGCCCGACTTTTTGCAGGACACCAGGATGCTCAGGCCCAGAATGGACAGCAGAATCTGGCGTGATTTCATGGCCAGGAAATAAATCAGTTTGATGAACCGGAAGATGTCTGCCATCGGTTTGTGCAGGGTTGGGTCAACAACAGGAGGGAGGTGGCGGGGTTGTTCATGTGCGTTACGAGGTAAAGGCGCCGTCGATAAAGGGATGTCTGGCTAAAATCAGGTTGTGATCGGCCCGTTTTCGTTCCTGCCAGTCCTGGTTCATGTGTCCTAACAGTTCTTCCTGTCTGGTAAACAGTATGCGTCTGAAATCCTGCGCCCGATTTCGGTTAGCCAGCTCAAACGTACAGGCCATCGAGAAGGTAATTGAGTCGAAAATCCAGTACAGGAGGTCGTCGAGTATCGCCGTCGTTTTTCTTTCCAGTTCCTGACCCCGCTCTACCACCACAAAATGGAACTTACCGGAGTCATCGAGTTCGATGTGCGGCCGTGCGCCATCGGCCGAGCGGCCATATGTGGGGAGCAGCTGTTGGGGTGCATTGATCCGTGCTCCCAACTGATCGACCTGTTCCTTTATTGCTGAAAGTGTCGTTGCCATGTGTCCTGCCTTGGTTGTGTGTCTGTCGGATAGTCAGGCTGAGCCGTTCCGCGCCTGCTTATTTCCAGCCAGACTTATCGCCGGAGAGCAGTAGCCCCATGAACAGGCCATAGAGCAGGGCAGGTACTGCCGGCAGTGCCAGCAGGAGGTTGGCCAGAACGGTGTATTGATGCGAATAGAGCCAGTAACCACCCAGCAAGACTCCGCACAGGCCGCCTACTATGACCAGCCAGAGTAAACCGTTGAACGACGAGACGGTGCCATCTGCCAGGCCAATAAAAAAGAAGCAAACGAAGATAAGGGTAATTAACGCATCAATACCCCATAAGGTCCAGAATAGATACATAGGTGGTTTTGGTATCAGATTGAAAACGCAGGGACTGGTTTGTGCAGCAGTGGCCGAATTGGTGGCAGCGAAGGTAACCCACGCCACAGGCAACCCCATCCGTGCGTTTCTGCCCTGCCGATGGAGGCTGGTTTTCATACGGCAAACGGTAGTTCATACTCGTTGGATAGACTTCTGGCGCTACGGGTCTTTACGGCTACGTTGGTCTTCAGGAAAGAACCCGGCACGAGGTAATTCTTGACTTTTTCGTTTGTCATGGTTGTCAGGTAGTTTAAGTAGTGTGCTGGCGGGTAATCAAGTCGATCCTCAGAATGATTTGTACTTTTTGACATACTCCTGAAGGGAAGCCAGCCTGCGGTTGATTTGTGCATCGAGAGCGGTATAGATCGCCCGAAGGTCCGTTTCGTTTTTCTGGCAGTAATATTCGATGGGCGTTTTCCGGGACCCGATTTCCAGCACATCAAGCTGTGTGATGGTAGCCCGGTATTTGCGGTTTGTACATTCGATAAGTAGGCTGTACTGAACGGTATAGACGCCACCGGCTGACTGCTCCGACCGGGGCAGCGTAACCACCTGCGACACCCGCCTGACCAAATCGCCGGTTTCTCTGTCGCTTAGCGAGAACGTATCACCGGGAGAATAGCTGATTTGTGCTGCCCACAGCCGGACGCGCCGGAACAGATCGGCCTGCGAAACAGCTCCGCAGTCGGCTATGCCGAGTAGCTTACGTTCTGATTCACTACCGGCAGAATGCCCTGTAGTTTCCCGTTGGTGATAACCGGTGGGCAATCCACAACTCCATAACCTGGGTTTACGAAGAAGGCCATAAGCAGGCCAAGGAGAAAAAGACGCATGATCTTGAAAGGGAGAATGAATGAAGCTCTGTAGTAGGCCGACTGGGCGAATTGATGATGCAAAAGAGTATAAACCGACAGCCTTCGGCAAGTAGTTGGAATCGAGTTGTCAGATGATGGCGATCAATTGTAACGGGCTGGATATGAATCGTTTTTAGGATACCCTGCTGTCTTAACCGTTGTTCGGCCGGAGCCAAAAGCAGGAGAGGAGGCAACCGGCGGACGAGTATCGGTCAGGCTGATAAAGAAACGTATTGATCGGGCAACTTCGGGCTGTCTCAGTCGGGGTCCATCGCGCCAAACCCGTCCTGAAAGCGGCCTTTGCGCAGTTCCCCGTCAAACTGATCGCCAATGAGTCGGAGCAGCGTCTGGTCTGTACTTTCCAGACTAAGGCTTTTATAATCGGCGCGAACGTAGAGATTGAACACAGACCCATTGAGGGTAAAAACGGCACGGGTCATGCCCTCGGTGCGTTCGACGCCGGGCTCAATAGTCGGGTACTGTTTCTTCGCCCAGTTTATAAACCGGGTAAACATACCGGGCAGCACCGGTTTCAGCTCGTAGCGAATCGGCTGCCCTTCACCCGGGTCCTGCGCCCACCGACCGTGCCAGGGCGGGTGTTGCGGGTAAGGATGTAGGCTCAGTCTCTCCTGACCCTGGCTATCCGTCGTCCAGTCAAAGTAGGTAGCAAACCAGTCCGACGTGGCATCTTCGGGCCAGATAAACTGCGTAGCCGACGGGCGGAAAGGAACGGCGTAAGCATGATTCTTCACGAAATCGACACCCAGCAGAGCGTATTCAGACCGGTTGCGCCGGGTATTATAGCGGGTGCCTAGACACACCAGTTGTGTTTTGCCGGGCGAGAAGCCAACCAGCCGGGAGCTAACCCTCACAAAACCGTCTGTGCGCTGTATTGAAGCTTCACTAACCAGATCGAACGGATAAATCGCCAGCGTGTGTACATCCACGACACTGCATTCATCGACCAGCAGGAAACGCCCGCCCGATAAAAATCGGGATGACCCGCTGTTATCCATCGGAAAGCTGCTCTGTGCCCTGCCGGGTTGCCCATGTTCGCTGTCGAGCCACTGATAGGTACCCAGTTCACCTGCTTTCTCGCTCACGAGAGATACGCGTGCCTGACCATGATCGTCGGCAATGAGGTAAACGCTGTTGCTGCTGGCCAGAATGGCATTCACGGGCGCGTCGGACAGAAACTGCGCCTGCCAGATGGGTGCTTTCTTCCCCGCCATTGTCGTCACGGCCACGGGCTTTCCCTGGTAGCTGATTCGGAAACAGGAGGTTGTATGCGTACTGATCAGTTTGCCGTTGCTGTTGTTGGTGAACAGATTCAGGCGGTAATCCCGCTCAAGCGAACAGCTAACGGCCAGCGGGCCGCGAACAACCTGATTCTGGCTGCCTGATGAACAACCCAGCAGGGCAAGAAAGCTGGTCAGGATGGCCATTGATTGTCGTTGACGCAGGGATGATGGGAGATCGACCATTAACTCACGCCTGTCTGCCATTGCCATCAGGTTGGGCGTCCCGCGTATTTTTCTGAACGGCGATGGCCGCAAACAGGCTTAGGGCAAATGACATGGCGTAAAAGCCTTTTTCGCTCGGTGTCAGCGTGGCATTCCACAGGCCGACGGTGAGCAGCAGCAAGCACAGCAGCACCGATACCCAGCTCAGGCCGTAGTAAATTGCGGTGACGGGAATGCCGTCCTGCCGGTCGCGTACGCTTTTTTGCACCGAAACGGCCGCAAACAGCCCATACATCAGCACGGTGAAGTAATAGCCTTTTTCATTTAAGGGCATTTGCGCGTTCCATAGGCCGATGATAAAGGCTAACAGCCCGGCAAACAGGGCAGCCCAGGCCGCGGCAATGAATGCTCCGGATGGTTGTTGGTTCATGATTTGTGTGATTGAAGGAGAATGATCTACCGGAAAATGATAATCAGCGGGCGTTAAGCAGCCTGATGCATCGGGCAGCCGCCCCCCGAAACAGCAACGGCGGGCTGTTTCCTAAGGGTAGCCATCGGACAAACCCCGGCGGGTGCACTAAGCTCAAGGTAATCTCCGGGTTGCACCTCATCGAGCAGCCGGTTGCTGACACTAGCGGATTTGCCCGTTTCGCGTTTAACCACAATGCTGTAGTACAGACCATCCGGCGCGCTGTCAATTCGGTATGGGTGCGGCTGAACCAGTTGTAGTTCGGGCATGAACAAGCGCACGTTCAGGTACTGACCAGAGCCATAGTCGGCCACGCCTGCTCCGTCGGCCGGGTAGAGGTGGAAAGTTGCGCTGCCGTCTGTGTCCGCGATTTTAGCGTTGATAATAAACGGACGCCAGCCGGTCCAGCCACCCGGTTTGTTTACCTGAGCCTCATACAGACCCGCTTCGATGCTGATCATTAGGGTAGCCAATTGCGTATAGGCCGCTGTCCAGGCATCGAGAAGGGCTGGTGTTGCCGCCGTACCCAGTACTTCGCTGATGGAGGCAATCAGATGACGGCCAATAAGGGTATAATGTTCGGGTCGAACGGCTAAACTGGTGTGTTTGTGGCCAATGCGCTCCAGGGTGGATAGCAGAACCGATGGGTCGTCGATGTTCTCTGCGTAGGCCAGCACAGCCATCGCCAGGGCCATTGGCTGGCGACCATTCGCCTGACTGGCCATGTTGAAGGTGTTCTTCAGGTCGGCATTGAGGGAGAAAACACGCTGGTAGAAGTGTGTGGTTAGCAGCAGGCCGCTTTCTTTCAGCACCGGTACGGTCGCTTTGACGAGTTGCTTCTGTTCGGATGTCATGGGAGGATGGAGATAGGAATGATGAAACATACGGACCTGAATGGCCCGATTCAGATGGATCAGGCCCGATCGGCCAGGCCCCCGATGTGCAGAAACAGGTTCACCCGTTCGGGCTCCTGACCAACCCGAACCGTGCGAACGTCGCCCACGGCTTCGCGGCCCAGGTGCAGCAGCCGATCTGCATTCCGGTAATTGAGCGACCAGGCCACTAGGTCCATGTAGGATTTGGAGGGGTGGTTATCGGCGAAATTGCCGACAACCAATTCACCCCCGGCTGTCAGGTAGTGGGCAAACCGGCTGATGAGCTGCACAAACTGCCGGTCGTTGAAATAGTCGAACAACCCCGCCGACCAGATCAGGTCGTACTGCCGATCCGGCATGAAGCGAAACACGTTTTTCTGAATGAATCGGACATCGCCCGTATGGGTAGCAAATTTCTGTCTGGCGTAGGCAATGGCGTTGCTGTCCAGATCAACACAATCGGCGATGATCCGGTAGTCGGGATTTTCGGCCATAAACTCGGCCAGTTCGGTGCAGGGGCCACTGGCTAAGTTCAGTAACCGAATCTCCGTCCGGTTGTGGCGTTGCATATACGCTTTGACGACGTCCTTGAAATACGTTTTGCGATTTCGCACGGCCCGGCAGGCAGCATGGTTCTGTAAAAACAGGTCCCATTTGGTGTAGTGCTGGTCGGGGCTGATGTGCCAGGTGTACATACGCTCGATGATCTCGAAATCGCCCGCGTAGCCGTGCGGTTTGTTGAGCATAAAACCCTGCATCGTCCGGTTGGATAAGGTTGCGCCGAACTCCGTCCGGATACTGCTCAGGTCATCGTCGGTCAGTAGACCTGCCTGGAGCTGACTGCTTAGCCGGATCATCAGGTTATCCATGTGTTGGTAATCCTGTACGTCGGGACCGCCCTGACGGACCAGTTTATTAATTTCTGCCTTTATCAATGAGGTGACTGCGGTGTAGGTAAGCGTTTCCATGGGTTGTGCTGATTGGTTATTA
Organism: uncultured Spirosoma sp.; assembly: GCA_964244155.1. Classification (GTDB taxonomy): domain Bacteria; phylum Bacteroidota; class Bacteroidia; order Cytophagales; family Spirosomataceae; genus Spirosoma. Next base: position 6,119 of record CAXTJJ010000343.1, read on the forward strand.
ATGAGGTGGTGAAGCCAGGCCTGCCGATGACCGTCAGGCAACCAGAATGGCTTAAAAAGTTGGCGGAGTATTGGCCGATACATATTCATAGGCCTTGCTGTCCAGCACAACGCCGGTCAGGGCATTAACGCTCGTCCGAGTTGACACGTACCCGTTGGCGTTCAGTACATACGTAAATTTAGTATCCTGTTCTACCTGATTCGTAATCAGATTTTTCCGGGTTATACGCTTCACCAGATGCGGGCTGGCCGTGCCGAAAACGCCCAGATACGTATCCTCGAGAAGCCCCCACCATTTGAAATTCAGCTGTGCATTCAGCGGGTATGTATCCGGCAGAAGCGCGGGAGCCTCCGCAAGTTTGTAGGTAAACGTAAACTCTTCATCGGCCAGGGTTCCCGTGTGTCTGACCACTTTACTCAGGTCGCCGTCGGCCGTGTAGGTGTACTCATACAGCAGCGTAACAGCAGGGGTGAAGCTGGTCCAGGTTTTTAACCGGCCTTGATTGTCGTAGGTGTATGACGAATTGTAGACGTACTTCTGCTTGGTCATACCGCCATCAGGGTAGCTGTAGGCCCGGTACTGGAAACAGCGACCGCTGCCATCGAGTACAAACGTCTCCTCGTTGTAGACTTTATTATTGTAGCCTGTAGCTACCTTAACAGACTGGGTGCCCTCGTAGGTGTAGTCGGTGCGCTCGCTGGTGTTGCCCGGTGTATCTGCCCCGTAAATGACGCGTTTCAGGCGACCATCCGGGTAGTAGCTCACCGTCTCCGGCCCGTCTTTGACGAGTGTGTACTTCGGGAGGTTGTCCGGAAGTATGCTGTTGGTGGCCCGATCAGCCATTCCTTCGGATTTTTCGGGGTTGACAAGGCTGTCGTTCTGGCAGGCGAAAGCGCCAGTGACCAGGGCAAAAGAAACGGCGATTTTTGAGAATAAGGCGTGCATTAGTCCTGTGTTCGTAGTGATTGAATTTGATT
>CAXTJJ010000344.1:0-7022 GCA_964244155.1 uncultured Spirosoma sp.
TATGCCCCCCACCGGATCAGACACAGGGCGTTACAAGGCCGATATTTCCGGCGAAATCTGGAGTTGGAACCGACGGATGAAACTCGGCTATGTATTCGACTCGTCCACTGGCTTCAAATTACCAAACTCAGCCGTCCGCTCGCCCGACGTTGCCTGGGTTAGTCGCCCGCGCTGGGACGCCATACCCGAAACAGACCAGCAGGGCTTTGCGCCACTTTGCCCGGATTTTGTAGTCGAAATCCGCTCGAAGAGCGATGATTTGAAAGAGAAGATGGAAGAATACTGGAATAACGAATGTCAGCTTGGCTGGCTGATTGACCGGGCTGGAAAACAAGTATTCATCTACCGGAAAAATGGCTCCATTGAGATTAAACAAGGCAGTAGAGTCAGTTTGTCAGGCGAAGACGTTCTACCGGATTTGACGGTTCAAATTGAGTTATAAGCTGTTGTGAGCCGACCGAACAAATCCTTGAATCGCGCTGTTCTTGCAGTACAGGTTTTAGCTTCACGACTACTCACTCATTGACACTATGAAAGGCTTTCAATTTTCTGATTACGTGCCGCCCGAGCAAAAAGAAGGCAGCAACTTCGACAAACTGCTCAATATTTTTCAGCAGTTGTTGCTATTAACCTCCGGCGATGTAGAGCAGGCGATGGCCTGGATGAGTCAACTGGACCGGCAATATGGTCTGACCGACGATAAATATGGCATCGGCAATTTCTTCGACGATCTTAAAGAAAAGGGCTATTTGACGGATGCGAATGAAGAAGGCAAAATCGTCATGACGCCTAAAAGCGAACAGACGATTCGTCGGAGTGCACTGGAAGAGATTTTCGGAAAACTTAAACGCTCGAAATCAGGCGGCAATCACAAGACACCCCATACCGGCACCGGCGATGAGCTAAGCAGTGATCTCCGCTCCTATCAGTTCGGCGATTCACTGGAGCAGATTTCGATGACCGAATCGATCAAAAATGCGCAGATCAATAGCGGTGTCGAAGAGTTCAGGCTCATGGAGCGCGATCTGGAGGTAACGGAAAAGGAGCAGAAAACGCAAACCTCTACCGTGCTCATGATCGACATTAGCCACTCAATGATTCTGTATGGCGAAGATCGTATTACGCCCGCCAAAAAAGTAGCACTGGCGCTGGTTGAACTGATCAAGATGAAATACCCCAAAGACACCCTCGACATTGTGGTCTTTGGCAACGATGCCTGGCAGATTCAGGCTAAAGAGCTTCCTTATCTGGAGGTGGGCCCCTATCACACCAATACCGTGGCCGGGCTTGAACTGGCAATGGACTTATTACGTCGGCGCAAGAACAAAAACAAGCAGATCTTCATGATCACCGACGGCAAACCGACTTGCCTGAAAGAAGGCATCAAATATTACAAGAACTCATTCGGGCTTGACCGCAAAGTTGTGAGCAAAACCCTTACGCTGGCCGCTCAGGCGCGTCGGCTGGAGATTCCCATAACGACCTTCATGATTGCCTCCGATCCCTATCTGAAACAGTTTGTACAGGAGTTCACCAAGGTCAACAACGGCCGGGCTTACTACAGCGGGTTGCAGGGATTGGGTAACATGATGTTTGAGGATTTCCAGCGAAATCGAAGAAAAAATATCAAGTAGCCCACCCTATGCGTTTTTTGTCATGCTGGAACGCCAGCCCGGTGTCGAAGGAAGCATCTTCGGTATCAGCAAACAATACCTTCTGTCTCCGAAGATGCTTCCTTCGACACCGGGCTGGCGTTCCAGCATGACAAAAAACGATGACCACTTTTGCTGATAAAGCTATTGCTTATTATAACTCGCTTGCCGCGCCGGTCAATTTGCCTCCTGATATTGGTGTTATAAATCCTTACCAAAGGCCCGAGGTAAAAGGCATTGTCAGTGAGTTTTACACCCGTTTTTTCACCGACAATAATCCGCGTGTTTTCGTATTAGGCATTAACCCAGGCCGTTTCGGTGCGGGTGTAACGGGGATTTCATTTACAACTCCTCAGAACCTGCGTCGGTACTGCGGCATTGACAACGATCTGCGCGACACACCCGAATTATCAAGCCGTTTTATTTATCAGGTTGTCGACGCGTTTGGCGGGGCGAAGGCGTTCTACAATCGCTTTTTTCTTACATCGCTGTTTCCGTTGGCGCTAATAAAAACAGGCCTGGGCACCGGACCAGTCAATTACAACTTCTACGACGACCGCGCCACTACCGAAGCATTATGGCCTGCCATTACCGAAACTGTTCGGACCCAACTCAGCTTTGGCTATATCAGAAACACAGCCGTGTGTCTGGGGCGCAAAAACGAAACCTATCTACGCCGACTGAACGACCGGCAGGGCTTTTTCGACCGCATCGTTACCCTCGACCACCCGCGTTATATTTTGCAGTACAAATCGAAGTCGATGCCGATGTATCTGGAAAAATACATCGCGACACTGCACGACTGCCTTGAAGGTGAGTAGAACCGGCCCTACAGGTCAAGTGCTTAAGCTGACCTGGTTTCACTTCCGGCCGGTACTATACATCAATATGCATTCAGGGTACTTGAGCAGACCGTACCCTTATACCTTTGTCAATTCCAGCGTAACCGTGTAGGTTTCATCTTTGCCATCGCCATCAAAATCCTCCTTTTCCGGACCAGAGAGTTTTAATGTATTCCCGCTACTAACTGTGTCATAAACGGTTACATCGCTACCGCTGGTAAGGGTTAGCTTAGTACCCTCCAATTTCCAGGTCGAATTATCATCAACCGGATTTACATCTGTCGATGTTGAGCATTTAGCACCCGGTGTTCCGGTAACCTTACCATTGGCATTAAATATGATGATGGTACTCGTTAAACAATCGACCAGATCAGCACCAATCCCGTTGGGCAATGACTTATAGAAGGCAAGCAAGTCTGTACTTTTTTGACCAGTACCCAAAAAATCAACGCCGGGATCAATTTTGTACCCTGATATTTTCCAGCTCCCCTGAACCGATGAGGTAGTTGGCGTTACTGCATCATCACTTCCCTTTTTACAGCTTCCGAACCAGAGCGGCATCGCTACAACCAATGCCCAGGCAAGTAAGTGGACCAAATTTTTATTTTTCATTGTCTATCGTGTGTTAATAGTTTGGTCAAAACTATTTCACTTACGTATATGGCTACGCAAGAGTTGAGTCAACGGTCAGTTGTTTTCATAAACGGTCAACAGCTTTGGGTTTAGCTTCCTGTAAAACTCATCTGCAGCTTATGATAATCACCTATGACCGTTCATAAAAAAAACCGGCTCATTAGTAAACCGGTTTTCCATATTGCTGCCTGTATGATTTATTGTTTCGTCAGATCCATCGTGTAGGTGTATACCGTAGCGCTGGGAGTCGGGTAGTTTAAAGCTCCCTGCCACTGTAGTTTCAGAATGGTTCCTGTGCTCAGTACAGTATAGTCTGTTTTAGTGCCGTCCCCTTTAGTGATTGTGAGTTTGTTGCCGCTCAATGCCCATTTGCTGGTTGCATCAACGCCTGTGAAGGTGCTGACCGGAACGGGAATACTTTGACAGGACGACGGATTGTCGGTTGTGGCATCACCGCCGGTTTTGAAAGTTATAGTGATGTCGTTTAAACAGGTAGAGTTATTGAAAATCAATTTGGAAGCCGCTATCAAATCGCTGTATAACCCAAGTGCTTTAGGGTCGATTGTAAGGGCACTGATTTTGTAGCTTCCTTCGACTGTTGTTGTCGTTGTGGTTGGATTGTCGTCGTCCTTGCAGCTACCAAACCACAAGGGTATAGTTACGACTAGTGCCCAGGCAAACAGGCGGAATGAACGTAGGTTTTTCATTTGGTTCTGGTTGTAAAATGATAGTAAATAAGAGATGCCCTGGTTTGGCCCACAAATAAAGAAAGTTCCTTCTTTGGTTGCGTCGATTCTTCTTATAATTTACTGACGATCTATCAAAAGGCGGCACCTCATTAAACCCAGTCATTGACGTATGAAAGCAGGTTTACCGGGCAATGCCCTTCCGGTTCATTCATCTGGAAAGTACGCCCTATTGCTGTTGAAACGCTCAAGTGTATAACTTTACGATAACTTAGGCGAACAGGCCTATCACTTTACACCCTCATCTTATGCTCGTAACTACTACCTCTAACATTGAAGGCAAGCATATTACAAAATATGTGGGCCTTGTCAACGGCGAGGCCATTATCGGAGCCAATCTTGTCAAAGATTTTTTTTCATCAATTAAAGATGTAGTTGGCGGTCATTCAGGAGCTTATGTGCAGGCCCTGCGCGAAGCGAAAAGCATTGCACTCAAAGAGATGATCGATCAGGCTACCCGCCTGGGTGCTACTGCGGTCATTGGCGTTGATTTGGATTACCAAACCATTGGCGGCAATGGATCGATGCTCATGGTGAGCGCCAATGGCACAGCGGTAATTATCGAATAAAGAACGCCGTTTGAGCCAGTCACCAATTGCTCAGTGTCAAATTCGCTTACGATAAAAAAGGTGTTCGAAATGGCTGGCTCAGCCCTTCGAACACCTTTTCTAAAAAGAAAAATATCTACTTACAGTCTTCTAAAACCGATCCTCGTCCTCGTCTTCCTCCTCACCAAAGCTGGTGCCGGGGTTGAACATAGAGCCAAGCAAATCCTTGAAGGACAGGCCCGTGTCCATGGCTTTTTTGCCAACCAGAGAATGTTCGGCAAGACCATGAAGCGCAAACTCCATCATAAACAGCTTTTCAGACTTGCCCAGACGCGGATGAAACTGGTCCACTAAGTCATCGAGGCCATCAATGGTGCGCAGTCGGGCTTCGTAATCACGATTGGTTAATTCGTTAAGGAATTCCATCATGTTACCGTCGCCAAACCAATCTGTAATTTTTTTGTAGGGATTACCTCGTTTGTCTTTCTTGGCTTTCTCAGGATTCGGGAAATAGCCCAGGAACTGATTCCGGATAGCCTTACCGATCAGATTTTGCGCGACAATAACCGGACCTTCCACTTCACCTTCATACACCAGTTCGACTTTTCCGCAAATAGCCGGTACTACACCATACAGATCGGCGATACGAACGAAGGTATCTTTCTCGCCATTGATCAACGCTCGTCGCTCGGCCGAAGAGAGCAGGTTTTCGTAGGCTGATATCGTCATCCTGGCCGACACACCACTTTTCGAATCAACATATTCACTTTCGCGGGCTTCGATGGCCACCTGCTCAATCAGATCGGCAACCAGTTCATTGGTTTTTACCAGGCTTTTCTGTTCGTTCTTGACAACAGCTTCCTGCATGGTGATTTTCTTCCCAATTTCAATCGACTTCGGATAGTGGGTCACAATCTGGGAGTCGATCCGGTCTTTCAGCGGGGTTACGATGCTTCCACGGTTGGTATAATCTTCCGGGTTGGCTGTAAATACGAACTGAATATCGAGCGGAAGCCGGAGTTTGAAGCCCCGAATCTGAATGTCGCCTTCCTGCAAAATGTTAAAGAGCGATACCTGGATACGGGCCTGCAAATCAGGCAACTCGTTGATCACAAAAATGCATCGGTGCGAACGGGGAATCAGCCCAAAGTGAATCGTCCGTTCGTCAGAGTATGGCAATTTCAGGGTGGCCGCTTTAATAGGGTCCACATCACCGATCAAATCCGCCACCGACACATCGGGCGTGGCGAGTTTCTCGGTGTATCGGTCGCTGCGATGCATCCACAAAATAGGTGTCTGATCGCCATGCTCAGCAATCAGATCAATGGCAAAACGCGAAAGCGGCTGCAATGGATCGTCGTTCAGTTCCGAACCGGCCACGACAGGGATGTACTCATCTAACAAATTAACCATCAACCGGGCGATACGAGTTTTTGCCTGTCCCCTCAGCCCCAATAGATTGATATGGTGCATGGACAGAATAGCCCGCTCTACATCCGGTATAACAGTATCTTCATACCCCCATATACCCGGAAAAACGACTTCCTTCTCCTTAATACGGTCGATTAAATTATCCCGCAGTTCCTGTTTGATTGAGCGGGTTTCGTACCCGGCAGCTTTTAGTTGGCCAAGTGTAGAGATTGCTAGTAATTTTGATGCTTTCAGGCTGCGGTAGCTCATTTGTTAATTCTTAATGAAGAATATCAAGTGAAAAGTGAAGAATAATGATTTGTTTATTACGAGAATGTGCCGGAATGAATCACAGTTTACGATTCTTTTTCGTTCATCATTCTGGAGTCTTCACCCCTCCTTTCCTCTAACAGGCTTTCCATAGAAATGGTTTTTAGACAGCCAAATTGACTAATTTTACACCCTTATGCGCCAGCGTGTACTCACCAGTTGCCTTTTATGAGATCAGCCTGCTTACTTTTCTTTCTTTGTATTCTATTTTTCAGTGTCAGTAGTTGTCGGGTCCAGCATAGTCCACCAGAATTACTGAAACTGTCTATTGACCGAGCTTATGTAGATCAGGCGATTACCGTAACCGGCTATCAATTTGGGGCTGAGCCATCGGTTATCTTTGGTGGTGCCACAGCCGCCCCACTCGTTAGTCATGACGAAACAACGATCCAGCTAACAGTACCGCGTGTGGCCCCCGGTCTGACCCAAATTCGGGTTCAGACGCAGGAAGGCACTTCGGACCCATTACCATTCACGGTGCTTCAACCGGCTCCTGTTATCACCACAATCTCACCCGCAAATGCACTGCCAGGTGAGCAAGTCAGCATAACCGGCGATTACCTTAATCAACTCAAACGCATTCGATTCAACGACATTGACGCGGTACTCAAAGACACATCTGCCCATAAAATCGTAATTGTTGTGCCGACCACCGTTCCACGCGGCCCGACAGCACTGGCAGTTGCCACGACTGGTGGCGAAATTGTGAATCGATTTATCGTGGCAGGAACCCCTCAAATTACCAGTGTAAGCCCATTGAAAACAAAACCCGGCACAGAGTTGGTAATCCTAGGCAAAAACTTCATAACCTGCTCTTGATCCACTCCTATTTCCGCCCAGCTGATGGAGACGAGACGGTAA
>CAXTJJ010000345.1:0-7011 GCA_964244155.1 uncultured Spirosoma sp.
ATATGGCGATCAGCACCAGTTTCAGGAAATCTTTGGACAACAGCGCAATGATGCTGCCAACCGATGCACCCAGAACTTTTCGAACGCCAATTTCTTTGGTGCGCTGTTCGGCGGTAAACGCGGCTAGCCCGAACAAACCCAGACAGGCAATAACGATGGAGATGACGGCAAAAACCGTAAACAGCTGGCTCGTTTTCTGTTCAGTCTCATACAGAAAGGCAAAGCGCTCGTCCAGAAACGAATAGGTGAAGGGTGCCGCCGGATTGAAGGAGTCCCATTGCTTTCGGAACGATGCAATCACGTCTGCTGCATCGGTCGCCTTTATTTTGACGATAATCGCCCCGGAGTTACGGCCCAGAAGCATCATCAGGGGCGCTATTTTCTGCCGGGCCGATGCATAGTGAAAGTCTTTCACAACACCGATGATGGTAAATTCGTGTTGCCCCGATCGGACAATCGTTTTGCCAATGGGGCTGGTCTTGCCAAGTCCCAGGTCGCGAGCCGCCGTTTCGTTGATGAGGACAGCGCTGGAGTCGGTTGAAAATGCCTTTGAAAAAAAGCGGCCTTCTTTCAACTCCATACCCAGCGTTTTCAGGTAATCTTCATCGACATGGTAAATGTTGGCTGGAATTTCGGCGTGGGCTTCTTTGTCGTTCTCTCGCTTCGCGTAAATAATTGTCCCGTCCATATTGCTCATGCCAACCGGAATATTACCCGAGAGGCTGGCCTCCATGACCCGGCTGTCTTTTTGAAGCTGCTGCTTGAAGGCCGACTCATTTTGCCCCAGCATGTACGAATCCTGGATAACCAGTACCTGCTCTTTATCAAAACCGATCTTCTTGTTCTGCATGAAATGCAGTTGCTGGTAGGTTACCAGTGTCGCGACGATCAACGCGCCGGAAACGGCAAACTGGAATACCACCAGCCCGCTTCTCAGGTTACTGCGTCGGCTGGTTTGTACGGCCGATCCGCCTTTTAATACCGCCGTGATTTTTGAAAAGGAGAGCAGAAAAGCGGGGTAAGCCCCGGCCAGAATGCCCACGAAACCGCCGAAGGCCAACAGGATAAGCGCGTTTTTGACCGATAGTAAGGTGTTGAGCGAAATGGCCTTCCCCGCTAGAGCATTGAACGAAGGCAGGAGCAAGGCAGCGGCAAAAACGGCCAGCAGCAGCGCAAAGAAGGTTAGCAGCGTCGATTCGATCAGAAACTGGTTCATCAACTGCGTTTTAACCGAGCCCATTACTTTGCGAATCCCAATCTCTTTCGACCGGCTCGAAGCCCCCGCCGTCGATAAGTTGGTGAAGTTGACAATGGCCAGCAGCAGGATGAAAACCGCCAGGATACTGAATATGTAAACCGAGTTTATATCGCCGTTCGCGGCCAGTTCGTACTTCGATGCCGAGTGTAGGTGGATGTCGGTCAGCGGCATGAGTGTGAACCGGAATGTATTAACCGATTTTTGGGCTTCGGCCAGACTAACGCCCATATCGCGCTGAATTTCGGGCACTACGTGTTTGGCGACGAGCTGAGGGAATTTAGCTTCCAGTTTCTTGGGATCAGCATCTTTATTCAGCACCAGATAAGTATAAAACCCGACATTGCTCCAGGTGAGCGACTTTGACGGCATATCGGCTGTGCTTAAAAAAGCATCGAAATGAAAGTGGGTATTGCCGGGTATTTCGTCAATAACACCCGTCACCCTGCGCACTTCCTGCGTTTTCCCAAAGAGAAGGGCTTTCCCCATTGCCGGGGCCGTGCCAAAGTACTTTTGCGCAAAAGCTTTGGTAATTACAATAGACCCCGGCTCTTTCAACGCCGTTTTTATATCGCCTTCCAGCAGTGGGATGGAGAATATTTCCAGAAAGTTAGAATCGGCCATGGCAATGGTCTGCTCCTTGAATTGCTTGTCCTGATAACGCATGAATACCTGCGCCCACGGCAGCACACGAGTAACGGCCTGCACATCGGCAAACGCAGCCCGAATCCCCGGCCCTACGCCTGCATCGACATTGGAGAAATTGGTCACACCCCCATTCTCCGTCAACCGGAGTTCTACCCGGTAGATCTGGTCAGCCAGAGCCGGATAACGATCATAGCTCAGTTCATCGGTGACGAAAGCCGCAATCAGCATGCAGCAGGTCATACCAACGGCCAGTCCGACAATGTTGATGAAGGAGAACGCCTTCTTCTTCATCAGGTTCCGCCAGGAGATTTTGATATAGTTTGTAAGCATAAGAGGGAGGAGGGAGAAAGGGGAGGAGGGAGGAAGGGGAGGATGGAGGAAAGGGAGGAAGGGGAGTAAATCCCTCTCGTCCCTTTCCTCCCTCTCCTCCTTTCTCCCTTTCATTCCGTTTTTAAACTTTTCACCGGGTTCATCAGGGCGGCTTTCACGCTTTGGAAACTGACCGTCACGAGCGCAATGCCCACCGCCAGCACACCCGCCAGGGCGAAGACCCACCACGCCATGTCGATCTTGTAGGCGAAACTCTGCAACCATTTGTCCATCACGTACCAGGCCACAGGAACGGCCAGCAGAATGGCGATCAGCACCAATTTCAAAAAATCTTTGGAGAGCAGGCCAACAATGCTGGCGACCGATGCCCCAAGTACCTTTCGCACGCCAATCTCTTTCGTGCGCTGCTCAGCCGTGAAGGTGGCCAGCCCGAACAGGCCCAGGCAGGCGACGAAGATGGTGAGGCCCGCGAAAAGACCAAGTATACGGCCGGTTTTCTGTTCGGCCAGGTATGTATCGTTGAACCGCTTGTCCAGAAACGAATAGGTAAACGGAGCATCCGTGGCAAGCCTCTTCCATTGGTTCTCCAGCGAAGCCAGCAGCCCGGACACATCTTTGGTTTTGGCCTTGACAATCATCGTTCCGTTATTCCGTCCGAGGATCATCACCAAAGGAGAAATCGACTCGTGCAGCGAGCGGAAGTGGAAATCTTTCACGACACCAATGACCCGATACGTTTTCTTCAACCCGTCGTTTTCGGAATGGCCGATGGTTTTGCCAATCGCATTGCCATGCCACCCAAGCGTTCGAACAGCTGTTTCGTTTAAAATTACACCCGAGGAATCGGTGCCATATTCTTTGGCGAAGTTTCGACCAGCGGCCATCTGCATGCCCAATGTTGGGATGTACTCGTAATCAACGTCGTACCGGAGGCCCTTCACAAACTGAGTCGGGTTGCTTTCCGGATACATCATGTAGTTATTGTTATAACTTGGCCCCGCTGGCAGATAGCCCGACATACTGACACGCACAACCCGAGGGTCCTGCATGATCTGGTTGCGGAAAACTTCTTCTTTGCCCGCCAACTGCCACGTATCGGGAAGTACCAGCACTTGTTCTTTGGAGTAGCCCAGCTTCTTGTTCTGAATATAACTCAGTTGTCGGTAAACAACGGTCGTACCAATCATCAGGATGATTGAAATGGAAAACTGAACCACAACCAGGCCGCTTCGTAAGCCAATGCTTTTCCGGTCGCCGGTGAACTTCGTGCCTTTCAGGACGGCGATGGGCTTGAACGACGACAGGAAGAATGCGGGATAGCTTCCCGCCAATACAGACACCAGTACGCCCAGCAGCACCAGGCTGGGTAATAGCCAGACAGACTCGCCAAGGTTCAATGTCAGGGTTTTGCCGGCCAGCTCATTGAAAAATGGTAAGGCCAGGTAAACGATGCCTAGGGCCAGCACCAGCGCAATCATGGTCAGCAACAGTGATTCGATCAAAAACTGATTCGCCAGACTTTGCCGAACCGATCCCATCACTTTACGAATGCCTACCTCTTTAGCCCGTTTCGAGGCTCCGGCCGTGGACAGGTTCATAAAATTGATGCAGGCAATCAGCAGCATAAACAGGGCAATGGCGCCGAAGATGTACACGTATTGAACATCACCGTTAGCGGCTATTTCTCCTGTCAGATTCGAGTGCAGGTGAATATCGGTCAAGGGCTGCAGCAAAAAACCGAGGTCGTTGCCTTTCTGCCGAAACTGGGTCATGTTCATGCCAAAGGCCTTCTGGATTTCCGGCCCCATGTATTTGCTGACCATCTGGGGGAGTTTGACTTCCAGTTGTTTCGGGTTATAGCCTTTAGTAAGAACCAGATACGTATAAAAACTCGACGTCATCCACGAAGGCGATTTCGCATCCGGAACGCCCGCCATCGACATAAGCATGTCGAAATGGAAGTGGGAGTTAACCGGTATTTTGTTCATAACGCCGGTAACCTTAAACAGGGCGTTCCAGCTTTTGATCGTTACGAACTTGCCGAGTGGATTGTCATTGCCGAAATATTTGCGGGCCATCTCCTGGGTGATCACAGCCGTGTTGGGCTGAATCAGTGCCGTTTTCGCATCGCCCTGGATGAGCGGGAGCGTGAACACCTGTAGAAAATTGGAGTCGACATACGCTAGCTGATCATCCCGAAACGATTTGTCGCCAACGGTAATGCCCGGCGAGCCAACGGTACGAATCCGGGTGGCTTCTTCAACTTCGGGGTAATCCGCTTTCAACGTCTGCGCAACGGGGGGCATGACACTGGCTTCGTTGATTTCTCCGCCGTTCATGACGGCGTGAAAAACAACCCGCACCATCCGGTTGGCCTTGTCATTGTATCGGTCGTAGCTGAGTTCGTCGAGCACGAACAGCATGATGAGCAGACAGGTCGCCAGCCCCAGTGCTAACCCGACGATGTTAATGGCCGAGAACGCCCGGTTGCGAACCAGATTCCGCCAGGCAATTTTAACGTAGGATTGAAGCATATGAAAAGACTGTAGTTTTTAGTAAACGTACGGACAACTGTCATGCCACGACTAAATATCGGCGTTTGGGGCCTTTAGGGAATCTTTTTGTAATCTATCCCTGTCCGAAACTGGACAACGCCCGTCCGATACTGTACGGAAAATGGACTCAGAATCTGGTAAGCCCGAAAGAGATTTTACCACAGAGGCACAAAGGGCACAGAGGTCTAATGGGGAAGTGAGTAACCCATTAGACCTCTGTGCCCTTTGTGCCTCTGTGGTAAAATCTCTTAACTAATTAGTGCGATTGTTTTGCGCTACTTTGTCGCAGCTTTTCCTTTCTTCCCTTTTACTGTGGTTTCCTTCACACCCAAATGCGCCAGAGCCGCTTCGAGAACGGTATCCCGACCGGCTTTCCAGTCGGCAACCGTCGGCCTGACCAGCACCTGCGGCTGAATACCTTTGGCGTTCCACTCGGTGCCATCGGGGTACATATCGCGTTTGGTACACACGCGGGCCATTACGCCACCAGGCAATGCGAAAGACAGCGGCTGACCGGTGCTGCCACCCGTTGGTTCGCCAATGATAGTGCCCCGTTTCATAGCGTCGAAGACGACGGCAAAGTCCTCGGCTGCGGAGAATGTCTGTCCGCTGGTGAGCACCACAACGGGTTTGGCGTATAACTTTTTGCCGTTGGCGGGCCAGCCCGAATCATTACTTTCAACCGGTTCAAACACCACACTTTCGCCCCTGGCCCGGCGCAGGGGGCTGTAGAGCCGCGCCGAATAGGACCCCGTTTTCATGGGCTTGTCAGTCAGGTAACCGAGTACGTTCCAGCCATAGCCGCTGTCTCCGCCACCATTTTGCCGGACGTCCAGGATAAGCGCGTTGCTGGTTGCAATGGAGTCGAAGGCGGCCTTGAAGCCATCCAGCGCCTTGCTATTGTCGAAGCTGTTAAGCTGCACATAGGCCACGTTGCCCGGTAGCAGACTGAAACGGAAATCCGGCAGGGCTTTTAACTTGCTATACCCGGTTCGGGGCAGTGTGCGGCTAAACGTTTTGCCATCCGGCGAACGGAACCCCACTGTAACAGGCTTGTCTTTGGGACCGCGCAACAGGTTGTAGATGTAGGTCGCCACATCGACATTCTGGACGGTCGAACCGCTCTGGTAGGGCCGCACGAAGCGGTCGGCGTAGTCTCTGACGGGCATACCATCGACGGTCACAATTTCTAAACCGGGCCGAATGCCGGTCTGGTACAGGCTGTCGCTGGTAACGTCCCGAACCATCACTTTGTCTTCAACGAGCACCGCCAGGATAGGCGGTCGGCGGGCGACGGAATCGGCCAGTACCGGATCACCAGGCCCCAGGTCGGTATGCCCATCGTGAAGTTGCGCACAAAACATTCGCAATACATTGTAGTACTCAACGGTTGAGCGGGTGGCCCGGATTTTGGGGAGATAATCGAGGTACAGTTTATCCCAGTCGACGTCGGGAATATGATCGAAATAGGCGAAGTTGTATTTTGCCTCCGACCATAGCTTCGACAGCCCGGCTACTTTCTCATCTTCGCTGATATTGGGTCGGTAGGCCGTTTTTAGTGCAGCTGAGTTGAAAATCTGGCTCGCCACTCTGGCTTTCGTTACTAAGCGGGAAATCTCCGGCGTACTGCGAACGGCAGCAAAAGCAGGTTCTTCGAGAATGTATTTGGCGTAGAAAGGGGCACTATTCCCCGATAATGGATAGCTCAGTGCCTTCGTGGCTTCGGCAGTTTTGCCCAGTTTCGCCTGAATCAGCGCCAGGTCAAAGGAAATATCGCCTTTACGGGCAAACAGGTATTTGTTCGTTTTGGCGAGTTCCACAATATCAGGGCGGTGGTAGTACACCAGTGCATCGAGCAGTACTTTTTCGGCTTTTGCCAGGCTGTCGGGCGAAGGGGTAGCACTTTCGCCAACGATCTTGTCGGCCCGGTGTCGCTCCCCCTGTAAATAGTCATAAGCCTCCGTACTGGTTAAGGCCGCCTGGGCATGAACGGAGTTGTGACCGGCTATGAACAAGAATAAAAAACCGAAGAATACGTGTCTCATACGATGCGTTGTTTCTGATCATAAGATGCAACAGAACAGGCATCCGGTTGCTTTTTGTCCCGGAAAATTATTGGATGGTTTGGTTGTAGAGACAACGCATGTGTTGTCTCTACGTACGTGGGCGTTTCGTTTCTATTCCGACCGCAACGATTTCACCGGATTCATCAAAGCCGCTTTG
>CAXTJJ010000346.1:0-6987 GCA_964244155.1 uncultured Spirosoma sp.
ATGCCCGCTATTGCCGGTGCGCTGGGCGTTACGCTGCTGACGGTCAGTTTCCAGAGCATCAAAGCCGCGCTGATGAATCCGGTAAAGAGTTTGCGGAGCGACTAGTTGACTGGTGAGTGCTTTATTTTCCGAAGCCCGTCAGGAACGTAAAAAGATTACGTTCTGCCATCTGTATCCTTGTGGCGGATATAAAAAAACGCTAACCAATCCGACAGATGCTCCTAGTCAAAGCCACCCTGAAGAAAGCCTGGCCCTACCAGCAGGACCGAATGAATTTACCCGTTGCCAATCTGGGAAACGCCCTGCCGTTTTATGAAACCATCCTCGGCTTTCGGGTGGTTTCCCGCAGCGAGACGTCCCAGGCTTCGGCCATTCTTGAGCGCGATGGTATCCAGATTGGTCTGGCCGAAAACGGTGGTGATCCTCAGCAGGATGGATACTTCTTTGAAGTCGATGATGTCGAACGGATGCTGGCCGAACTAAAGGAAACGGGCTTCGACAACGTGAGCCCCGACTTTAAAAAGCAATACTACGGTGACGTTCTCTGGAAGGTTCTGTTCATCGTTGCCCCCGACGAACTGTGTTATAGCTTCGGCGAACGGCAGAACTGACACCCGTAGCGACGTCCCGGTGACTGTTGCTACGGATGTCAGTTCTGCCTGATTACTCGTTCCGCAAACTCTTTACCGGATTGGCCAACGCTGCTTTGATGCTCTGGAAACTGATGGTCAGCAGGGCGATACAAACCGATACGAGTCCGGCAATAGCGGGCATCCACCAGGCGAAGCTGGTTTTGTAGGCGAAATTCTGCAGCCATTGGTTCATCGCATACCAGGCGATGGGCGAGGCAATGACGAGGGCGATGCACACCAGCTTTAGAAAATCTTTCGAGAGTAGTGTGACGATGCTGGCAACCGATGCGCCCAGCACTTTGCGAATGCCGATTTCTTTGGTCCGCTGTTCGGCCGTAAATGCCGTTAAACCGAACAGGCCGAGGCAGGAAACCAGGATCGTCAGAATCGCAAAGCAGAAAATAATACGACCAATGCGTTGTTCGGATTGGTACTGCCGATCCAGATCCTGATCAACAAAGCCATACGAAATGGCGGTACTAGGTTCCAGTTTTTTGTATGCATTCGTCACATCCGTCAGGGTGCGGGCTACCAGATTCGGTTTGGTTTTAATCAGCAGGGTGAAATAGAAGTCTTTAGGGCGGAATCGGAAAATAAACGGCTCGATACTCACGCGCAGTGGCCGGAAATGAAAGTCTTTCACCACACCGATGACGGTGCCGTTGGTGCCCCAGAACTTGACGCGTTTGCCCAACGCACTGGCAGGCGTCCAGCCCATGCGCTTGGCAGCCGTTTCGTTGATGAGGTAGGTACCGGCTGTTGACAGGGTGTCGCTGGTAATCTGGGCGGAGAAATTTCGACCTGCAGCCATCGTCATGCCGGTTGTCCTGATGAAGTCAGCGTCGATGTTCATCTGGGTGATCGAAAACTGATCGTTGGGCGTCTGACCTTCCCACTCGATGTTCGTCCCGTTGTTCATGTCGACCAGATTACTCGTGGCAACAGACGCCTGTGCCACGCCCGGCAACTGACTTACGTCGTTCTTAAGTTGCAGGGCTTTCCCGCGTAAGTCACCTTTGAGTCGAACATACAGCAACTGTGATTTGTCGAAGCCTAACCTGGTTGTTTGCAGAAACATCAACTGGCGGTAGATGACTACCGTGCTAATGGCGAGTGCGATAGACAGGACAAACTGGCCCACCACCAGCGATTGCCGAAAACTCCTGCCCGCCCTCGCATTGGCAAAATGACCCACGATACCCGTCTTGAGGACGCTAACCGGCCGGAATGACGAGAGGACAAACGCGGGATAAAGTCCTGTCAATAGGCTGACTACTAGCGTTATTACAATCAGGATCGCCCAAAAATTCGGAAGTTGATAGGGGATGTCGATGCGTTTAGCGGCCAGCTCATTAAAGACCGGTAGCAGGAATTCGGCCAGCAAAAGGGAAGCCAGCACGGCCAGGCTCGTCATCAGGAAGGCTTCGCCTAAAAACTGGGCAATCAAACTCGACCGCTGCGCCCCAACACTCTTCCGAACGCCTACTTCCTTGGCTCGCTGCGATGCCCGCGCGGTCGCTAAATTAATGAAGTTAATGACCGCAATGAGCAGCACAATGAGTCCGACAGATGCGAAGATGCGGATGTAAGCAATGTCACTGCGTTTCCCGTAATCGGTCTGGAACGCGAACTTCGAATACAGATAAATGTCCGACAGTGGCTGAAGCAATAACGGCGTTTCGTTGCCCGAGTCGTACTGCTTGAGCTGTCCCCGAATTTTATTGCCGAACGCTATTGAACTGGCGGGTTCGCCGGATGGGGCAGGACGAAGCTGAACATAGGTATGGTAGCTGTTGCTGTTCCATTTCATGCTCCACTCGTCGTTGCGTTCGAGCCACTTGAAGGGAATCAGCACATCAAACTGAATATGCGACTGAACGGGCGGGTTTTTAGCGATACCGACCAGCTTGAGCGCGTGCTCATTATTGAGTTTTATAGATTGCCCAAGTACATTCTTCTGACGCCAGTCGGCACCAAAAAAACGCTCGGCGGCAGCTTCACTGAAAATCACTTCATTGGGGGCGCGAAAAATGGTGTTGGTATCGCCTGATACGAGTGGGTAGGAGAACAGGCTGAAAAAGCTGGGGTCGATGATTAACAAATGCTCAGGCTCTATCTGGTGGCGTCCCTGACTCAATACGCCATTCCATTGACCAACCCGGGTTGTACGCTGTACTTCCGGGAAGGACTTTCCGATAGCATCGGCCAGCGGTCCCGGAGTCATGGCTACGTCGAAAATACCTTCGGGTTGCTTCTGGCGTTCAACGATCCGGTAAATGTGCTTGTAGTGGGTATTGAACCGGTCGTAGCTGAGTTCATCATACACATACAAGGTAATGAGCAGGCAGCAGGCGATACCCAGCGCCAGGCCACCAATGTTGATAGCTGAATACACCCTGTTCTTGACAAGGTTTCTAATACCAATTTTTAAGTAGTTGCGCAGCATGTCAGGGTGAAGGATAAAGGGTGGAGAATAGACCTGCAATTTTGGTTTGGCCAGTGGCCTCAATAGTTTCAGTGCCGCCAGACTATATCGCCAGTTGGCGCGTCGTTCGCCTACCGTCTGCACCCAATAGTCATACAGTTCGAGCAGGTCGCCCTGCACCTCTTCCTGCGTATCGGGGTGGCCCCACCAGGAGAGGAGTTTTGAGGCCCAGCGGGGTGGTGTTCGACGGTTCGGGGGCATAGCATGGAAAGAATAATGGAGTTCATTTTGCATTATCAATTATTCATTATTCACCCGCCCATGAGTTGCAGGGTTTGCGGGGGCAAAGCACTCCACAACTCCTCGCGCACCTGCTTCACTTCCTGCAAGGCCTTTCGACCCAAAGCTGTTACGCTGAAAAACCGCTTTCGTCGGCCACCCCGCTCAGCCGTGGCACCGCCCATCTCCGACGATAAGTAGCCTTTTTCGGCCAGCCGTTGCAGGGTGGTGTGAACCGTGCTAAAGCCAACGACACGCCCGGTTCTCTGCTCGATTTCCTGCGTAACCGTGACCCCGTAAGCCTCGTCGCCCAGAACCGCCACCGTCAGCAAAACCACTTCTTCAAACTCTCCGAGAAAGGTTCGTTTCATGCCCAATTGATTTTATACGATAATGCCGATCAAATGCGGTGCCAATTGTTGAAATGGTTCTCCATTCTTCGAAATCACAGTTTTCTCACATTTGATTTTAAACTAGTTGTCCAGAAACGGACATCTTCTGTCCGTTTTTTGCTCTGGTTAATCTGCGCAAGAGGGCATTCTGACTCCGCCTTGATACAGTGATGTCAGGTTCTCAAACCTGACACTACTATCAGCCCCGTTGTGTGGCTGAGTAACCCGCGCAGGGTCACTTTTTTGTCTTTTGTGAAGTCATTCTCCGGTACTTTCCAGGTCTGTAGTTTGGTGTTTACATCCTCAACGAGTGATAACTTGCCCGCTTCGACCACATGCAGCGGACCAACAGCCGCCACCGACTTGCTAATGGAACTCGCCTGAAATAACGTTGATGTTGTCAGGGGCGTTTTTTCATTTTTATCAACGAAGCCGTAGGCTTGGACCTTCACAAGTTTATCATCCTGAATGATGGCCAGCGATAAGCCGGGTGTGTGTCGCCTGCGCAATTGGTCACGAATAAAATCATCCAGAGCATCGGCATGGGCTATGATGCCAACGAAAAGCAGGGAAAGTAAGGCGAACAGCTTAATGGTCTGGCGCATAGATAGATAGGGGCGGTGAATAGAGGCTTTATCTAAGTAGGAATACGAAATAGTTGTCGATAATCATTGGTTTAGTTTGCCCGATTACTTGCAACCTCCGTTGATTTATTCCGCACTTCGTAAACTTTTCACCGGATTCATCAACGCGGCTTTGATGCTTTGAAAACTCACGGTTAGCTGGGCGATACCTATAGCCAACAGGCCCGCCAGCACAAACACCCACCAGTCGATGTCGATGCGATAAGCAAAATCCTTGAGCCATTGGTACATGGCCCACCACGCCAGGGGAGAGGCAATGAGAATGGAAATGAAGACCAGTTTCAGAAAGTCTTTGGAGAGTAGGGCCACAATACTCGGCACCGAAGCACCCAATACTTTTCGTACCCCGATTTCTTTGGTGCGCTGCTCGGCCGTGAACATGGCCAGACCAAATAACCCCAGGCAGGCGATGAAGATGGCGATAACCGCAAAGGCATTTGCCAGGGTGCCCACCAGCGTTTCACTCTTGTATTGCTCCCGGAAACTCTCGTCGGCGAATTTGTAGTCGAAGGGGTAGGCCGGATTGAATTGTTTGGCCAGCCGTTCCATGCTCTTGAGCGCCTGTTCGGTCTGGCCGGGGTAGGTGCGTACCAACAGGACGTTGTTCGTAGAGTCTAATCGTAAAATGAGGGGTTCAATGGCTACGCGCAGGGAATTGAGGTGAAAGTTCTTGATCAAGCCAACAACCTTGCCTGGTTTTTCCCAAAAGGTCAGATCCTTACCTACCGGATTTTTCATGCCCATGCGCCGGGCTGCTTCCTCGTTGATAATGTAATTGGTACTGTCGGTAATCGTACTTTTCGAGAAGTCGCGTCCATCCAGAAGTTTGATCTTCATGGTCTTTATGAATTCGTAGCTGATGGGCAATTGAGTAAACAGCGTCTTGTCGCCCTCGGGTTTCCCTTTCCACTTGACGCCCGTGGTGGAGCTGCCAATTTGCATGGGGTCGTTGCCCGCTGAGGACACCGATTGAATTCCCGGTGCTTGCAGTAGTTCCTCGCGGAAGGAGTCGAACCGCTTGGGTAGATCGCCTTCGAGGTCCATATATACCACATTTTCGCGGTCGAGGCCCAGGTTCTTTGTGCGGATGTAATCGACCTGCCGACCAGCGATCAGTGTGCCGATAATCAGCAGTAACGAGAGTGAAAACTGAAAGACAACCAGCCCCTGCCGAAACAGAACCGCCCCGGATTTGAATCGCAGGGTTCCTTTCAAGACGCTGATGGGTTGGAGCGACGACAGAAACAGCGCCGGATAACTCCCCGATATCAGGCCCGTCAGCAGGGCCAAACCCAGTAGCGTGAGCCAGTAAAGTGGATTGGCATACTGAATTTCTATATGCTTCTCTGTCAATGTGTTAAAGGGCGACAGCAGCAACTGAACCAGGACAATGGCAATGAACAGGGAGAACAGCGACATCAACACCGCTTCGCCCACAAACTGCCCGACCAGATACGAACGTTCGGCCCCCACAACTTTTCGGATACCCACTTCCTTCGCGCGTTTCGCCGAGCGGGCCGTGGCCAGATTCATGAAGTTGATGCACGCAATGATGAGCAGGAAAACAGCGACGATGGTGAAAAGTCGCACATACTCGATGCGACCGCCATCGGGTTTACCGTTGGTAAATTTCGATTGCAGGTAGGTTTTTTCATACGGAAACATGAACGTCGTGATGGTCGTCACGTTCTTGTCATGCTTCTTTATGAAGTTCAGAAGTTTGGTGTTGACAGTCTCCGCGTCGGCATTTGGGTTTATGAGTGCGTAGGTCATAATGCCGTTGTTGTCCCATTTTTCGAGCCATTTGTTTTCCTTCTCGTAGGGAGTTTCGGGTAGGACAAAGTCAAACCTGAGCGACGACGTTTCGGGGATGTCCTGCAATACTCCCGTTACCTGATGGTCTTCTTTGTTGTCGACCCGAACCAGTTGGCCCAGCACATCGGTCCGGCCGAACAGCTTGCGGGCGGCTTTTTCGGAGATGACGATAGACGTTGGTCCGGCAATGGCGGTTTTCGGGTTGCCATGCACCAGCGGAAACGTGAAAATCTGGAACAGGTCCGGACTCGAAAAACGCCCTTTTTCTTTGTATGCTTTTTCGCCCACCGTGAGCAGGTGTTCTTCTTCCCAGGTCACCTTCACCGTTCGCTCGACTCCCGGTATTTCGGCTTTCAGGGCGAACGCCAGCGGACCGGGCGTAGAGGGTGTCGTACTGATGTCGTTGCCCGTCCACTGCTGGTTTTCAAACACCTGGTAGATACGCGAACCATTGGCGTGGAACTGGTTGATGCTCCGTTCGTCCTGCACCCACAATAGAATGAGCAGACTACTGGTCATGCCCAGCGCAAGGCCCAGCACATTGATAAACGAGAAGGTTTTGCTCTTGGCGATGTTGCGCCAGGCAATTTTGATGTAGTTTCTGAACATGCTTTCCAGCGGTTGAGGACACAGTTGCCACAAAGACGCGGGAAATTCTGTTTCGTTGCTTTTGTAATCCCGTAACGGCGGCCCGGCGGGTTTGGCGCGATGGCGCGAGGCTCTAGCCTCGTGTCTACTATTCCCCGGCCTCTGGCCGGCGTATATTGCTGCAATCATTAAACCGGCCAGAGGCCGGGGAA
>CAXTJJ010000347.1:0-6940 GCA_964244155.1 uncultured Spirosoma sp.
ACAATTGCGGGAGGCTGCCTCGCAGATAAAAAACTACGGGCTGTCCAACATGCATGACCTGTTGCTTCAGTTTGAAGAAAACGCGATCCGCAACGGCATCAAAATTCACTGGGCCGCCGATGGTGATGAACATAACGCCATTATTCTCGACATCATAAAACAGGCGGGCGCTACCCGAATGGTCAAGTCGAAGTCGATGCTGACCGAAGAGTGCCACCTGAATCAATTCCTGATTGACAAAGGTATTGAAGTGATAGACAGCGATTTGGGTGAACGAATCGTGCAGATGCGGGGCGAACCACCGTCCCATATTGTGTTGCCTGCCATTCACCTGACCAAGGCCGAAGTGGGCGAGACCTTCCACGAACATCTGGGTACCGACAAAGGCGCAACCGATCCGCAATACCTGACCGAAGCCGCCCGGCACCACTTACGCGAAACATTCCTGACGCGCAAAGTAGCACTCACAGGTGTCAACTTCGCTATTGCCGAAACGGGTGGATTTGTGGTTTGTACCAACGAGGGTAACGCCGACATGGGCGCCCACCTGGCCGATGTACATATTGCAGCAATGGGTTTCGAGAAGATCATTCCCCGCGCCGAACACCTGAGCGTATTCCTTCGGTTGCTGGCCCGCTCGGCGACCGGACAGCCCATTACAACGTTTTCAAGCCATTTTCACCGGCCCCGGCCGGGGCAGGAGATGCACATCGTTATTGTCGATAACGGTCGCAGCCGCCAGTTGGGTCGCCCCGACTTCCGCAATTCGCTCAAATGCATCCGGTGCGCGGCCTGTTTGAATACCTGTCCCGTTTACCGGCGCTCGGGCGGGTTCAGTTACCACAGCGCCGTTGCCGGTCCAATCGGTTCCATTCTGGCTCCCAATCTGGACATGAAGAAGAATGCCGATCTGCCGTTTGCGTCAACGCTCTGCGGGTCGTGTTCCAATGTTTGTCCGGTCAAGATTGATATTCACGATCAGCTTTATAAATGGCGTCAGGTGCTGATGAAAGAGGGGTACGGCCCCGGCAGCAAAACGGTTGCCATGAAAGCAATGGCTACTGTGCTGGAGTCGCCCCGTTTGTATCGGATGGCGGGTAAAGTAGGGCGGGGCGTATTACGGTTTGCCCCGGTCACCGTCGAAAATGGCCTGAACCCCTGGTATAACCAGCGCGAAATGCCCGAGCCACCTTCCGAAAGTTTCCACGACTGGTACGTTAACAACAAAAAAGCATGACCACCCGCGACCAGATGCTGGCGAGTATCAAGGCGAACCAGCCAGCCCTACGGCCCACCCCAACCGAGTTTACGTTCACATCGGTTTACCCGGACCTGACGAAGCAATTTATTGAGGTACTTACGTTTGTGGGCGGTGCTGCTCTTGTCGTACCGGACTTTGCGGCTATCAGGACTGATTTGCTAGAGCGATACCCCAATCTGCCCAACGTAGCGACATCTTGCCCGGAACTTGCCGAGCTAGCTGACGTGACTATGAATGTCAGCGACCCACACGAATTATCGGGCTTGAATCTAGCAATCATCGAAGGACCACTGGCGGTAGCGGAGAATGCGGCTATCTGGGTAGACGAGCGTCAACTACCCCAGCGGGTAGCACCCATGATTACGCAGTATCTGGTGATTATCATCCGGCAGTCGACCATTGTGCCCAACATGCACGACGCTTATAAACTATTGAAAGTCGATGAAACCGGCTTCGGAACGTTCATTTGCGGCCCATCTAAAACTGCCGATATTGAACAAAGCCTGGTAATTGGGGCGCACGGCGCCCGGTCGTTGATGGTGTATATACTGCCGTAAGTCACTCAACGTCCCTAAAGTCCACTTTAGGGACGTTGAGTGCCATTTTTTTAGCCCCTCTCCTGTTTTAGGAGAGGGGTTGGGGTGAGGTGAATTTCTTAAATTGATTGCCCTCCCCTCACCCCCGGCCCCTCTCCCAAAACAGGAGAGGGGAGCAAACCAAAGCTTTACACTTACTTTCCCTTCAAAATCGTCCCATACCGATTCATATCCTTAAATAAATCCAGCGCAGCTTT
Organism: uncultured Spirosoma sp.; assembly: GCA_964244155.1. GTDB lineage: Bacteria > Bacteroidota > Bacteroidia > Cytophagales > Spirosomataceae > Spirosoma. The sequence continues at coordinate 2,055 of CAXTJJ010000347.1, forward strand.
CATCTCAGGATCGGTGGCGAACGATGCCTCTTTAAGGCCCTTTTGCAGGTAGTAATGTCCGGCGATTTCCTGTTCCAGCAGCGTTTTGAGTTCGGGTTTAAATGTACTCAAGTCGGCATCTTTGCTATGCGACATTTTGGTTTTCAGCGATTTTAGCTGATCCTGAATCTGGTCGAAATACTTCTCTTTCTTGGCCGAGGCTTCGAGCGTGCCTAGGTCTTTTTCAACCTGCGTCGTGTAGTCATACTCTTTATCGCCGAGCCACTTGGCAAAGTCGCTGTATTCGGCATCGGTCAGGCGGAATTCGCGGGCGGGTTTGATGCTCGCGTGTTCGTGCCGGTACTTCACAGCATAATCGAAGATCAGGCCCTTGTTCGTCAGGCTAAGTGCCACCGGCGACGGGGTTTGTGCTTCAACGACAACATCCGGCAAAACGCCACCACCGTCATAGACAACTCGACCAGCCTTGGTTTTAAATGCCGTTTTGAGGGAGTCGGGAATTTTACCAACGCTGCCATCGGGGTTGCGGTGGCTGTAGTCGATGGCCTGAATGCAACGTCCGCTCGGGATGTAGTATTTTGCCGTTGTGATTTTAAGCTTGGTATTGAACGACAGTTCGCGGGTGGTTTGTACAAGGCCCTTGCCGTAAGTACGTTGCCCGATCAAAACACCCCGGTCGTAATCCTGAATAACACCCGATACGATTTCGGCCGCCGATGCGCTGTGGTTATTGGTCAGTACCGCAATCGGCATGTCGAGGTCCAATGGTGGATTCATGGCCGTATAGGTCTTGTTCCAATCCGTCACCTTGCCTTTGGTGGTCACCACTTCCGAATCTTTTGGGATAAAGATATTCGAGATGTCGATGGCCATGTTGAGTAGCCCACCCGGATTCTCACGAACGTCGAGGATGAGTTTTTTCATGCCCTTGCCCTTTAATTCCTGAAAGGCAGTGCGCACTTCCCGCGAGGCTGTTGCGGTAAAATCCTTGAGGTCAATGTAGCCAACGTCTTCAGACACCATGCCGTAATAAGGCACATTGGTCATTTTTACCACATCGCGGATAACGCTGAGATCAAGCGGGTCTTTTTGGCCAAATCGCCGAACCGTCAGTTTTACTGCCGTGTTGTTCTGACCTTTTAATAGTTTGCCGGGGTCAGCGTCTTTGCGGGTTTTCAGGTCTACGCCATCTACCTTTATGACTTCATCGCCAATTTGCAGGCCCGATTTTTCGGCGGGTGTGCCTTCATAAACCATCAGGACAATGCTCTTGCCCTGCCGTTGCCCGATGAGCGCACCAATGCCGTTGTAGCGGCCGGTGGTCATGGTCATGTAATCCTCGATCTCGTCTTCGGCGAAGAAGTTCGTGTATGGGTCGAGGTTTTTCAGCATGGCGTCGATGCTGGTTTTCACCATGCGGTTCGGATTTACTTCATCTACATAATAGAGATTCAGCTCCTTGAACAGCGTAGCGTAGATATCCAGATTACGGGCTATCTCGAAAAACCGGTCGTCGGTTTTAAACGAAAAGAAGCCAATACCCCCCGCCACAAGAGCCGAGGAGGCTAACAGAGTAAGTCGTTTAGAGAAGCGCATAGATTGAGTGAAGAATGTATAATGAAGAATGTAGACTAAATGATGCAGGATTGAAGCCCGGTGGGGATATTCTTCATTCTACATTTTCCACTCTACATTTTCTTTAAAGCTAATTTCATACCTTTTTCTATCTCTTCAAACGAAATTATTTGTTTGGCGGTATAAAGAAAGGCAATGTAAGCTGGTGATGGCTTTTCCGGGCTAAAAAGAGGCTTGTTGAGCCGGTACGCTTCCCGCACCCGCCGACGGATGAGGTTTCGGTCGACGGCTCGTTTAAAGATGCGTTTGGGAACGGTAATAACGATAGCGGGCAGGGGAGGCTCGCTGTCCGGACTGGTTTCGGATTGGGGAATGTAGAGCATCCGAAACGGAAAAAGGTAGAACGTCCGCACGGAAGCACTACCTTTTTTAAATAATTCGCCCAGAATTTTTTTGCTACACCGCCGTTCGGATTTCGTAAAGGTTTGTGGCATGGGGTCTGGTAACGGGGTCGCCCGTGCGATCAGCAAGTTCGGAAATAGCTGACGATAGAGCAATGGTTTCGTCAGTAACTTACTGACTTACCAACTAATTAAATCTTAAAGCGTTCGCCTTTTTTCTCGTCAGAGACAGTCAACTTATGGCGACCTTTGGCACGACGGCGAGCTAAAACCTGACGGCCGTTAGCAGTAGCCATCCGCTCGCGGAAGCCGTGTTTGTTTTTCCGCTTCCGGTTTGATGGTTGGTACGTTCTTTTCATGATATATAATCCCTAAAACCTTTATTTTTCCAAATGAGTCCGCAAAGATACGGGAATGGCCTCATTTTACCAAGCTTCGATTCATAAAAACGATTTGATTAGCTGGTAGTTACTTTTGTACGAATTATCTTCTTCCTTGTGTATGCATTATCGCCTGTCTGCTGATCCTACTCGACCCCATTATATCGCCGTTGACGCTCTGTTAACCAATATTTCGGCCCCGAAGGTCGAATTGCAATTACCCGCCTGGCGTCCGGGACGGTATGAATTACAGCAGTTTGCGAAAAATATTCAGCGATTTGAGGTCGTTGACCACGAAGGGAAGCCACTAAATTTTCACAAAATTACAAAAGATCGCTGGCGGGTACAGACCAAGGGCGTTACCGAATTAACGGTTCGCTATAATTATTACGCCCTGCTGCCAACGCCTAACCAGCTTAATGCGGGGAGTAGTTTTATCAGCGATACGCTCCTGTACGTCAATCCGGTCAATCTATGCCTGTATGCCGAGGGGCGCATTTCGGAACCGTGCACCCTCGAATTAGCCATACCCGATACGTGGACAGTCGCCTGTGGATTAGCGGAGTCGGACACGCAGCGATCTGGGTCACGAACGCTTTACGCAGCCGATTTCTACGAACTGGTCGACTGCCCGCTCATTGCGGCCCCCGTAATTCAGGACATTCAATACGAACTGGACGGGGTCTTGTTTCACATCTGGATTCAAGGCGGTCGGCGGACAGATGGTGATCTGACCTTTAATACCGAACGAATCATCGACGACTTCAGCCGGTTTTCGGCGAAACAACTGGAACTGTTCGGTGAGTTTCCCGAAAAAGAGTACCACTTCCTGACGCTGATTTTGCCCATTCCTTATTACCATGGGGTCGAGCATCGCAACTCAACGGTGCTGGTGCTAGGGCCAAATGACGAGGGCGAAGGACTATATCAGGATTTATTAGGGGTATCGTCGCATGAGTTGTTTCATGCCTGGAACATCATTCGCATCCGGCCAACCGAATTACTTCCTTACGATTTCACGAAAGAAAACTACTTCACCACCTGTTTTGTGGCTGAAGGCGTAACGACCTACTACGGCGATTTAATGCTTCGGCAATCCGGCGTGTTTTCCGACGAAGCGTATTTGAAAGAATTGCAGGTCTTGTTCAAACGCCATTTCGAGAACAACGGGCAGGCGTTTCAGTCCCTGACGGAGTCGTCCTGGGATTTGTGGCTCGATGGCTACGACAAAGGTATTCCCGACCGCAAAGTATCGGTGTATCATAAAGGAGCGATTGCTGCCCTGATTCTGGATCTGCACATTCGGCGGTTGACCAACCATACCCGCTCACTGGATGACGTAATGCGGGTTATGTGGGAGCGTTTCGGTAAACCGTTCATCGGCTACACGCTGGACGATTACCGCGCCATTACCGAATCAGTAGCGGGCGAGTCGCTGGCCTGGTACTATGATTTATGTATTTTTGGCAACCAGCCACTCGAAGCAAAGCTAAACGAGTATCTAGCGTGGGTCGGTTTGCTTATTGCCTACGAAGACCCAACACCCGATCAACCCGGTGGCATTCGATTACTGGAATTGGATGACGAAGAGGGTCATAAACAACGGGCACGCTGGTTTGAGCAAACAGTATCCGTACCTATATTGAACGAAAAGGAAGGACATATACATTCTGTTCCGGAAGAAAAGTTGGGCAAAAAAGTTGTTGCAAAATGAGCAATACACCCTTAAATCTGAACGCACTAACCGCCAAGTTTAAACAGGCTATGGAGGAGCTGTACGGCGAACGTTTGGCTAAAGTTATTTTATATGGCTCGTATGCACGCGGTGATTTTCAGTCTGAATCGGATGTGGACTTTATGGTCGTATTAAAAGATAACGAATTAAAACGGCTCCAGGAAATAGAACGGACAACCGACGCTGTACTTCGTCTTTTTGATAAATATGGTCGCCTGATTTCATGTATGCCAACGACTGAAGAAACGTATACATCAAACAATTTTCTCTTTTATCGTAATGTACGTCAAGAAGGCAAGTTGTTATGAATGAAGAGGTTAAGGTACTTATGGGTCGGGCCTATGATAATTTGTCTGATGCCGAATTACTTTGCCGGGAGAAACGCTATAATAGCGTAACGAACCGGGCTTATTATGCTATTTTCGATGCGGCTAATGCTATTCTTCGCTTGAAGGATTTATATGCTAATACTCATCCAGGCTTAAGCCATACGTTTAATCTGAATTTCGTACGCACCGAGCAATTATCCCCGGACATGAATAAACTGTTAAGCAGAAGTTTCAGCTTAAGGCAAACGGCCGACTATGATTTTAGCCGGGATATTACACCTCAGGAAGCTGAGGAGAGTATTGAGTATGCCAAGAGTTTTTACAACATACTGAAGCATATCTAAATGAACAAACTTTCACCGATTAACCGACAGACGCAGCGCTTATCGTTATTATTTTTTCTCCTTCCGAGCCTGCTCCTGGCGCAGCCGAAACCCGAAAAGCCCTGGATGCTTGGCCCTTTTCA
>CAXTJJ010000348.1:0-6896 GCA_964244155.1 uncultured Spirosoma sp.
CCCCGGTCGTTATTGCTGTCGAAAAAGGCAAAGAGCGAGTAATAATCTTTTTGGCTGATGGGGTCGTATTTATGGTCATGACAACGGGCACACTCGACCGTCAGCCCCAGCATCGCTTTACCAAATGTGTTGGTTCGGTCAGCGACATACTCGGTCCGGTATTCTTCATCCACAATGCCCCCCTCCTGGCTCTGCTGGTGGTTGCGATTGAAAGCCGTTGCAATTAGCTTTTCGCGTTTATCTTTCGAACCGGCCAGATTGGGCAGTAAATCACCGGCTAATTGCCAGGTGATGAACCGGTCGAAAGACAAGTTATGGTTGTAGGCTCGAATGACCCAGTCACGGTAGGGCCACATAGTACGCAGACCATCATCCTGATACCCATGTGTATCGGCATAGCGCGCCACATCAAGCCATTCCACGGCCTGTCGTTCGCCGTAATGAGGGCTATTAAGTAGCCGATTTACCACTTTTTCGTAGGCATTCGGCGATTTATCGGCCAGAAACGCGTCGACTTCGGCGGGTGTTGGGGGTAGGCCCGTCAGGTCGAGACTGACCCGGCGGAGTAAGGTCGTTTTGTCGGCTTCGGGCGCGTGTCCTACTTTTTTTGTTTCCTGTTTCGCCAGAATAAAGCGGTCGATGTCATTTTTGACCCATTTCTCGTCTTTTACTTTTGGAATTTCCGGTAGCGTCGGCGCAATCAGCGACCAATGTTCTTTATAGGCTGCCCCTTGCTCGACCCAGCGAATCAGCATCGCTTTCTCTTCGGTTGTCAGCGTAAGATTCGACTTTGGCGTTGGCATCATCACCTCGGGGTCGGTACTGATGATGCGATTAACCAGTTCACTCTTGGCGGGATTGCCCGGCACAATGGCCGTATGGCCGCTTTCTGCCAGTGCTTCGTAAGCGCCTTCGGGTGTGTCCAGTCGTAAACCGGCCTGCTGCTTGGCTTTGTCAGGACCATGACATGCAAAACAGCGGTCAGAGAGAATTGGCTTTACGTGTAAATTATAATCAACTTTTTCAGGGAGCGTTGCTTCGACAGCCGCAATATCGGCCGGTTTTTCGACGGAGCTATGGCAGGCTGTTAACCAGACAGATGCACCGAAAAGGCCAGCCGTTGCGCTGAGAAGAACGTTTTTAAATCGTATGTCTGACCAGACGAGCATACCAACGAACTGATTGATTATGAAACGAATTTACAAATTTAACACCACCAGACACGTTAAAATTGTACTATCTTATCTTGATGCCAGCCTATTTTGTTGATAAGGGCAGGGTCGGATTTATTTCCTGAATACGCCAGAAGCCGTGCTACGGTTTTGAGCCGTAGCACGGCTTCTAATGGAAACCTGCAAAATATTTACCGACGTTCACCCATGAAAGGAGTCTTCTAATTCTTTTTTGACACGACCGTTTTGGGGTCAGGTGGGGCTACTTTGACAAATTCAGCAACGGCCTGCTCGCTGATCCCACCAATTACCTCCAGCTTAGGCATGGCGGTTTTTAGTTTAGCGATACCCTCTTCGGTCACTTTTGTTTGCCAGAGATAAACGGTTTTGAGATTTTTCAAGCCTGCTAATTCAGTCAGGCCAGCATCCGTAATGGCCGTCCCGTAGAGGTTGAGGTATTCCAGATTGGCTAATCCTTTCAGTTGCTTCAGCCCGGCATCGGTCACTTTCGTTTCTTCCAAGTGAAGCTTTTGCAGGTTTTTCAGCTTGGCAACCTGGGCTAAAGCCGCATCCGAAATCTCGGTGTCGCCGAGTTTAAGCCACACGATCTGGTTGCTGAGCTTTGGCAGTTCGGCCGCTTGCGCATCGTTGAACGTCCGGGCGTTTACGGCACTAACTTCCAGTTGGTTCTGCTCTTTCGATAGTGGCAGCACCAGCAAATTCAGCTTCTTCAACTCATCAATAACTTTCGAGTCAGCGGCAGGCACTTTCATGGTCAAAACCGGTGAATCGGGCGCTGGACCGGACGATGCTACTTTATCGCCTGCTGACTCAAGCGGGCCACCGCCCCCTAACGAAGCCAGAACCGGGCGTATGGCATCGTTCACTTTCAGGTCGGAAACCTTTTTATCGAACGGAGCCCCCTGATCAATCCACCAGGTTAGTAGCGCAATGTCGCTTTCTTTCAGTTGGGTTTTGCCTTTAGGTGGCATGTGATGATCATCGTCTTCGGGCAGGAGACAAACTTTCACCAACTCGCTCGACGTACTTTTGCCCGCCACAAACACGGGGCCGTCTTCGTACCCCTTTTTGATCATCTCGGGCGAATCCAGTCGTAAACCCGCCTTCGATTTACCCGCATTATGGCATTGCACACACCGGCTGTGCAGGATTGGGTTGACGATTTGCTGATAGACCATCGCTTGATTGACATCCGTAATCGGCTCAAACTTCACCTCTTTCAACTTTGGCTCTACACCCGTTATAGCCCGAAGAGGACCCGGCATGTACTGGGTCAGGTAATCGGAGCCGTGCGTTAAATTGCCCCCCTGATGACCAGCCGCCAGCAAAAGTAACAACGCAATTCCCAGCGCAGGCAAATACATTAATTGAGCAAAGGAAAAGATACGACCCAAATTTTCAGACTTCACCGACCAGGCGAGCCAGGCAAAAACAGCTACACCAATGCCCTCCCACATGTGGTCGTTCAGGGTTTCTTCTTCATAACCACCGCCCAGCGATAGCATATAGCCGAATACGCAAGCCATCGTCGCGCTTACCGCCGACCAAAACAGGATCAGCGTAATCGTGTGCGGACTAACTGAGTTGCGTCGGGTCAGTCGGTCGAGTTCGAGCAGACCGGCAATCAGTAAAAAACCAATAGGCAGGTGAACAATGAGTGGATGAAAATGGCCCCAGAACAATACCCAGTCGGATGGGGATGATGGATTCGCTTGCAACAAAATCAACTCGCTCATAGATCAGGCCAAGGTATCAGGCAACGCGCTCTAATTTAATAGGATATGTTTTTTTAGACGCCCACTGTGCCACATAAACACTCTCGTCCTCATCAACCAGCACATCGTGCGGATGCAGGAAGGGTGAATTGCTGCGGTCTTTGCGTTGCTCGGCAAGTTTACCATCCTGATAGGTTGGCGCAGAGCCGCCGGGGGTCGAAATAACCCGGTCGTTTTTGTCCAGAATCTGGATGTAACCCGAGTCTGGATATGCGTCCGATGTGCTCCGAAACACTGCTCCGTAAATATTCTCACCATGGATAACCGGACGGCAGATATAGGAACCCGGCAATGCAATGGTCGACTGGTATTTTCCATCGAGTGAGAACCGCTTCAAGGCATTATGGCGCCGGTCAGTGATGAGCAGGGTTGGGTTAGCCGCCGTGCGCCGATCAACAACGATACCGTGGCAACAATCGAAGGTATCATTCGCGTCTCCCTTGCCGCCCCATACGCGAATGAGTTTCCCGTTCTTATCGTATTGCGTCACGTAATTCAGGCCGTAGCCGTCCACTACGTAAATATCACCATTGGCGGGATTGATGGCCGTTTCGGTCGGCTTGAATTGGGACGGGTAGTCGTACTTTCCCGTTTCTTTCGGATAATCCAGCTTCATCAACTCCCGTCCTTTCAGGTCCGTTTTTATAACCTGATTACGGTCGGTATCGCAGATTAGTAAATACTGATCGTTGCCTTCACCACCCAGCGTAAGACCATGTCCGCCGGGGTAGCTATGGCCCCAGGTTTCGAGCAGTTTACCCGATTTATCGTAAATCAGGATGTTATTCTTCGTTTCGTTGGTCAGCAGGATAATTCGCCCTTTGGCATCCTGCACCATTTCGTGGCAATCATTAACCGGGTTCTTTCCCGCATCCAGAACACCCCAGCCCGGCACAACCCGGTATTGAAAGCCGTTGTGGCCCAGTGTGGTTGTTTCAATCCCTTTTTTAGAGTTCTTAGCCGACAGCAGTGTTGGCACGGCCATACTGGTAGCGCTTGCTAAAGAGGCCTGTTTTAAGAACAGCCGACGTGATAAGGAAGATGCCATGAGACGATTACCTGATTTTAGAGCAAAAGAACGAAGTCGGTAAACTTTACTGCAAATGGCCTAAGCAGAGAATTTTACTCCGTTTAGAGCAGAGAAGCCCGAATGATGCGTGTTCATCATTCGGGCTTCTCTGCTCTAAACGGCGTTTTTTAGTTCTGGTCTTTGTCGTCACCTTTATCGTCAGGACCACCACGACCATGCCGCATCCGTCCTTTCATAGCGCCAAGTTTGGCAAACTGATCGGGTGTCAGAATACCTTTCAACTTGGCCTTGTAGTCATCGGCATTTGCTTTCAATGCCTGTTGCTTTGCCCGGTTATCATCCGCGCTAGCCTGAATCGCATCTACTTTCTGGGCACGGCTCAGCGTAACGTCATATACCTTTTGCGATGTAGCCTGATCAAGACCCAATTGCTGCGTCATGCGGTCGGTCATTTTTTTAGCACGGGTTGGCGCATCGGCCATTGGGTGCTGCTGCATGGACCGGTTTTTACCCATACGGCGTGTACTGGTCTGCGCGACAGCATCGGGCGTAGCCGTTTGTTGTGCCAATAAGGGAAATGAGAATAAAGCGAGGAATAACCCGCTCAGCGCGATTTTCTTAAACATGGTTCGTCAGTATTAAATCTGAACCTAAGACGCAGGATAAAGCCTATGGTTTAAGGAGCGCTGGAAATTTAACAACTTCTTAATTGCTCTTTAGCTAAGCTAGAAAGTCATGATCAGGCCAGCAATCTTCTCTAATTCTTTTGCATCCACCTCACTAAAGTCATTCAACTGATCGCTATCGACATCCAGCACCATCGTTACGTTGCCCTCGCGGTCAAACACGGGTACGACAACTTCCGACTTCGATGCCGAACTACAGGCTATGTGGCCCGGAAATTGGTCAACGTCAGGCACCAGAATCGTTTCCTGGCGTGTATAAGCCGCGCCACACACCCCTTTGTTAAATGCGATGCGTGTGCAGGCAATTGGCCCTTGAAAAGGGCCAAGTACTAACTGATCCTCCTTTTTGAGGTAAAACCCGACCCAGAAAAAACCAAAGGCTTCTTTAAGGGCAGCCGCAATATTGGCCAGATTAGCGATAAGGTCCGGTTCGTCCGCAACGAGCGCGGCTATTTGTGGAATCAGGCTATCGTACATAGCCTGTCGATCTTGTGTTTGAGGAAGTGTGAGCGTTTCAGCCATTTTTGTCATGCTGACGAAGGAAGCATCTTCGGGCGAGATAATTTATTGAAGCCAACGAAGATGCTTCCTTCGTCAGCATAACAAAAATCTAATTTCTTGTAAAAAACTGAATTAGTACAATGCTTACTGTCGTAAACAACGTACTGGCTCCCACCCGAATGAGCGTTGGAATAAGGAGCGTTAGGCTGCTGGCCTCAATAAAAAAGAGGGCCGCATGATGAATGAGCGTCAATATCAGCACATAACGAAAGAACGCTCCGACACCTAATTCTCCTAATGAAAATTCAATTCGCGTTTCTAGGCCGGGAACATCAATTTGGGAACGAACGATTAATGGTCGGCAGTAAGCCATTAGTACAGAAGCGGCCGCATGCATCCCCAGCGTATTGTAAAACGTGTCGACAATGATTCCGGTCACAAAAGCAATAATCAGCAGCCAAGTCAGACTGATTTCGTTCGGCAGAAGCAGAATACAGGCGATATAAATGAAGCAGAATGCATAATCGAACAGTACCAGATTTCGCACCAGCAGGAGTTGCAGAACCAGGTATAATAGAAACAAAAGCGACGTTGACAGAATTTCGCGCAGGGTCATTTGTAAGTCGGTAAGCCGAAGGGAGTCAGTAAGTCAGTAAGTCGATAAGTCAGTAAGTGACTGACGCGAAAGCAACACTCGCCGGTGCGGTCAGCCACTTACTGACTTATCGACTTACTGACTTGCTGACTGTCTCATTTTTCATTTTCAATTTGTTTCTCTAACTGCTCCTGCTCGGCCTGCAAGCGATTTTCGACAACATAAACAAAAGATAAGTTGCTGAAATTAGTAGCCAGATTGAGGGTAATATCGTGGAATGTCTGATTTGGTTGCACACCAACTGAACGGACGCGACCAACCAGAATGCCTGGCGGGAAGGTTGAATTAAATTCAGAAGTCACCACAGAATCTCCTTTGCTAACGGGTTTATACCGCGAAATATCATTTAGTTTTATCAGGTGTGGATCACCGCCATCCCATTTAGCCGAGCCAATTTCGTTGGCTTTCGTTAGTTTTGACGACACCAAAAACTCTGAATGCAAAATCGAGATAACCACCGAAAAATGTCGGTTGCAGACTTTCACTTTGCCTACTACACCCGTTGGCGAAATAATGCCCATACCCGGTCGAATGCCATCATCAGTGCCTTTATCTATTGTGATGTAGTTATTGGCAAACTGTGTCGTGTTGTCCACTACTTTCGCTACGGTAAACTTGAACCGGTCGGCAAATGCCGAATCGGCCTGATATTCGGCCGGAGCAGCTGGCTTACTCTGAAGCAGTTTCGTCAATTGGGCATTGAGCCGTTGGTTTTCTAAAGCCAAGTCAGCATTGACCTGTCGAAGGCTGGCATATTCATTAGCCGCATTTGACCACGCCAACACCTGAGCCGCATACCGATTCGAGGTGTTGAAGTACGTGACACTCCAGTAATTACTGGTATTGATAATGAAGTAAAAGCACAGTACTTCCAGCAATACGAATAAAATGAAGTTCCGACTCCGAATAAAAAAGTCAACTAACTCGCCCATTAGATTTAAAAAGTAACGCGGGCGGTCGGCAGCGGCCGCGGAAGCCCGTGCTTTGTAGACGTAAACATACACCTCCAAAGCACGGGCTTCCGCGGCCGCTGCCGACCGTCCGCGTTACGCAATT
>CAXTJJ010000349.1:0-6847 GCA_964244155.1 uncultured Spirosoma sp.
TTACTGTTTATCACAGCTTTATTAACGAGTAGCATTGCCTTCGGACAGATAACAGAAGACCCGGATGATCGCCGAGGCCAGGGGAAAGATCCGCTCCGTACCCAAACGCCGGAAGGTCGGCCATTACCCTTTAGCCAGCGGTTACGATTTGGGGGCGGCATTACTGGTTTCCGTTTTGGCAACCCATTTAGTCTGGGCGTTTCGCCGGTTATTGCCTATCAGGCCAGCGAGCGCATGATCGTTGGCGTTGGAGGCAGTTATACCTATACCCGCTATAAACCTGGCTATATCTATGCTAATCAGGGAGTCACTATCAATCAATACGGAGCCAGAGGCTTTGTCATGTATGAGTTTATTCCGAGCATCTTAGCAAATTTGTATTTGCACGGTGAGCTACAGACCAACACATACCAACAAAAAGTAGATCAGGTAGTAGGTGCATATACAGGAACGATAGCCGCCCCATTTTTAGGGCTTACCTACATGCAACCTATAAGCCGCCGGTTTGGTGTGAATATTACGGCTCTGTATAATCTAAATTACAAACCAAACGACCCTATCTCTTATCAGGTCTACGGGGGCTCTCCGTTCTTACTCCGACTATCATTCTTTTGATTCTAATTTATTGATATCACAAAAAGGCGTTTCTTGAACAGGAAACGCCTTTTTTATATCGAAAAAGTTGCCTTACGGCGCAATTTTTTCCCAGATCAATAACCGGCAGTCTCTAAAAATAAGGAGTAAAGCTAACCTTATCAGATGTCGCGGTTTCTTCTCCTAAACGAACACGCCCTATTAATTTATTTCTAGTTTTGATCACAATTTGATTTCCTGCACCTGTGTATTTCCATCGTCGCTGGAGTTATAGGAGTATGAAATTCCGCCAGAATAGATCAATAAATTTTGGCCCAGATCAAATCGGCAATACGCTGCATACCGGCATCATTCGGGTGGTCGGCGACGCCAGAGTCAGTATATTGACGAGCAAGATATTGACTCTGTCCTACCATACAACTCAGGTCAACCAAGCCATGCCCTTTTTCGATTGCCACTCTTCGAACGACGGTATCCGATTGGGGTCGGTTCCAAACGCTGGTTGTAAAAACGAGTCTTACTGGTTGTCCATAGTTCGCCAGATAATCCACTAACTGGCGAAATCGCTTCTCAAAATCACGCTTTACTACCTGTTCCTGATCAATATTTTCGCCAATCCGGACCAGTATTAAATCGGGCTTGGTTTGTTGTAGGACCTCCTTGAATTCATCAAGACTGTACGTTGTAGTTCCAAATTGTCGCTCAAAATCACCACCCGACTGTAGGGTGACGGTCATAGGTGGGTAGAAGGCTCGCAATTGTCCGGTCAACAAGTGAACAAAATCCTTTTCGGGTGCTGAAGCCGCCATGCCATTGTTATTAAACCAACCCAGTTCGGGAGCCGGACCATGATTCATGATACTATTGCCAATAATCAGCATTCGCTGAAAATAAAGGTTGAACAATGCAGACCGATTGATGGATAGTTTGTTTCCGGCACGAATGCGGGTTAGAATGGAACCGCCTGAGGTTAAAGTAAATTGCTGGCCTGCAACCCAACTAGTGCCATTATCGGTTGAATATTCAATAACAGCACCAGCAGGCAATGTGTCGGCAGTTAACCGTACCTGGGTGTTCATATAAAACGTTCCGCCTTCTGGAGAAAAATGAGGAGCCGGCACCTTTAAGGTATCGAAGGCAACTGTCTGAGCAGGCTGGCTCGTTGTAGCCGAAGCGGGTGAACTCGTGCTACTACCGGGCAATGTAGTGCAAGGGCAGGCAGTTGATGATGAAGGGGCTGTAATTACAGCAGGTTTAGGACCAACCAATGCCGGATAATCTGTGGCGCAGCTAATTACAAAGAGTGTACTAACCAGTACATAGCTGTACGTATTGACTTGCCGAATAATATGCTGATGGAAAAGTCTTTTCGAATTACACATTTATGTATTTAGTTACATATATGATTATTTATACCCGATAAAAGAAAAAAACATACTTTTGCGGAAAAAGTATATTTCCTCACAAAAAGTTACTCTATAGTAACCTATAGAAAGTTTATTTAGCCAAAAAATAGTATGTTTACCCAGTGTTTGTCAGCAACAGAACAGGCCGACTACTCCGTAGAGCCCCGTTCAGCTTTTGCATACAACAAACACGTATTTTTGTACCCACCATTTTCTAAAAGCTATGCTGTTTAGTTCAGCAATCTTCTTATTTCTGTTCTTACCTTTCTTTCTACTCATTTACTATTTGCTACCAAAGCGTTTTCATAATGCTTTTTTATTGGCTGCTAGTTTATGCTTTTATGCCTGGGGAGAAGGTCCGGTAGTTTTAGTCCTGCTTCTCTCTGCAATGGTAAACTACATTGCAGGACGTTTGATTGAGCAGGGACGTCGCCGGGCGGGTTTATGGCTGTCGCTGGCGGGTAGTTTGTCGTTACTCTTCTATTACAAATATGCTAACTTCTTCGTGGATTCGGTATTAGGTGTTGCCAACGCCTTTGCCCTGCCTGTTCCAGACGGCTTAGCACTAACACACATTGCTTTACCCATTGGTATTAGCTTCTATACATTTCAGGGTATCTCCTACACCCTCGATATCTATTGGGGACGCATTAAGGCCAACCGCAGCTTTTTAGATTATGGTACTTATGTGGCTATGTTTCCGCACCAGATTGCCGGACCTATTGTCCGTTACGCTGATATTGCCCCCGAACTTGCTGACAGAACCACAACCATTGAGAAATTTGGTATTGGAGCCGAGCGGTTCATATTAGGGCTGGCCAAAAAAGTTTTGCTGGCCAATACATTCGCGAGTCTGGCCGATACCATCTTCAACGCGCCCCCCGACTCGTACCCAACAGCAACCGCCTGGCTGGGTATTGTGGGCTATTCGCTCCAGATTTATTTTGATTTCTCCGGCTATTCCGACATGGCTATTGGCTTGGGAAAAATGGTTGGATTCGATTTTAAAGAAAACTTCAATTATCCATATGTTGCTCGTTCGATTCAGGATTTCTGGCGGAGGTGGCATATTTCCTTGTCGAGCTGGTTTCGCGATTATGTTTATATTCCGTTAGGGGGTAACAGGGCCAGCAAAATGCGCACTTATCGCAACTTACTGATCGTTTTCTTTGTGACAGGGCTATGGCATGGGGCAAGCTGGAATTTTATTATCTGGGGTTTGTATCATGGCTTATTTCTACTTCTTGAGCGAGCGGGGTTAGGTAAACGTCTGGAGCGGATCTGGTCGCCTATTACTCATGCCTATACGATTTTGACGGTGCTGGTTGGCTGGGTATTCTTCAGAACAGAAACTTTACCGGAGGCATTTCATTTCCTTCAAAAAATGATAGGGCTAGGAGGCTCGTCTACTGCGGTGATGGCGTATCCACCCTCTTATTTTCTGAATGCAGAACTGCTTGTTTCATTACTCCTTGGTATTGTGTTGTCCACGCCTATTTACCCCTATTTCCAACGGGGCTGGGAGCGTCTGGTAGCCCGACTTGTATCCATACATTTCTTACTTAACTCTATTTATGTCGCTGGTTTGTTTGGCCTGTTTGTCTTAGCAGTTATGTATCTGGCTGCCGATACATACAACCCTTTCATCTATTTCCGATTTTAAGAGTAAGAAATTGTTAGTATACTATAATGGGAAAAACAGCATCTGTACATAATAGTATTCCAGTTGTTCATTTCAACGAGAATTATAAAAAAATACATCAACTCAAAACTGCTCTGGTCAGCCTGTGCTTTGGGCTTCTATTGATTTTACCAAATCTGGATCAATGGCTGGCATTGTCGGCGGGATTTAAAAGTCCTGAAAAGCGCATCCTGACTCCACTTCCTACTTTTCATTTTCCGCATATTCAAACTTATATTGCTAAATTTAACCAGTATTATAAGGAAAATTTTGGCTGGAGAAACGCCCTTTTTTATTACTATAGCCAATGGAAATATAGTGTGCTGGCCACTTCGCCCTTACCCGAAAAGGTACTGCTAGGCCAAAACGGCTGGTTTTACCCAGGCAATAGTCTGAATAAAATTTTGAATCAGCACCAGGGATTATCCCCTATACACACAGATACACTGGCGTCAATTGCTCACCATTTAAGCCAGCTTCAGCATCAGTTTGACGAGCAAGGGGCGAGACTGTATGTGCTGGTTGCCCCCGACTCATACTCCATCTATTCTGAGAACTTACCCAAGTACTTACCAAAAATACTGGCGCTGTCTAATTTAGACCGTTTTCAGTCCTACATGAGCCAACATACAACCATTCCGGTAGTGGATGTTCGAAAAGCATTGATCGCTGCTAAAGGCAAGCGTATGCTCTACTATCAGACAGATACGCACTGGAATGAGTGCGGAGCATTAGTCGCTTCGATGGCCTTGGTAGACAGGCTCCGGCAGGATTTCCCTCTATTACCCGCAACACGGCTTGCCGATTTTACCATTAAACCTATACGGGGCGTTGGTGGCGATCTGGTTACGATGCTTGCCCTGAATCGTGAGATTATTGACCCTATAGATTATAAAATCATTCCTCCCAAGTCGCTGCAAACCCAAAATATTGAAACAGTTGACATAGAAAATCAGCTGCCTTATCAGCGATTCGTTACCAGCTCACCAAAGTTGCCTAAGTTGTTGCTTATAGGCGATTCATTTAGTTTTGCAATGAATACGTCCTTACCGAGCTATTTTCGGGAATCTTATCTTGTTCGGACTCACAAGTGTGATATGAGGCTGGTTAGACATGAACATCCTGACATTGTAGTTCTTGAGATTGTTGAACGAAACATTGACTATCTGGGCCAGTTATAGTTCTTATAGACCGCATGAATAGTAGTCATACCCGCATAGTCGCTGTCGTTTTTACGCTTGTCCTGTTTATGCCAACCCTCGATCAACTCCTGGGATTATCATCACGGTTTAGCAGTACTGAAAATCGACAATTGAGGGGTATGCCAGCAGTAAATTTCCCGCACGTCCGCAGTTTCGTCAAACAGTTCGACCAATATTACAAAGAAAACTTTGGCTGGCGGAATGCGCTATTTTATGTCTACAGCCGTTGGAAGTTCAACTTATTAGGGCAATCTCCCCTGCCCGAAAAAGTGGTAGTCGGCAAAAAAGGCTGGCTTTACCTTGGCAATAGCTATAATAAGGTTATGGATCAGCATCGGGGGCTACAGCCACTTTCTGTCGATTCTGCCCGGCGTATTGCCAGTCACCTGATGGAAAGACAGCAGGAACTGGCCCGGCAAGGTACAAAACTGTATATTTTTATCGCGCCTGATTCGCATACCATCTACCCCGAGAATTTACCTGATCACCTGCAACAAAGCAAGGAGCCTTCGCGCCTGGATATTCTCAAACAAGCTATTGGCCAGACTACCCTTCATTTAGTTGATGTTCGGGATACGCTTCTGGCTGCCAAAAGAAAGCATGTTGTTTATTATCAAACAGATACACACTGGAATGAGTATGGAACCTTGATTGGCTGTGCCAGTTTGCTCAATTATATACGGCGCGATCAACCTGACATTCTTCCCGTTCAACTGGCAGATTATCACGTCGAGCGTCAGCATGGTGGGGCTGGTGACCTCATAACCATGCTGACACTACAGGATGAGCATAAAGACCCCGTGTATTATTACATTACACCAAAGCCGAACCGCAGCGGCCACCAAACGGCTGTTATTCCTAACGAAGCGGTAGGGTACCCTTCCACCCGATTTACCGGGCCGGGATCAGGGCGTTTATTTCTTGTGGGCGACTCCTTCAGCCATGGCATGATGAATTATTTACCGGGCTACTTTCGCGAATCGTTCTTTATGCGGGGAAATAAATTAGAGTCTGCCCTGCTAAAAGCGGAGCGACCTACGGTCGTCGTTATTGAGGTCGTAGAGCGTAACATTTATCAATTAGCCACTTTCTGAGAAGGTAGTTAGTGAAGTGGTGAGTGGTTGATTAGTGGAGTGAGGACTACTTACTCCACTAATCAACCACTCACCACTTCACTAACTACCTATTTCCCCAAAATCAAATCAGCAGCTTTTTCGGCAATCATAATCACGGGAGCATTCGTATTGCCCGATACAATTGTCGGCATAACAGACGCATCAACAACGCGTAATGCCTCAATGCCCCGCACCCGCAGATCGGCGTCAACAACAGCCCATTCATCGGTAGCCACCCCCATTTTGCAGGTACCAACCGGGTGGTAGACCGTTTCCAGGATGTTCAGGAGGTGTTGCCAGATGTCATCGTCAGATACATGCCTAGCGGGCACATTGACTCCCGAGCTATAAGCCTGAAACGCGTCGGCCTTCATCACTTCAATGGCCGTTCGAACGCCACTAATCAGCACCTGTCGATCATCTTCTTCTGATAAATAATTGGGTTGAATAATGGGTGCGTCGAGTGGATTCCCAGAGCGAAGTCCAATGTATCCACGACTTTTTGGGGTAAGTAGTGTCGGCAGGATGGTAAATCCATCCGTAACCGGATAAGTTGATAGGTCATAGAAATCTGCTTTCCCATCTGCCCCAAAGTGAACGGGCGCAAAATGAAGCTGCATATCCATTCGGCTGGGCTGGTTCTTATCAGTGCTGGCTTGTTCCGTTTTCAGGAAGGCGACTGCTTCGAGCGGGCTTATGGTCATCGGCCCCTTCTTACTCATCATATATTGAGCCAGCCCCTTCAACTGATTCAACGGTGTGAGATGAAAGTTGGCCGAACTACCCCGTTGCGAACTGAGGCTGCTTACCCCTGAAAAAAGGTGGTCCTGCAAATTTTGCCCGACGCCG
>CAXTJJ010000350.1:0-6846 GCA_964244155.1 uncultured Spirosoma sp.
AGTTGGTTATAAGGTCAATTAATCGAATTGGTCTTTCCCTTGGCCAGTCACCCTCTCACACACATGAACGTTTCGAAAGAAGTAAAAGTAGGCTTATTGGCTATCGTCTCGCTGATGATGCTCTATTTTGGATTTAGGTTTTTAAAAGGTTCTGACTTCTTTTCCTCAACACATAAATACCAGGTTGTTTATGATAATATTGATGGCTTGGTAGCTTCTAACCCAATCAGAATCAATGGACTGACGGTAGGGCAGGTAAAGAAGATCGAGATATTGCAGAACCAGCAGAACAAGTTGCTGGTTACTCTGGAGCTTAAAAAAGATATTATCGTTACGCAGGGGTCACGGGCGGTTCTGGCCGATGATGGGTTGCTGGGTGGGAAGTTAATCCGACTGGGAATCAATTACGGAAAGCCTGAACTCGAAGATGGTGGTATGCTGGTTGCCGCTAAAGAATCCGGCTTATCGGCTCTGATTCGGGAAAAAACCCTGCCGGTGCTTAATAATGTTGACTCGCTGACCTACCAACTGAACCGCGTGGTAGCGCAGTTCGATCAAACAGGCGTTGTCTTGAACCAGACTCTACGAAGTGCCAATGCCGCCGTTGGTACACTGGGCCTGACGGTATCCGAAAACCGGGCAGGCTTGCAGGCAACGCTTGCTAATGTGAATCGGCTGTCGTCGTCGCTGATTGAAACGGAAAAACAACTCAAGCCCATTTTAGCTAAAGCCGATACCTTTGCCGATTCACTTCAGGGCCTTCAGTTGAAACAGACGCTTGGCAGCGTGAATAAGACAATTGATAATCTGCAACATATTCTGGCAGATATCAACAGTGGGCGCGGCTCGCTGGGTAAACTTACTTCCGATGAGGCTCTTTACAGTAACGTTAACAAAACGACGGCCAGCCTGGAAAAACTTCTGACCGACCTTCGCGAAAATCCCAAACGCTATGTGCATTTCTCGCTTTTTGGTCGGAAAGAGAAGCCAGCTGTAACGCCCGACGCCAGCACAACCATCACAACTTCCAGTATCATGCCAGCGACGGCGGATTCGACAAAAAAATAAGGTCAGCGTATGAATCCGCTCCAAACTCTCCTGGATGAACTCGCCCAGCGCACGACTCAGACTCAACTGGGTGGTGGGCAGAAAAAAATTGATGACCAGCATAGGAAAGGTAAACTAACCGCCCGCGAACGCATCGACTATCTAACGGACGATGGCAAACCATTTGTTGAAATCGGCCTGTTTACCGGCGAGGGACTGTATGCTGAACATGGCGGCTGTCCATCGGGCGGAGTCGTTGTAGGAATCGGGTATGTATCAGGGCGGCAGTGTGTTATCGTAGCGAATGACGCTACGGTGAAAGCAGGTGCCTGGTTTCCAATTACGGCCAAGAAGAACCTCCGGGCGCAGGAAATAGCCATGGAGAATCGATTGCCTATCATTTACCTCGTCGACAGCGCGGGTGTTTATCTCCCCTTACAGGATGAGGTGTTTGCAGATAAAGAACACTTCGGCCGAACCTTTCGTAATAATGCCCACCTCTCGGCAATGGGCATTTTGCAGGTGGCGGCTATTATGGGTAGTTGTGTGGCGGGTGGAGCGTATCTACCCATCATGTCCGACGAAGCTCTGATCGTAGAGGGTACAGGTTCTATTTTCCTGGCCGGACCTTACCTGGTCAAAGCGTCAATTGGCGAGGATGTCGATGCCGAAACCCTCGGCGGAGCTACTACCCATACCGATATTTCGGGCGTAGTCGATAATAAATACCCCGACGATAAAAGTTGCCTGGACGCGATCAAACGCATTTTTGATAAAACGGGTCATACTGAAACCGCTGGTTTTAACCGGGTCGAACCCGCTTTGCCCGCAAAAAATCCTGACGATATCTACCAAATCCTGCCCGCCGATCGCGTAAAGCCTTACGACATGCAGGAGATTGTGGATAGACTTGTGGATAAGTCCGAGTTTGAGGCCTACAAACCGGGTTATGGGCAGTCGCTTCTCTGCGGGTATGCCCGAATTGATGGCTGGGCTGTGGGTATCGTGGCAAATCAACGCAAAGTAGTCAAAGCCAAGGGTCCCCGCCAGGGCGGGGCAAGCTCCCCGGCACAGCCCGTAGAAATGCAGATGGGCGGTGTGATTTATGGCGATGCTGCCGACAAAGCGGCCCGTTTTATCATGAATTGTAATCAGAAGCGGATTCCTCTGGTGTTCCTGCAGGATGTATCGGGCTTCATGGTTGGGAGCCGGGCCGAACAAGGGGGCATCATTAAAGATGGCGCCAAAATGGTAAGTGCTATGGCGAATTCCGTAGTACCGAAGTTCACGGTTGTGATCGGTAATAGTTACGGAGCGGGCAATTATGCCATGTGCGGCAAAGCTTATGACCCCCGGCTGATGCTGGCCTGGCCAACGGCACAAATGGCCGTGATGAGTGGAGCATCGGCCGCCAAGACGTTGCTTCAGATTCAGGTGGCGGCTCAAAAAGCAAAAGGACAGCCCATGACACCCGAGGAAGAACAGGCCCAACTAAAAAAAATCACCGACCAATACAATGCGCAGCTCTCGCCTTATTATGCAGCCGCCCGCCTTTGGGTCGATGCTGTGATTGACCCACTAGATACTCGGAAAATACTTTCGGAAGGCATTGCTGCCGCTAACCACGCCCCCATTACAAAACCGTTTTCGGTGGGCGTGATTCAGACGTAGATTAATGCCGATCCATCATTTTCTTGAAAAAAGATTAACCACAGAGGCACGAAGTACACAGAGTTTTTAATTGACTCGTTCGTGCCTCTGTGATCCAATTGATTACTTCGCTGCCCGCACTGCCTTTACTTCATCAGCGGTGATTGCATCCGCTTTATTGCCGAAATTGCTACGGATATAAGTGAGCACATCAGCGATTTGGGTGTCGTCCAAAAAGTTGTGGGCGGGCATGGCGTTATCGTACATATCACCTTCAATTTCCTGCCCTTGCAATCCTTTCAACAGCACGTTAATGAGCCGGGTTTTATCGCCCAGCACCCAATCGGTTTGGCGCAGAGGGGGATTTAGATTTGGAACACCGGAGCCATTGGCCTGATGGCAAGTCAGGCAGTTTTGTTCATAAATAAGTTGTCCGGGTGCTTTGGTAGCCACAGCCGCTAGTTTGGTGGTAGCTTTAGTGACCGGCTTTTTAGTCTGGGCAAAGGCAACTGAAAGCGAGAAATAGAGAAATAGAGTGGCGATCAATTTCATCAAGATAATGTTTTTTGAATAACAGGTTAGGTTTCTAAATGTTGTAAAGATGAATTCGGATATAGGCCGGACATACGCCGTATCTTCAAGATACGGCGTATGTCCGGCCTATATCCGAATTCATCTGCAGAGGCTTACTTTCGCCATTTTAATGTATTCAGCATATGCATAATATCCTTGCGAATGTACTGAATAACGGGCTGTAGTGAATCGTTTTCGGTAGCGGTGTTAAAATACAAAGCGCCCCGCATAAAATGAGTTGTGGAGTCTGTTGTAACAAACTGCACCTGGCTGGGAACCTCACCCGATAAATCAATCACGCTGGCTTCCAGGCCTGATTTTAACCGTATTTTCCGTTGTTCAATGGCATAGGCTTTTATGTTATGCCGTGCTGCCAGTTTATAAGAGTCTTCGAGCATGGCCCGAAGTTTATTGACATTGTTACCGACCGGCTTGTACGTCAACTGAACGCTGGCTTTGAAGGTTGGGTAGTTGATGAAAATCCAGTGCGGCTCGGACCGGGCGAAGGTATCCGGCAGAATTTTAGCGATTGAATTGTATTCGAATTGGTAGGGGTGTATCGGGTCGATAAGTTTGTATGTCGGCGCAGGCAGGTCGAAGCGAGGAAATCCCTTTGGCTTTGGTACATAATTATCGGACGAATTGCTGCCACAGGCGGCTAGTAACAGGCCTATCAGAAGAAAAGCGGAATATTTTATCACAGTTGATCAGGCAATGAGCGTATTAACAACTAACACAACGCAAAAGCCCGGCGTTTTGGTGCCGGGCTTCGTCTAAAGTATATCGATGTCAATTAGGCATTTACATCTTCCAGTTCCTCTTTCAGTACAGGCTGGCCCAGTAGGGTCGCAAACCGATTAACATTGAACGTGGGTTCAAACCACACTTCGCCCATAACCGGGTGTTTTACCGGCACATCAGGGTTTTTTATTTCGTTCAATAACACGCCCGTATCGCCGGTAGTATGCCGTTTCACCTGGCGAATTGTATACATCTGGTCGCGTTTTGGCGTTTGTATGCCGAACTCAGCATAAAAGGCCAATACGGGAGCCGGGAATTTGTCGTTAGTGCAAATTACTTCCATATGTTTTTTCTTTTAAACGTTCACGATGCTGGTCATCACGTTTTCCACTAGCTCTGTTGGGCGTTTTAATCGTATACGCTTTATTGCCAACCTTTATAGTGTCACCGACTGGTCTTTTAGTTTTGCTAATTGGCTGTTTAGCTATTGATATATATCCATTCGTTTCGTAGGTACCCAGAAAATCTTGGATATGATAAACCTCATCGTCGTCCTGAAACATCAGCATATTACCGTCCGCAATATGATAGCGTCTTCGTTGATTTGCTGTTAAGTGCTCAATGCCAGGAAAGAGACGTATCGGGGCCGAAAGGGTTCGCCCATCCTCCAAGTACAACGTAATGTACCCCTCTTTACGAAAGGAAACCCGCGTTATTTCTGGGGTGATAGAATTAAACCCTACTGTTCTCATCGTAAATGTAGTGTTTTTACTTCTCCATCAATTGCGAAGGTATTAATGGATCTGAAGGTATTAATGGATCTTCCGATGTCTTCTTTATGCTTGCCTAACAATTTTATCGCTAAAGAAATTTCTTTTTCTGTTAAACTTCCTCGTTCAAATACATCAAGGGTATCTAACCAAATTTAGCTGATTTACCTGAGCGACTTTTGGTGTTTGATACATGAACATGCATCCGTTCCACAAGATCGTAAGCGAATATATAAAACACTAAATTTCCGTAAACAGCTAATTTCGGCATAAGTTACCCTTCGAATAAATTTCCCAACTGCCCCAGCACAGAGCCACTTTCTTTATGGCTTTGTCCTCCACCGGGCGATAGGCGT
This sequence comes from uncultured Spirosoma sp., assembly GCA_964244155.1. Lineage (GTDB taxonomy): Bacteria > Bacteroidota > Bacteroidia > Cytophagales > Spirosomataceae > Spirosoma. The sequence continues at coordinate 5,138 of CAXTJJ010000350.1, forward strand.
TGCACTAATTTTGAGATCGGCATCGACTGAATCCAGACTTTTCCTGAACCGCGCAAAGTAGCCAGGAACAGACCTTCGCCACCAAATACCATACTGCGCAGGCCACCCGCCCGCTGAACGTCGAAGTTGATACTCGGTTCAAAACCAACTACGCAACCTGTATCGACGCGCAGGGTTTCGTTGTTAAGTGTACGCTCAACGACCACGCCACCCGCGTGAATAAAGACCATACCGTCACCCTGTACTTTCTCCAGAATGAAGCCTTCACCACCAAAGAAACCAGCACCTAATTTTTGATTAAACTGAATACTTAGCTTCGTGCCAAGAGCTGCACATAGAAACGCGTCTTTTTGAACAATGAGCGTATTGCCATATACATTGGCCATGTTGACCGGCATAATTGTTCCCGGATAGGGAGCCGAGAAGGCTACTTTTCGTTTGCCAACGCCCCGGTTTGTGAAGTGCGTCATAAAGAGCGATTCGCCCATGATCACACGCGAACCGGCCTGCAGCAATTTGCCAAGAAAACCCTGGTCCGGTTGCGAACCATCGCCCATTTTGGTTTCGAATGTAATGCCGTCTTCCATGTATAACATCGAGCCCGCTTCGGCAATAACGGTTTCGTTGGGATCCAGTTCTATTTCGACGATCTGGATATCTTCGCCAATAATTTTGTAGTCGATTTCGTGAGCGTACATAGTCAGTTTCGGTTAACCTAAACAGGTAATGATGGACGAAAACTAGTAAATGAAGCGCATTCTATTTCTATTTTTTCTGACAAACGGTACAAAAAAAAGCCCGACCGGGCGTTTTGGCAGGTCGGGCTTTTAGCGTTGGTTAATGTCGTCGGGCAAATCGTTATCCGTCTCGTCGAAGAGATGATCATCATCCGATTTTTCATCTTCTTCCTCCTCAGAATCGCCTTTCAGATTTAAATCTGTGCGATGGCGAAGTTTTTTGTCATCAACAGTTTTATTCAGAAACTGATTGATCTTGTCAATGTCAAAACTCGTCGTGATTTCGCCGAATGAGTTTATCTGAATATCAAAGCCTTCCAGTTCTTTATGAACGCGTGGCTTATCGTTTTCGTCGGGATTCGTTTTTTTCTTTGCCATAGGGGGTAATGATGTATGATATTGGATATATGATGCGTGAGCTCACCCGCGATTTTGCTTTTTGGTTAGGATGATACTCTTAATTATTTTCAGTAGTGCTTCTGCATCAGCGTATATGGAAATAAACTCCTTTTCGTCAAGGTAATCTGTTGCTGTTAACAACTCTAGCCAATAACATGTTTCGTCGCATTCTTTTTGTGCAATACCAAATTTGTGAATGAAATCAGCATCTGATTCTGCATTATAACCTTCCCGAATATTAGCACCCACTGACGTTCCACTACGTAGAAGCTGACGACTTAAAACGGTTTCCCGTTTCACTTTACGCAGCTATTGTTCCAGCTTAATAATGCGTATGGCAAACGCAAAACTTTTGTCTTTAGTAATGTTAGACTTCGGTGGCATAAGATTAGATGTATGCTGTATGATATAGGATGTATCTGAGAACTAAGCGGGCACTCAGATAGATAGATTACAAGTATGCATTAAATAAAGTAAAATATATTAATTAACAGGGAACTATTACTTGACAAGTGCCCTATCATACATCATACATCATACATCATACATCATACATCATACATCATACATCAT
>CAXTJJ010000351.1:0-6820 GCA_964244155.1 uncultured Spirosoma sp.
TAACCCGAAAATAAAGGTAAGCCGAACGTTGTGTAACGAAGTGGCTATAAGAAAAAGACTGATAATGAACACCCCGATGAGTGCGTAGAGCAGGTATTTCGTTCGGCGAAGCCCCCACACGATGGGCAGTGTACGGCAACCGAAACGGGCGTCTCCCCGAATGTCCTGCATATCTTTGATGATCTCTCGGATGAGTGAGATGCCAAACGAGAACAGGGCATAAATAAGAATAATATCGGTATTCTGTCGGTAAAAAACAGCCAGAACCAGTAACGAAAAGGCGGTTAAGAGCGAGATCACTACATTGCCTATAAGCGGTTGCCGTTTGAACTGTGCGGAATAGAACCACAACAAGGACACCGAGAGTACATCCACGACAAAAACCCACCGACTTAGATAAAGGCCAAGCAAACAGCCAATTACATTGAGAATCTGATGCACCCCCATGGCTACACGACGCTTGAGATAACGTCCAATGACAACCCGCTGAGGTTTATTGATAAGGTCGATCTTAACATCAAAATAGTCATTGATAATATAGCCGGCGGCTGCAATACAACTGGTCGATACCGCCAGAACCCAAAGTTTAGGGTCGCTGAGGGAGTGTATGATCTCATGTTTTGGGCCAATCAGGAACAGCCTTGCCAGAAACTGCGTCAACACAACAATCAGCAGATTCTGCACGCGTATGAGCCGCAAAAAGCCGAGTGTAAACGCCGAGAAAGGAATGGACTGCCGTGCAACCATGACTAATGTTTTATGGAAATAAGTGTTCAGGAAGCAGGAGAAATATGGCCTTCCATAGGCCAACACGCAAAGAAACAATAAAAAAGTAGTTCGTTCTGCCTCTTGTCCCTTTCTTCTATTGTTAGGGATTCTTTTTACTCCCGTTTGTTGTTGAGAGACAAACTCGTTCTATCACGCATGAAAATTGGCATTGTGTGTTACCCAACCTTTGGAGGCAGTGGCGTTGTGGCCACTGAACTTGGCAAAGGGCTGGCCAAAAAAGGCCACCAGATTCATTTTATTACCTACCAGCAACCCCCCCGACTTGATTTTTTTAATGAAAATGTCTTTTACCATGAAGTAAATATACCATCCTATCCGCTATTTCAATACGCACCTTATGAGTCGGCACTTGCCAGTGCCATGGTTAATGTAGTAACAAACGAAAACGTTGATTTACTGCATGTTCACTATGCTATTCCGCATGCATCGGCCGCTTATATGGCTAAAATGATTTTACGGTCGCAGGGGCGTAATGTACCCGTTGTGACAACGTTGCATGGTACTGATATTACACTGGTGGGTAAAGATGAGTCGTATGAACCTGTGGTTACGTTCAGTATCAATGAGTCTGATGGCGTAACGGCAGTATCAGAAAATCTACGGCAGGATACGTACAGGCATTTCAATGTACACCGTGAAGTTGAGGTTATCCCAAATTTCATCGACTTGAGTCGGTTTAAGCGCCAGCAGAAGGAACACTTCAAAAAAGCCATCTGCCCAAACGGCGAAAAATTGATTGTGCATACGTCAAACTTCCGGCGGGTCAAACGCATCGACGACGCTGTAATGATCTTCTATCACGTTCAGCAACAAACGCTGGCCAAACTTTTGCTGGTGGGTGATGGTCCCGAACGCCCTCGTATTGAGCGGCTTGTGCGCGATCTGGGTATCTATGACCAGGTTCGTTTTCTGGGCAAACTCGACGCTGTGGAGGAGGTGCTGTCTGTCGCCGATTTGTTTTTGATGCCCTCCGAAAATGAGAGTTTTGGACTGGCGGGCCTTGAAGCACTCGCCTGCGAGGTGCCCCTCATCACGACCAATGTAGGCGGCTTGCCAGAGTTGAATGTACAGGGTGTGACGGGCTTCCTGAGTAACCTGGGCGATGTAGACGACATGGTCAAAAATGCACTCTATATCCTGGCTGATGAACACTTGCCAACCTTCAAAGAAAACGCATTGGCACGCGCTAAGGAGTTCGAGATATCGCGTATCTTACCACTGTATGAAGCCCATTATGAACGGGTGTTACAGGCTGTTCAGCCCCTGGTATCGTAAATGTGCCTAACAAATATCAATCTTTGGCGTTACATTGGTCAGTTAGCGGTGTTCAATTTTTAGCGAATCTTGTCATCGGCTCAGAACCACAAATGCAAATCGCACGACAGCGGCCAGTTTTCGACGGCCCGGTGTAAACCGCAAATTTGAATGAACCCAAACATACCTCAAACGGATCGCAAGCGCGTCGTTGTTGTTGGTGCTGGTTTTGGTGGCCTGAAGCTGGCTCGCCATCTGTCGCATCGGAAAGAGTTTCAGGTGGTGCTGATCAACAAACAGAACTACCATGAGTTCCAACCGCTTTACTATCAGGTTGCCACTGCTGGTTTAGAAGCTAATTCTATTTTGTTTCCGTTGCGGGCGGTGTTTGGCAATTGCAAAAATGTGCACATCCGGGTTACCAGCGTAACCCGTATACGTCCGGCTGATAAAACGGTTGATACCGAGCTGGGGCCTGTTACGTATGATTACCTGGTGATGGCGACCGGGGCTGATACGAACTACTTCAATCAGCAGAACATCATCGAAAAAGCATTACCTATGAAGTCGGTGGCTGAGGCCATTGCCTTACGAAATCGGATGCTTCAAAATTTTGAGGATGCACTGAGTGTCGAAACGCTCGACGAACGGGAAGGCTTGATGGACGTGGTGGTGGTTGGCGGTGGGCCAACGGGTGTGGAGCTTTGTGGTACACTGGCCGAAATGCGCAAAACGGTGTTGCCCAAGGATTACCCGGAGCTGGATTTTAAGATGATGGATATTTTCCTCATCGAGTCGGGGGCCGAATTGCTCGGTCCCATGTCCGTACAATCGCAGGAGCATTCACTTGCTTATTTACAGAAATTAGGTGTGCATGTAAAGCTCAATACGCGGGTTAAGGATTTCGACGGTCGTACGGTGACGATGAACGACGGCTCCACACTCCGTACGAACAATCTCATTTGGGCGGCAGGTGTCAAAGCAAATCCGCTGGCTGGTTTGCCGCCGGAAGTACTAGGCCGTGGTGGGCGTGTGTTGGTGAATCGATTTAGCCAGGTTCAGGGGTTTACGGATGTGTTTGCCATCGGTGATGTGGCGCTTATGACCGAAGAAAAGTGGCCCAATGGTCACCCTCAGGTAGCGCAGCCAGCCATTCAACAGGGACGACATCTGGCAAAAAACATGATCCGATGGGTACGTAATGAACAGCCTGTGGAGTTTACTTACCGGGATCTTGGTACAATGGCAACTATTGGACGTGGGTTGGCTGTCGTTGACTTGCCCTTTTTAAAGTTTCAGGGATTTTTTGCCTGGATAACGTGGTTGTTCGTCCACCTAATGTCTATCGTTGGTGTCAAGAACCGTCTGGCTATTTTTCTAAACTGGATGTTTAACTACCTGACTTACAATAATTCACTTCGACTGATTATTCGCCAGAAAATGCCTAAAGGCAATATGGCCGCCATGCAGGAAAAACTATCTGATCAATTGGAGGTCAGTAAAACTTAGGTTCAGATAGTAAATTTAGTTTACTATCTGAACTTATTGACTCGATTTCGTTTTAATTTTGCGCCAATATACTCTTTGTTAATGTTCTTTTTCTATGGAATCAACTACTGAAAAGCTACAAACTATGGCCGGTCACGGAAAAACCCGGCCTAAAAATAGCGGTAGTAAAAAGCTATTCGACAATCCGATTCTGGAAGCCCTCTCACGGACGCATATCATGGTTCCCATCTCCATGTGGCTTGTTTTATCGGTGTTTTTAGGATGGTATGCGTTTACGTATACCAACATGAGTACGGGTACCATTGCAACCCTGTTTGTTACGGGCCTGCTGGTATTTTCACTGTTTGAGTATGTATTACACCGGTATCTGTATCATTTAACTCCATCGACGCCCCAACGCGCGAAAATCCAGTATACCTTTCACGGGATTCACCATGAATATCCAAAAGACAAAACCCGGCTGGCTATGCCTCCGGCACTGGCAATTTTTGTGGCAGGTGCATTTTTTGGGTTGTTCTTTCTGGTTATGGGCGAAGCGGCTTATGCGTTTTTTCCTGGGTTTCTGGTAGGGTATTCCGGCTATCTGGCAGTGCATTTTATCGTTCATGCCTATGCGCCACCCAAGAATTTCTTTAAGGTCTTGTGGATAAATCACAGCATTCACCATTATAAAAATCCAGAAAGTAATTACGGTGTGTCCTCTCCGTTCTGGGATCATATTTTTGGGTCGTTTCAGAAATAAACCATTGACTATTTTATAAAAAATCCCCGCTGGTAGCCAGCGGGGATTTTTTGTGTAGCGCGGACAACCAGCCCGTGCAGCTATAGATTGGATTTAACTTATAACTATGCGGACATACTGTCTGCGTTACTTGAGTTTCTCGTTGTCAAGATGCCGGGTAGCATCGCGAATGTTCTTCTTGTCCAGATTTTTCTGGAAGGCTTCGGTCAGGTCAACGCCGGTTTGATTGGCAAGACAGATGAGTACCCAAAGGACATCGGCCAGTTCATCGCCAAGGTCTTTGTTCTTGTCCGACTCTTTTTCTGATTGCTCGCCATAGCGCCGGGCAATGATGCGGGCCACCTCGCCAACCTCTTCGGTTAGTTGAGCCATGTTGGTCAGTTCGTTGAAGTAACGGACACCAACCGTCTTTATCCAGTCGTCGACGGTGACTTGGGCGTCTTTGATAGTCATATTTTTTGTCATGCTGACGAAGGAAGCATCTTCGGTAGGCTGCTGGAGTGATAGCTAAAGAAGTTTACTAGTCCGAAGATGCTTCCTTCGTCAGCATGACAAAAACAATTATTTCTCCGGGACAAACGTCAGGAAACTGAATTGATCTTCCTCAAAAACTTCTTGAGCCAGCGATTGCAATTGCTCGGCTGTCACGGCTTTTATGTCGTTGAAAATGTCATTCAAGGCTTCGACCCGATCAATATCGAGCAGGCTTTTGGCCATCATCAGCATAAAACTATTGTTGCTTTCTTCGGCCATAGCCAATTGCCCGATCAATTGCTCTTTTGTCTGATGCAGCTGTAAGGTTGTAAGCGGTTGCTCACGTAGTCGTTTCAGTTCTTTGACAATAAGCGCCTGTGCTTTATCGACTTTTTTAGGGTCGGTGCCAAAATAGATGCCCAGAAAACCCGTATCTAAATAAGGAGTATAGCTGGCGTCAATCGAATATACGAGGCCGTACTTTTCGCGCAGGTTCAGGTTAAGCCTTGAGTTCATGCCCGGCCCGCCGAGGAGGTTGACAAGCATGAAAAACGGGAGCCGCTTTGGGTCGGTAAGGCCATAAGCGGGGCGGCCGAGGGCGCACTGTGCCTGTGTAATGGGTCGTTCAACCCGCGTTTGTCGCGGCATGTAGTTCGTTGGCTTGTTTCGCTTACGGGCCGAATGTTGCGCCGGTACATCCCGAAAGTACTTCTCCGCTACTTTAGCAACCTGTTTGAATGGCAGACTACTAACCGATGCAAACACAATTCGGCTGGTATCATAATTCTCGGCGATAAATTGCTGGAGATCCTCGCGTCTGAACGACCCTACCGTCTCGGTGGTACCGAGAATATTGCCGCCAAGTGCATGATTTGGGAACACCAATTCATCGAAATCGTCCTGAATCGCATCTTCGGGCGAATCGTAATACATCGCCATTTCTTCGAGGATTACGCCCCGTTCCCGCTCGATTTGTTTTTCAGGAAAAACCGAATGAAAGGTAATATCTGCCAATAACTCCGTAGCTTTCTCGAAATGAGCGTTCAGCACAGAAGCATGAAAACACACTTTTTCTTTCGTTGTATAAGCGTTAAGCTCGCCCCCAACGTTTTCTAAGCGCGTAATTATGTGGTAGGATTTTCGTTTCTCCGTACCTTTGAATGCCATATGTTCCCAGAAATGGGCCAGCCCCTGTTGGTGCGGTTGTTCGTCACGGCTGCCAATATCGAGCATAATGCCACAGTGAGCAATCTGTGTATGCGGTATTTGTTTGTGCGCAATCCGAATTCCGTTGGGCAAGGTATAAACTTCGTAATCTTCCATTCTTAGCTATTACGCATTGAGCGTACTAATGATAACCGCTACCAATCCGCCCCGGTTCCTGATTATCCAAACCGCTTTTATCGGTGATGTGATTTTGGCTACGGCTATGCTCGAACAACTACACGAGGCATATCCCAACGCGATACTGGATATACTGGTTCGCAAAGGTAACGAGGGTTTGCTGGCGAATCACCCCTTTCTGAACGAAGTTCTGATCTGGCATAAAAAAGGTGCCGGGGGAGCGTTTGCCAAATACAACGATTTTTGGCGGCTTCTGAAAGTCATCCGTCCCCGTCAGTACGATACGGTACTGAATCTGCAACGATACGGTACGATGGGCTTGCTAACCGTGTTGTCGGAAGCAAAAACAACGATAGGTTTTGATAAAAATCCATTTGCCCGCTTGTTTACGTACCAGGTCGAACATCGGTTTGAGCCGGGTGTACATGAGGTCGACCGTAATACAAGCTTATTGAGGGCCATGGGCATCAAAGGCGGGTTTGTACGCCAGCCTAAACTTTATCCGTCTGCTGCCGATTATGCTGCTGTCAATACCTACAAACATCAGCCTTATGTCTGCATGGCTCCTATGTCTGTCTGGTTTACAAAACAATATCCAACCAAACGCTGGGTTGAACTGATTCAAGCCTTACCCGAAAATCTAACCATTTATTTGCTGGGTGCGCCAACCGATACGGCGGCTTGTGAAACGATAAAGTCGTTGACAGA
>CAXTJJ010000352.1:0-6797 GCA_964244155.1 uncultured Spirosoma sp.
CAATACGTTTTCAGATCGGTATCGGGTTATCATTCCGTTGCTGCCTATTTACGAAATGCCTATCCGGCAAGCAAGCCTGGAAGGGCTACTGGTATACATCGAAAAGTTTGTTACACAGAAATCGCTGGATGACATGACACTACTGGGCAATTCGCTGGGGGGGCATCTGGCGATTCTCTATACCTTTAAAAACCCGGAACAAGTGCGTCGGTTAGTGTTAACAGGTAGCTCGGGCCTGTTTGAGAATGGTATGGGCGGTTCATTTCCCAAGCGTGGCAGCTACGACTACATTGCAGAGCGGGTGGCCTATACATTCTACGACCCTAAAGTAGCGTCGAAAGACCTGATCGACGAAGTGTTTGAAATTACCAGCAGCATTCCCAAATGCATGAGCATTGTGGGCATTGCTAAATCTGCCCAACGGAATAACGTAGCCAAAGATTTATATAAAATTCAGATACCTACTCTGCTCGTTTGGGGTCTTAATGATACCATTACACCAGCTGAGGTAGGTCACGAATTTAACCGGTTAATTGAGGGGTCGGAGTTGCACTTTATTGATAAGTGCTGCCATGCACCGATGATGGAATGCCCGGATCAGTTTAACGAACTATTAGAGAATTGGCTTGCTGAAAATCCAGTGAACGAGTTAGTTGCGTAAGTTTGTTTCATATAGTAAGCAGTGTAAATTTTGCTCACTGTGCGAAAGTTGAAAACTATCCGAGATTTTCCGTAGTTTTCGGCAAACAGTTTCTCTTTATCATACGACTCTCAATTACTTATGTTGGCTGCCGAACTAATAGATCCTATGCTTCCGGCGCTAAAGCCAACCGACTTGGTCGGGCAGGCTTTGGCGTGGATGGAGGAGCATCGCGTCGGGCAACTCGTACTGACCGATCAGGGCGATTACCGGGGCATCGTAAGCGAAGAATTGCTCATGGATGTTGCTGATGAGGACTTACCGCTGCGCGATATGATGTGCCTGTTCGAGCAGACTTATGTAAGCGAAGATCAGCACCTGCTCGAAGTGCTGGGTCTGGTTGTACAGCATCAGATGGAGGTCATAGCCGTCATTACAGAGGGACGCGAGTTTAGCGGTACTATTTCGGTACACGAATTGCTCAAAAAGTTTGCGCAGGAACTGGGTGTGCAGGAAGCAGGTGCTATCCTGATTCTGAACATGAATGAGCGCGATTATTCACTGGCCGAAATCAGCCGTCTGATCGAATCAAACAACGTTAAAATTATCAGCAGTTATTTTGCCAGTGCTGCCTATGGCATGCCTGACCGCTCGCGGCTGACGCTCAAGCTTAATCGGCGAGACATTACCCCTGTTATCTCAACGCTTGAACGCTTTGGTTATCATATTGAAGCAGCCTTTGCAAACGCCCCTGTCGAAAGTATTGACCAGGATCGGCTTGATTCACTGCTTCGTTACCTAAATACATAGATGAGTTAATAAGTCAGTAAGTCAGTAGGTCGGTAAGTGGCTGACGCGGGTATTGCTTTCGCGTCAGTCACTTACCGACTTACTGACTTACTGACTTACCGACTTATCAACTTATTGACTTCTCTATGAAAATCGCCATTCACGGGCGCAACTTTCCCGAATCGGCACGGCCTTACATTCAGTCGATGTTTGAAGAATTGGCCAGACGGCAGACCGAGGTAATTATTTCGAAAGGGTATCGCGACTATTTGGATAATACAGGCGTAGCGCATTACAGCCAGGCGACCTATACTGTTGAAGAGGGTGTTTTCGATGCCGACTTCATCTTTAGTTTAGGCGGAGATGGTACGCTGCTTGATGCCGTTACGCACGTTGGTGCCCGGCAAATTCCAATTATTGGTATCAACATTGGCCGTCTGGGATTTCTGGCTACAGTTGCACCAGCCTCAGTACGGCTTATGATCGATGCTATTTTCAACGGACAATATACCATCGATGAACGGAGCCTGGTGAGTGTGCGCTCAACACAGGATATTTTTGGCAATCTTCCTTTTGGGCTTAATGACTTCACCATTACGCGAACCCAAACGTCGTCGATGATCACGGTGCATTCCTACCTCGATGGTGAATTTTTGAACTCATACTGGGCTGATGGGTTGATTATCTCAACACCTTCTGGCTCCACAGGCTACTCTCTGAGTTGCGGAGGGCCGGTCTTGTTACCGCAAACAGAAAGTTTTATTATTACCCCTATTAGCCCGCACAACCTGAATGTTCGGCCCATGATTGTAATGGACACCTGCCAGTTAGCGTTCGAAGTCGAAAGTCGAAGCGGTAACTTCCTGGCTGCGCTGGATTCCCGCTCCTGTACAGTCGATACCTCTGTTCGAATTAGCGTTCAAAAAGAAGCGTTTAAAGCGCGTTTGGTTAAACTTAGCGACGATAATTTTCTAAACACACTGCGCAGTAAACTCAATTGGGGTTGGGACATACGCAATTAAAGACGCGGTATTGATGCTGGAATTTTTGCCGAACATTCGCATTTTATTTCGCTGTCTGTCCTGTGTGACATAAATTTTATGGCCTATTGCCAATAAAAGCAACGACCCTGCCGTTTCGGAATTGGCTGGCTTTCGGGTTAGTTGTGTTGATTCACGTATTTAATGAGTATGAATAAGTATAAACAGGTAGTAATAGGCGCTGTGGCAATCTGTTTGCTATCAGGTTTGGTTACGGAAAGTTTGGCGCAACGGCGGCCAAACACACATTTCGCGCCCTATTCGTCAATTACGTTTGGGGTAGGCACGTCTACTTACTTTGGTGATCTGGCTGGTTATCGCAAGCCATTTAAAACATTGACCACCTTGCCCCGCTGGAACGTCGGGTTAGGCTACACGCGTCAGTTTACCCCTCATTTTGCCGCTCGTGCCACGTTTACCTGGGCACGTATTGTGGGTGATGATTACACGTATTCAAAAAGCAACATCGAAGGTAACTTACCTCAATATGCCCGGAATCTTCACTTTCGGAACGATCTGAAAGAGTTTGCCATAACCGGGATTTATAATTTTATTGAGGACGGTCGGAATTCGGAAGCACGGGCAAAAATTACACCTTACTTATTCGGGGGGGTAGCGTTACTGGCACACAGCCCTGAAGCTCGCACACCTGTGGCAGAGGGCACAAATTCTAGTCCGTATGCAGGTCAGGAGTGGGTTAAACTCCAGCCGTTGCATACGGAAGGACAGGGCCAGCCCGGATTTGCTAAACCTTATTCGCTGGTAACGCTGGCCATTCCCGTTGGCTTCGGCGTTCGTTATAAGTTGAATGAAAGCTTTAACATCGGGGCTGAAATTGGCTTTCGCTACACCTTCACTGACTACCTTGATGATGTAGGTTCAGGACCCTATCCAGGTAGTACCAATCTGAACGGTCTCGCCCTTGTCATGTCGGATCGTCGGCAAACAGAGACTTTTGCTGCCCGGTATGTAAAAAACCCACCTGACCGGTATACCGTGCTGGTCAATATGTATAATAACGGTACGCCGGATCAGCAGGCTGCTATTACCGGTGCGCTAAATACGCCCGTACGAAGTACTGATGGTGTATTTAACGACGGTTATCTACTAACCAACTTCTCAATCCATTACATCATTCCGGGCAAAATCAAGTGTCCACCTACCAAGTAAACTGCGGCTGGCACCAGTTGTGTTGAGTTGTTGGTTGTTACAAATCATATGTCTACGACTCGGTGGTTACTGCCACCTGATTTATGCATCAATATGGAATCAAGCAAGCCCGGCTTATTGTAGCCGGGCTTTTTATCAGCCTGAGTGTGCAGGCGCAGAAAATAGAGATCGGGGGTGGGCTAGGCGGTATGTTATATAAAGGCGATGTATCTCCGGCGCTCAATCCTCAATTTTACAGGCCTGCCGGTAGTCTTTTTTTTCGGTATAATGCCACCCGTTCCTTTTCGATGCGGGCAAGTGGGGCTATAGGTGGTCTTCGTGGAGAGGATCAGGCTAGTTCCGACCCTTTTCAACAGGCTCGTAACTATTCATTTCGCACCAGTATTTCGGAAGCCGAGATTGATTTTGAGTATAACTTTCTGAATTATAAGGCATTACCAAAAGAAAAAAACTGGACGCCTTATATATTTGGCGGTATCGGTTTATGCAAATTCAGTAACGCTGTGGTTCGGATGGGCGGTGTGGTTACGTACCCGCTGGGCATAGGAATCAAATATGAAGTGAAGCGGCCGTGGAGTGTGGGCGTTGAATTTGGAACCCGCTTTACCCGAAACGACTATCTGGATGGCTTAGGCGATTATACATTTGGACGTGCAATGACCAAAGTATCGCAGAGTAACCCGGCACTCAAGGACAGTTATACCTACACGACAATTACACTAAGCTATACGTTTTATAAGATCGTTTGTCCTTGATAAACGATACTTTACAGATAACTGCAAAAGTATCAAATCCGTGTTTTTAGAATCAATTTGTCAGCCCGCTAAGTGATCGCGCAAGCTAAAAATACCTATTGAGTACAGAGCACACAAAGTGAATGCTATTGTTTTTAGAGATTTTAACTTCGTGTGCTCTGTGCCTCTGTATTTACTAATTTAGGTAATCACATCACAATAGAGAGCATCGGAAATCTTTATGCTCGCTATGTTTATGTGTTGAACCTCAGACTACACCAACGCAAACAGATTCTGTACGCCCAGCATCCGTCTGCTAATAAAGCCTTCGCCAAATTCTGCGCCAATCATATGGCCGTGTTCCCGCATACGGGCTTCCAGAAATTTCATAAAGGGCTCGCCGGAAATATAACTTTGAGGTTCTGTGCTTTCAGGGTTGAAAAACTGACTTTTATACGCTTTTATGGCAGCTAGTTTCTTGTCCCAATAAGGCGTTATATCAACAATGAAATCGGGTTTCAACGACCGGTCCTGAATAAAGTTATAAATGTACTTCGGGCGGTGGGCTTCCTGCGGCTTCCCATCTTTACCAAGCGTTTTTATCTGCCGCAAGCCCGCGTAAAAACAGGCATCGGCAACGAGTTCAGATGCCCGCCCGTGGTCGGGGTGTCGGTCGTCGGGCGTGTTGGTCAGGATGATTTCGGGGCGAAACTGACGTATAATAGGAATAAGGGCCATTTGATGTTCTTCGTCGTTTCGGAAAAAGGCATCCCGGAACCCCATGTTTTCACGAGCAACCAGGTTCATCAGTCGGGCACCCTCCGCAGCTTCCTGCGCGCGAATTTCGGGGGTGCCGCGTGTGCCCAATTCTCCTCTTGTTAAATCAACCCCGGCAACGGTTTTACCCTGTGCAACAAGCGAGAGAATCGTGCCCGAGCAAGTCATTTCAATATCATCGGGGTGGGCCGCAATGGCCAGTACGTCAACGGTCATGTATGTATGCTTTGACTGGTTGGTGGTTGTGTAAGTAAATATTGAAGCCGCTCAGCAGGTAAGTAGCCTTAAAATATCGGGGTATAAAAATCAGCTGTGTTCTGTCTGAATTGATTCCTGATAAGCCTGACAAGTAAGTAATCAACCTGACCCCCGATTTGTTCCTGGTAGGCTCCAAAGGCCGCAGTTTGCTATTATTTCGGGGAAACGCTTTATTTTGGCGAACCAACCGGTAAGCCCACTGTAACTACATTCCTTATTAATTGACTATGTCCTACAAAGCTCTTGCCCTCCAACTAACTTGCCAGACAGTAAACGACTGCCAAACCCGTGACGAAGCCGAACAGCTGATCCTCCAATCAGTTGAGCGTATTGAACGCCAGATTGCTGCATCAGTTGGTTTGTTAGGCCGTGATACACTGCTCATTACGGTTCCTGAGTTTTTCCTGACGGGCCCGCCAACTGATGAGACAGTCCATCAATGGCGTGACAAAGCTGCTCTCGAAATAGACGGTCGGGTTTATGAGGCCTTGAGTGCGATGGTACAGCGTCAGCAAATTTACTTTTCGGGGAACGCTTACGAACAAGATCCTTTCTTTCCGGAACTCTATTTCCAAACCAGCTTTATTATCGGACCCAACGGCGATATTCTCCTGCGCTACCGTCGGTTGAACGCCATGTATACGCCCACTCCACACGACGTTTGGGAGTTATATGTTGATGCTTATGGCTACGATTCGTTGTTTCCAGTGGCGAAGACAAACATCGGAAATCTGGCTTGTATCGCATCTGAAGACATCCTGTTCCCCGAAGTAGCCCGCTGTCTGTCCATGCGCGGGGCCGAGGTTCTGATCCATTCCACCTCAGAAATTGGTAGTCCGCAACTGACGCAGAAAAATATAGCCAAACAGGCACGGGCCATCGAAAATATGACCTATGTACTATCGGCTAATTCAGCCGGCATAGTGGGTAGTTCACTGCCATCAGGTACGACCGATGGGGGCTCTAAAATCATTGATCCTAAAGGAATAGTGCTGGCCGAAGCTGCTTATGGCGAAAGTGTTGTTGCCAACGCTGACATTGATTTGGCTGCCTTGCGAGAGTTTCGGCAACGGCCCGCTATCGGTAATCAGCTTGCTCGTCAGCGGTTAGAACTCTACGCTGAAAGTTATGCTAATTATAGAATCTATCCGCCTGATACGCTTTTGAACCAACCCGCCGAACGACCCCACTTTACACGAACGCAACAAGAGGTTATCAAAAAACTGTATAGTTAAGCCTCCGTTTCGCTTACTATGGCTTTTCGTCGGCGTCGTGGTAAGCGAAATAAGTTACTACCCGCTTCTTCAGGCGTTTGATCACCTAACAACACGCCCCAGGGGCGAAGACTATCGACCCGGTCGAAAATTACCTTCAGGATAGCGATGGCGG
>CAXTJJ010000353.1:0-6779 GCA_964244155.1 uncultured Spirosoma sp.
GCCTGAAACAGCGCTTAGTAACGTCACAGACCGATTACCCGAACAACTCCATTCCCTTAAACCGCCAGTTAACGGGGGGCGATCTGTATCTGAATGGAGCTATTTTAGGTCAGCAAACGGGTCAGAAACTTAAACTTAATGCGCAGGCGCAGTTCGATAGGTCGAAAAGTATTTATCACTTACATGACGATACATACCCCACAGGCAATATTAATTCGCTAATGACCAGTTCGTTGGGGCGGGCCGAGTCGATTCATACGCCTGGCCCGCTGGTGTTGGCTTTTTTTTCTGATCTGGAGTGGAAAACGACATCGGTGCTCCACGAGCCAATTCTAAATTCTGAAGAGGTCAGAGATTTTGTATTTACCGTTCGAGTGATAAGCGATACGGATCTGACTGCCAATTCTGTTCGGTTAGTTTACCGAAAAACGGCACCTACCGCAAAAGATACGGTCGCTACGACGGCATTGCCAACTCGTTTAGGCACAACGGATACCTATCAATACACCCTCCCGGCAGCACAGGCACAGGGCGATATCTGGTATTATTTCCAAGCACAGGATGCTTCGGGACGCACCTTCTCCAATCCGGGAAAGCTCATGAACGGTGCACACACTTGGTATCAAATACACATTGGCCCCGATAACACGCCCCCAATAATTCAATACAGCCCCTCAAAAAACAGTATTTTTTCAACGACGGTGGCTGATAGTTTACCCATCTATGCCCGCATTGCCGACGACCGGAGTAGCCTGAGCGCAGCCTATGTCGAGTACCAGGTAAACGGATTGGCGCAACCAAATCGCCTGTTGACATATAGCCGTCAAACCGTAAATAACATTACGTATGATAGCGTCTACATGAGTCGGATTGACTTTCCGGCTAATTCGCTCAAAGTGGGCGATAAGATTACGTACCGAATTGTGGCAAGGGATTCGTCAAAAGCCAAAAATCAGGCCATTAGCCCTTCAACCGGTTTTTATACGCTGACCGTTATAGCGCAACAGGCTGTTCGTGATCAATACATAAATACCTTTAGCAGTGCTGCCACGGCCAGCGATTTTGTGGGTTATGGATTTAGCCAGACTATGCCAGCCGGATTTGGCGACCCGGCTATTCATTCGGAGCACCCCTATCGTAATGGCGCAGATTTTCAAGGCCAAAGTAATTATGAGTATGTTTTGCTGTCGCCTATTCGGATAAAGGCTAACCCCGACAGCGCCGTTATTCGATTCGACGAAATAGTACTGGTAGAGCCGGGCGATGCTGGCAGTAAACTTGGTGACAAGAACTTCTATGATTATGTTGTGGTAGAGGGCTCCGACAACAATGGACTGACCTGGAAACCGCTACTCGACGCCTATAGCTCGGCGGATAAAACCGACTGGCTGAACGCTTATAAAAGTAGTGTAGCGGCTGGTGCGGTGGGTGAGCAGAACTCAACGCGGGCAGGTGTACCAGCGTTGTACCGTCATCGGGATATACCCCTATTAAATCAGAAAACTCTGTTTCAGGCGGGCGATCAGATTTTGATTCGCTTTCGGTTACTGGCCGATCAACTGGCGTATGGCTGGGGCTGGGCTATTGACAACCTGCGTATTCAGGCACCACCGGCTCCCATTATACTGGGTGTAGAACCCGTTAGTGTCGGCGTGTTCGATGTCTATCCGAATCCAGTTACGACCGGTCTGGTGCAGATAGAAGCTAATCTGGTTAATACCACCAGCGTACAACTTAGTGTTATTGGGCAAACTGGGCAGGTTTTTTCTCAACAGACACTGCAAGTAAGTGGGCAAAAAATAAGCAAACAACTCGATCTCAGTCAATTGCCATCGGGTTTTTATTTTATGCGGCTAACAGCGGGCGATGCTGTACTGACCAAAAAAGTGATTGTAACGAAGTAAGTAATTGCGAAAATCTATTAAACACAGAGGCATAGAGAACACAGCGCTTAAATTTTTAAAATCAACAATTTGAACTCGGTGTTCTCTGTGCCTAAACTTTATTCTTATTTTAAGTAATTACTTAGTCACCTAATCCTCCCTCACCCGAATATTGGCGTCTATTACGGCTGCGGTTCGGCTGCGAACGGCCGAGGTAATGAAGAAGCCCGTTGCTTTCCGACCGCTGGCGTTGGTGTTGAGGATGTTGGTTGGAACGTTTACGGCAGGTGTCGCAAACAGACCCCCATTTGTAATCTGCGTACGGAGTTGCTGCCAGAAGTCAAAAGCGTCTAAGTTAAGCGACTGGACTTCCACTTTCACAACATCATTGAGCGCATACAAACTGTCTGGATTGATAGACCGCCGAATAGGAACAATGAATGTTAAGCCATCTGTAACCGTACTGGCGCCCCGAAATGCGCCGTCCTGCGAGGTAATGATATTGTTAGGTTTATTTTGCAGTTCGTTATTCCTGAAAAATCGAACGCGATAATAATCAACTTCATTAGGGATGTCGACGGCATAAAACTCGGCCCGGTAGCCTTCAATTTTAGATAAAGGACTACGCTTTCTCTTGACAAAAATTAGCGAATCGATGGGTGGCACAGGGTTCATCTTCGAACTGGCCTTGTAAGTATCGCCCTGGTAGGCAATGGTGAGTTGATACGTTCGCCCGATATGCCCAAGTGTGTCCTTGCCCGTTGGTTGCCAAACATAATAGCCATCCTTGTCTGGGTCCGAAAATTGATACGTTTTCCCGGCATCGTCTGCTACGGTAACCGTGGCACTGGTAGCGGGCGTTGGCGTACTACTGTCGAAATAAGCTGCCGTTTGAGTCAGCCGAATTGTTTGTTGGCCGGGTTGATCGGTCAGCGTCCCATCTACCGATAATTGGATTGGACCGGTATCCAGTTTGGCGTCAATGACTGTCGTACAACTCCCCAGCCCCCAAAAGGGTAGTTGAATTAGCAGTAGTTTAATAATTGGTTTCATGAGTTAAAAGTCCCCCTTCGGGAAGTTAGGGGCTTTAAAATTTGAAATTATACGTTACCGACGGAATCAGCGTGGCAAACACCGAGTACCGGATTGCTTCAGTCACCCGAGGGTTATCGGCGTTGGCCTGGAAATACACCGAGAACGGATTTTTGCGGGCATAGACATTATAAATCGAGAATACCCAGTTGTCATCTTTCCGTTTGCCCGGCCGCTTGCGCCCTTGTAAGGTTGCTGCTACATCCAGCCGGTGATAGGTCGGGATACGGTAATTATTGCGGGAGTTATCGGTGTTTTGCGGCACCACATACCCCTCATATTCAAATCGGTTTGTCGGGAAAGTAGCCGGAGTACCACTGGCGAGCGTAAACGTAGCCGAGAAGTTCCACCTTTTTGCCTGGGGCGGGTCAAACAATAATACCGACGTTAGGGTGTGGCGCTTGTCGAAACGGGTTGGGTACCAGTTGTTATTATTGATCCCATTTACCTGCCGCTCGGTTTTAGCGAGTGTGTAGCTGATCCAGCCATTGACTACACCCGTGTTCCGCTTAATGAAAAACTCGGCTCCATAAGCGCGGCCTTTGCCACTAAGTAAATCACCTTCGAGGTACTTATTCAAAATCAGGCTAGCTCCGTCTATGTAGTCAATCTGGTTCTGTAGCCATTTATAATAGACTTCTACGGATGCTTCAAATTCGCTGCCTGCTCCATTCGAGCGACCAAAGTTTTTGAAGAAACCACCCGCAACCTGGTCGCCAATCTGCGGTTTAATATTGTTAGTGGATGGTGTCCAGATATCAAGCGGTGTCGATGCGGTTGTGTTGGAAATCAGGTGGATATATTGCGCCAGCCGGTTGTAGCTCATCTTAAACGAGCTGTTGCTGTTAAGTTCGTACTTGGCCGCAAAGCGAGGCTCCCAGTTACCATAAGTTTTGATCACGTCACCGCCTTTGTAGTCTACAGTTGTGACAACCTGGCGCCGGGTGCCAAAGGGTACATCTGTCTGGAACGTATAAGCCTCGCCCGGACCAACATACTGGAACATTGAATAGCGTAATCCATACTGAAGTTGCAGTTTGGGCGTTAGTTGCTGTTCGTTACCCATGTAGAGTGCCGCTTCGAGCGCATGTTTGTTCACGATGCCAAATGAGCGTACACTACCTGCACTGGCGGCTGTAGCGGTGCCGGGCTGAAAATCATGGATAATCGCCTGCCCACCAAAGGTGATCGTGTTTTTGCCCAGGAACAGTGAAAAGTCGGGCTTTAAGCTATAATCGACAATACGCGAATCGGTTCGGAAATAGTCATTGGGAGTTTTCTGTTTCAGGTCGGTGTTTAACGAATAATCATAATTGCTGTAGTAGGCTGTAGTGTTCAGAAAGAGCCGGTCGCTAAATACGTGGTTCCACCGGGCCGACAGTGTTGTATTTCCCCAGTTGAAACCGAAGTCGGCACCGAATACATCCCGCCCAAGATAGCCTGACAAAAACACTGTGTTTTTATCGTTAATATGGTAATTCGCTTTTGCCGTAAGGTCGTAAAAGTAGAACTTGGCTCCTTTCAGGTCGCTATTCAAAAATGGCTGAGCCAGAATGTCAGCATACGAGCGTCTGGCGGCTACAATAAACGAACCTTTCCCTTTAAACAAAGGCCGCTCGTATGATAGTCGGCTAAAAATCAGGCCTATACCGCCGTTGAGTTCAGGTTTCTTGGCGTTCCCTTCTTTTAGCCGAACATCCAGAATCGACGCAATGCGCCCGCCATAATTCGCCGGAATGCCGCCTTTGATGAGCTTTACGTCTTTAACGGCATCGGGATTGAATACCGAAAAGAAGCCAAACAAGTGTGAGGAGTTATACACCGGGGCCTCATCCAGCAGCACCAGATTCTGGTCGATGCTACCCCCACGAACGTTGAAACCCGTTGCCCCTTCGCCTACCGTCGATACACCCGGTAATAATTGAATACTCCGAATCACATCGACCTCGCCAAGTAATGCCGGAATCCGTTGCAGCGTTTTTACATCGATTCGGTTTACGCTCATTTCGATGTTTTTAACGTTGTCGTCTTCCCGTTTCGATGATACAACAACCTCCTGAAGCTGTTTGCCCTCCTGGCTTAGCTCAAGATCAAGGCGGACGTTTTTGTCGACAAGATCAACTTGTCTGGCCTGTTTGGCATAACCAACATAGCTGATAACCAGATTATAACTACCCGATGGCAGGGTAACGGCATAAAAACCGTAGCTGTTTGTTACGGCACCGGAACCGGTTTCTTTTACATAAACCGACACGCCAATCAAACCCTCGCCGTTTCCTGCGTCTTTGATATAGCCGCTAATCGTCAGCCCGGCCGCCCGGATACCTTTTTGTTGTGTATTACCAACTGTATTTGTACTCAGCGATCCCTGCGCTTTGCTGGTTTGTAGCGACAGGAGAAAAATAAAAAGGCCGCTCAACCAGAGTGGTATCGTATGTTTCATTGCGTTATCAATAAGCGATTTAGCCACACGATAGTGGTTTCAGATCGCTAACGCAAAAGTACGCAGGGCATTAGTAACGATAGATAAAAAATAGATAAAGCACCGAAATACGATGCTGAACGGCACGCCATATAGGATAAAACTAATAATCGAAAAGCTGGCAATATGATGGTTTGTTACCAACTTTTCTTCACGCAAATGTCGTCTGGCGAAGCCAGACGACATCCGACAAATCGTTAGCATGGTTTTATAAGAAAGGGATGTTTATTTTTTGCCGTCCTGTTTTTTTATCTGCTTAATCAGTTTCTGCGCTTCCTTGCTGTCGGTTTTAGGAAAATGAACGGGCAGCGATTCCAGCACTTCAGTCAGAATGTGGGCGATGATAAGTTGTTGATTCGTTCGGTCGTCGCTTGGAATCACGTACCAGGGATTTTGTCGGGTGGCCGTTGCGTTGATCGTGTCCTCATAAGCCTGTAGATAGTCGTCCCAGAATTCACGCTCTTCCAAATCATTCTCGCTCAGTTTCCACTGTTTTTCGGTGTCTTCCAAACGGGCTATGAGTCGCTTTCCCTGTTCTTCTTTAGCTACGTGCAGATAAAATTTCATAATCGGGAAACCATTGCGAAACAGGTAGTCTTCAAAGTGGACAATATCGCCGAAACGTTGTTTCCACAAGGTTTTCTCATTTGTAGGTAACAGATTTTCAGGGATATACTGTTCCTGTAAACGCTCTGGATGAACGCGCAGGGCCAATACTTCTTCATAATACGAGCGGTTAAATACGCCGATATTGCCTCGTTCGGGTAACTCCTGCCAGAAACGCCAAAGGAAATCGTGCTTCAGGTCGTCGTCTTCCGGTTTCTTGAAGGACGCTATTTTAAAGCGCGACGGATTAACGCCTTTAAATATTCGTCGGATAGAGCTGTCTTTTCCAGCCGCGTCCATCGCCTGAAACACGACCATCAGGCCATAGTGCTCATCGGCATGCATCCGGTTTTGTGCCTGATCCATGCGCTCGGCCAGTTCATCTAACTGGCGACTCTGATCGGCTTCATCGGTGTAAAACGGGTCCATTAGCGTAGGGGTTTCCCTGCTCGAAAACGACCGTTTTTCATCGTATCGAAATTCATTTGTGTTGAGTTTTTTCATTCGGTTAAAACGTTGAGTGTAACTGCGCAGAATTTTTAAACACAGAGTCACAGAGTTCAAGTTGTTTATTTTCAGTAATATAGATTCTGTGTTCTCTGTGACTCTGTGTTTAAAATCTATTTTTCCGTTACGTGATTAATTATCTAAATCTCGTTTTCACCGGGCTGGCGTTCCACCGGGCTGGCGTTCCACCGGGCTGGCGTTCCACCGGG
>CAXTJJ010000354.1:0-6772 GCA_964244155.1 uncultured Spirosoma sp.
TTTATCCTTCCTGCCCAATGGTCTGAAGGGTCTCTCAATGGCAGCCCTGACAGCGGCTATCGTAGCTTCGCTGGCTGGTAAAGCCAACTCGATCTCGACTATTTTCACGCTCGATATTTACCAGAAATACATTAAAAAAGACGCGAACCAAACCCAACTGGTGTGGGTTGGCCGAATCACTATTTTTGCCGCTATGCTGCTGTCTATCGGACTGACGTGGCAGGATGCCTTGGGCATTGGTCGTGAAGGCGGCTTTACGTTCATTCAGAAATACACCGGTTACCTGAGTCCTGCCATTTTTGCGGTCTTCATTCTTGGTTTCTTCTGGAAGCGCACAACGGGCACTGCCGCCGTAGCTGGTATTCTGGGTGGTTTTGGCCTGGCTGTATTGTTTAACAATTTCGCTCCTTCGCTGTTTGGCAACGAAACCATACTATACACAGCGTATCCAAATGGAGCCGGTGGTTATGAAATCCCCTTCCTGATTTGTATGGGCTGGGCATTCGTATTCACGGTACTGCTGATGGTTGTCATTAGCCTGGTAGGTCCGGCCATCAATCCCAAAGCCTTTGCTATCGACGCCAGCATGTTCCGTTTAGCTCCATCGGCAACGGCCTTAGCCGTTATCATCCTGTTGCTGATCACGGTGCTGTACGTTCGGCTCTGGTAGGTGAATGAAAGTCGAAGGCGAAATCATTCTGGATAGCCGGAAGATTACAGACTATTTGTTGATTTGGAAAGCCGAAAGTGACAAGTCGGCTTTCCTTATTAATTTGGGTTACACGCAGGCGAACTGGCCAGAACTGGAACAGGATATTCGCCAGATTATTGCTGATGGAGACGCTGTTTACTCCCGCTCTGCTCCTTTTGGCGGTGATTTATACAAAATAAGCGGCACATTACGTAACTTCGGAGTTGTTACAATATGGCTTTATACCAGTGAACCGCTGTCATGGCGATTCGTTACTCTATATCCGAAAAAGACATGAAATTCAAGCTGTTTAGTCGGGCTATTTTGACCAAAGACTTCCCGCAGTACGGTCTAAGACTTGGCGATATGGGTGT
Source organism: uncultured Spirosoma sp. (assembly GCA_964244155.1). GTDB lineage: Bacteria > Bacteroidota > Bacteroidia > Cytophagales > Spirosomataceae > Spirosoma. Next base: position 1,066 of record CAXTJJ010000354.1, read on the forward strand.
AGTGGTTGAGCACATCGCTCGACCAACTGACGAGGATGGCTATATAATCGAATTTTTTGATGCCCAAGGACAAACTGTCGACGTTGTCCCGTTCCTTGAATCAGATTTAGAACTTCCTCGTTCAAACACGATTCTAACCTATCGGGAACTAGACCGGGTAGCTTAGCAGTCACACCGTGACTATTTTTAATTTATTGAAATGTTTTCGATTTCATCCTCTACCTCCCTCCGTCCGTTATTTGCTCTCCCCGTCATTGTCGCGGCACTGGGTTATTTTGTCGATGTCTATGACCTGTTGCTATTCAATATTGTACGGGTGCCGAGCCTCAAAGAGCTGGGTCTGTCGGAAGCGGACATATCCCTTACTGGCGGAACAATTCTGAATTATCAGCAAGCGGGGTTACTTTTAGGCGGTATTTTTTGGGGTATTCTGGGCGATAAACGGGGGCGGCTTTCGGTGTTGTTTGGCAGTATTATCACGTACTCGCTGGCCAACATTGCCTGTGGTTTTGTACACGACCCACAACTGTATGCCTGGCTTCGGTTCGTAGCCGGACTAGGTTTGGCCGGTGAATTAGGCGCAGGTATTACGCTGGTTAGTGAGATTTTACCACCCCGTTTACGCGGCTACGGTTCATCGCTGGTTGCCAGCGTTGGGCTACTGGGTGCGGTCGTGGCTTATTTTACAGTTACGCTCTTTGATTGGCGCACGACCTACTTTATTGGCGGCAGCCTGGGCCTTGGCTTGCTGGTACTGCGTATAAGTGTGCTTGAGTCCGGCATGTTCAAGCGGGTACAGGGTACGAACGTAAGTCGGGGGAATTTTCTGGCTTTATTTAATAGTAAGTCGAAGGTTTTACGGTATCTCCGCTGCATGGGCATTGCGCTTCCAACCTATCTGGTTATTGGCATTCTGGCCACGTTTGGAAACGAGTTTGGCAAAGCGATTGGTATTACCGACCCTATCCAACCGGGCCGGTGTGTGATGTTTACCTATGTGGGCACCGTAATCGGTGATTTAACGAGCGGCATTCTTAGCCAATATCTACATTCCCGCCGGAAAGCCATTGGCCTGATGATGAGCCTGACGTTCGTGTTCGTCATCATGTACTTATACGGCGGCCTGAATTCACCGGGTGCCTTTTACGCCCTTTGCCTGGCTATGGGCTTTGGCATTGGTTACATTGCCATGTTCCTGACCATCACAGCCGAAAGCTTTGGCACCAACCTACGCGCAACGGCCACGACTTCGGTGGCCAACAATGTACGGGCCACCACCCTAATCAGTATTCCGGCCTTCCAGGCCATGAAACCTCACCTTGGCGTTCTGGAATCAGCCGCCATTGTAGCTTTTGTCTGCTTCGCACTAGGCTATTGGTCGCTATCAACTATGGAGGAAACATATGGGAAGGAACTGGATTATACGGAGTAGGGTGTGGTAGTGAAGATAACTTCACCTTGGTGAAAGTTGGACCGCCACGCGTCGACCAATTGTTTTTACGGCTTTCGGGTCATCTCCTAACGTGTCTTTGTCAGGACCTTCCCAATGGGCAACAATGTGACTGGCGGGCACACCATGCTGCTTCAAATACGTCTCAACGGCTTTGGTCCGCTTCTCGGCTAAAGCCAGGTTCAACTCGTGCTTGCCTATATTATCCGTGTAACCCGTCAGAGTCGCGACCAACGCAGGTTGGGCCACCAATAGCCGGGCCAGCGAATCCAGGGTGGTTTTTACGTTGGGTCGAAGGGCAGGACTGCTTTGATCAAAATACAGAATGGTAATACTCAACGGAAGCATAAGCCCGTTCCCGGACGGTGCCTGCGCTCGCACATGCGTACAGCTGAGCAGTACCAGCAGAAAGCCAATAAATCCTTGTGCGATTTTAGGTTGGACAGCAAACGTTAAAGCCCTAAGCAATTCCGTCAACGAATGGTCGACTTTCTGAAAGAACATGCCAATTTATGGTTTGGGTGAACACCCGCCAGAAGCAATGGCAGGATTTATAACCTAACGAACCAAACACAAAATAATGGACTTTTATTTGTCGTCCTACGGTCATTACTAACAAAGATGATTGCTCACTGTGTTAGTAATGACCACGAACAGCGCGTTCTACTGACAGATACTTACATCTTTTGAAAATTTGATTTCAATAAGCCGGGTGCCCGCAACCTGACCGGCATTGATAATCACCGGGTAAAATCCATTGTAATCTACCCCCGCTTCATAATCTGCATTGGGCTCTAGGCCAACTAGTTTTCCTTTGCCATTCGTTAGAAAAGACTGCTGCCAGTTATTGGTGCCCACCTTACGGTACTTCACCCAGGCACTTGGCGAAATTTGCAAATCAGCGTTATTTTCACAATAAGCAGATATCGCCACATCGAGATCAATCAGATTTTGTGGATACGTAACGCTAACGGTGTGACTGCCGCACAACTTCGCGACAGTCGACGTACCAATGAGTTTTCCATCCGGCGAGAACAGATCCAGCCGTGCCGCTCCGGCAAATGGACGGGGGAAACTAATGGTATTATCTGCCGTGGCACCACTTTGATACAACTGGTTGCCATTGTAAAGTGCCCAGTTCAGGGGTTTCCCATCAGGCTTTCCGGTGATTGTCCATTGGGCACCATCGGCACAACTGCTTACCCTCGGCGACCAGAAAGCCAGGTGATAACCCGACAGGTGCGTAATCGGAATAGTAGCCTGCAAGGCGTTTCCCTCCAATTTTATAGTAACCTTCCGTTCATACATCCATTCGCCGGTCAGCTCACCATAACTGAACACCGGAATCAGATCACCGGATTTGATTTTCTGACCTGTTTCGGGATTATTTAGGTTGTTATCAACCGCCACTTTCACCGTAACAGGTTGACTAAAAGTCGTAACCACCTGACCGCTCGAACTGGCTAGTTCGATGGAGACGAAACCCGCCGTTGAAAACGTACCGTCGGCGTTAATGTTCCCCTGGTCATCTTTGTTTATCCGAGTCGTAAAACCACCTGGAAATGCCCGCAATGATGTTTCCATCTGGCTGGAGAAATCAGCTACCTGCGCCGTCAGATTGCCCGCTACCGGTAACCCTTTCGCGTCTTTTAGCTGGGTGTTGGCCGGTATTTGTACAGTTACACTGCTTACCATCGACGCAGTTATGGGCGTCGTTATCGTTTCATCGGAATTAACCATGCCCGTTGCCGATGTTTCGACCACATCCTGTTTTATGGCCACTCCACCTACGGGTGCCGTTTCCTTAACCATACGAATCTCAAATGGCGCAGGCTTTGCTTTATCAATGAACAAATAAATGCTGGACGCAATGTAGCCTGGTGCATCGACTACAATACGCAGTTCGGCCGGTTTTTCGGCTGAGGCCACAGTGCCTTTGAGGCCCAGAAACAAATCGGCTTTATTGCTCTTATATGAAGTTGTAGCAACGCCTTCATACGTGAGAACCCGACTGGCATCCGGCCCGAAAATACTGACCTGAATAGGAACGGTAAGAGAAGCACCGGTTTTAGCATCAATAACTAACCCCTGAAGCGCCGTTGGCGACGGCTCGTAATTTATTTTGAAGACAACGCCTTTGAGTGGATCAAGATGCTGAATACTTTGTATATCCTGACAGCCTGTTACGAGTGCCGCCGTAGCTATTGTTAATCCAATCCCTTTGAACAGGCGTTTCCAGCCCGTATATAGTTGACCAGTCATGATAGTACGATTAAAAACGGGTGGATACGAGGTTGTAAGAAATGCCCAGATTAACGACGGGATAATATTTAAGGGGCTTGAGGTTATTTTCGATAATTGGTCCCTGATCGCTGGAAGGCTCCAGCATGCCCGTTGTCACGAACGTGATTGTGGGCGATTGCTGATAAAAAATACCGATGTCAGCCGTGAATTTCAGTCGGTTTCGCAAAAACGGATGGCCCCAGCCAATTCCTGCATAAGGGGCAACTTTGCTAAAATCAGCCTTCCCACTTACCGTTCCAACCTGATCAATAGTGAACACAACGTCATTGAACCGCACATCTTTGGTTGGCTTGCCAAAGAAAGAAAGTTGGTTCAGGTTGTAATAGACACCGGTCGTTAAGCGAAAGCCTGCCCGCTTAAATGGGTAGTAATCAACCAGCATATTGAAAGACAATAACTTGACCGTGTAGTCGAAGCCAATCTGAAGCTCATCGGTGTCTTTACCCGACTTTAGAGTGCTCTGATAATTGAACAGGTTAGCCCCTATCCGCACGGATAGTTGCCGAAAAAGTGACTTGGAAATATCAAATCCGAATCCGGCCGTACCGGCGTGAACGGCTAGCGAAATGCCCGGCCTGTATGCAGGCAGTGGTTTAGCAATTAGACTAATTGATTCTGTCTGGCTATAGCCTGTCCATGAGATTAGTATAAATAACGGCAGTAGTATGTACACACGCATAGTTATTGTTGTTTTCCTGTAAATTAACAACAATAATGTTTACATATTACACAAAATGTAAATTTATAGTTTATAAATATATATATATTTGTAAACAATTTAACTAGAGGGTCGTTTATCAAACCAGGCGCATTGTTGTTCCAACTGTCCAGCCAATCGAAGTAGGGTTGCCTCATCACCCAATTTTGCTGCGAACATTACACCAATAGGAAGGCCATTGGCGGCCCAATGAAGAGGCACTGACATAGATGGTTGTCCTGTCATATTGGTAATAACGGTAAACGCAATATACCCCAGCGACCGTTCGGCTAAATCGTTCACCGTTTTGCTGCCATTCAGGTATTTTAAACCACCAAGAGAATCGACCAGTTTCAGTAGCCGCTGCTCCGAAGATGTGTTCTGGAACGTTCCGATTGCAATGGGTGGCCGCGGCAAGGTTGGCGTTAGAAACAGGTCATAGGTTTCGTGCAGTTGGCCCATGCTGCGGTTCAGCGTGTTCCAGCGACGCTTCTGGTAAGCTGCATCGGCCGCCGAGAATCCTTCAGCCAATCGCGCCTGTGCCCAGGTATTTAACTCCACGTCATCCCGCCGGGTGGGACGACCCAGGTATTCGCCCAACTCCCGAAGTGTAGCCGCCGTTTCGCTCAAGACCGACAGGAAAAACGCTTCAGTCACGAGCGTTTTCTCATACGGCAACGGCACCTCTTCTACCGTATGACCTAAGCTCTCCAACAGACGAACTGTTTCCGTGACTGCCTTGATGCACTCAGGATCGATGGACTGCGAAGGCATTAGTGCCTGTGTCGAAAAAGCAATTTTTAGTTTGCCCGGCTCCCGACCAACCTCTTCCCGGAATGGTCGCACAGGCGGAGCAATGCCGTAGGGGTCACCCGCTAACGTACCTGAAATCGCGTCCAGCAAACCAGCACTATCACGAACACTACGCGTAACGGCATGGCCCGTTACAGCACCATTCCATAACTCACCAAAGCGGGGGCCAAGTGTAACTCGTCCCCGCGAAGGCTTCAACCCAAACAAGCCACAACACGCGGCCGGAATACGGATGGAGCCTCCGCCATCCGATGCCGATGCTGCCGGTACAATGCCGGCCGCCACCGCAGCCGCAGAACCCCCACTCGACCCGCCCGGTGAGTGGGTGAGTTTCCAGGGGTTACGGGCCGGGCCATATAGCTTCGATTCGGTGTAAGGCGTCAAGCCAAATTCGGGGGTGTTGGTTTTTCCGAAAAATACGAGTCCGGCCGCTTTTAACCGTT
>CAXTJJ010000355.1:0-6768 GCA_964244155.1 uncultured Spirosoma sp.
CATTGGATTCTCGCTGCTGTTCTACGTCGTCATTATCGTTTTTCGGCAGCTTAATAGTAAAGAAGTCATTACGGCGGTGTTCGATATTGCAGGCTATACCTATGGACCATTACTGGGGCTTTATGCCTTTGGAATTTTCAGCAAACGCCCGGTCATGGATCGTTTTGTGCCCTGGATCTGTCTGATATCGCCCGTACTGACGTATATTGTCAATGAAAATTCGGCGGCCTGGTTTGGCGGGTATCAATTTGGCTTTGAGCGTCTGTTGCTTAACGGGTTGTTTACGTATGCAGGCTTATGGGCGGTGTCGAAGCCTGTTTTGAAAGAGGAAGTGGTGGCAGTATAGAACGCGGGTCTTTATGATTTTTATGGTGTTTTATGATTGAGCTTAAACGTTATGAACTATAAATTTTTCTCCTTCATCCTTTTAGCCTTTGCCTGCCTTAAAGCCCAGGCACAATTCTGTTTCTCACCAGAGCGTCCACAGCTTGGGCAGGTGGTGTCCTTTACGTACACTCCTCAGACCACACCCTTGGCCACCGATAGCACGATTGAGGGCCGCTACGTGCGCTATGGCGCACCCAACGAGATGCGCCTGAGCCAGCCTGCAAGTGTCTCGCTGATACGAACAGGTAATGAGTATGTCGGCAAATTAACCATGCCAAAAAAAGAAGTGGCGGGTGTCATGCTCCTCTTTCGGAATAGTATACAACCTAAACGTATTGACCTGAACAAAGGGCAATTTTATGTCATTCCCGTTTGCGACGCCAATGGGCGCATCGTTCCACATGCTACCGGCGGACAGGCTTCGGTATTCACCCGAAGTCATTTTCTCTATGAACTAAATGCCCAGCCCGACCCCAATTGGGTAGTTACGTTGTACCAGCATGAAATTGCCCAGAATCCCGATCTTCGCTCTCAGTACTGGTCAGACTTGCTGGCCGCTCAAATCAAGCAGAAGAAGCCGGGCTATGGGCCAACCGTAAAAGCCGGTATAGAATCCTATCTGGCCTCCCGCCCAACGCCCACCACGGCAGAGTTGGCTACGGCCGCTCAGTTGTATGAAAGCATGGGCGACTTCCCCAAAGCCAATGCCCTCCGCGAACGTCAGAAAGCAGTAGAACCAACCGGCTCATTAGTACAAAAAGACCGCTCCATGGCCATTCGGAATGAATCGGACTGGATGCGCAAGAAAGCTGCCTACCAAGCGTTTTTAACTGAATTTCCCAATTCGTCGTACCTGCCTGCCCTGACGGTTTTGATGACCGATGGCTATTTTAAGGCCAACGACATCAAAGGCCTGGTAACTTTCGTTGAGCAACAACCCGCAGCGCACACAGACCCACTGATGCTGAACACGATGGCGTTTCAACTCGCCGACGAACGCCGGTCACTGCCCGAAGCCGAAACACTGATTAAACGGGCTATAGCTGTTTTAAAAACCCAGCCTAAACCCAAAACAACTGCTGGTAATTGGGAAATGGAGAAGCAGCTTCGGCAACGGCAGTTGCTCAACACCTACGCCCACACGCTGGAGCAGCAGGGGAAATATGCGGATGCTTACCCCATTTATCAGGAGATTATGAATCCTGATGACATCGACAACAGCGACCCGCGCACGAATGAGCGTTACTTTACGTGTGCGCTTCGCACGAACCATGCTGCCGAGGCCCGCCCAATGGCCGAAGCCGCCGTTCAGATTGGCAAAGCCACTCCGGCCTTAAAAAATGCCCTCCACGATTGGTACGCCAAACAGCCGGGTAATACCGTTGCGCAAGCCGACACGTACCTGACTGATCTTGAAGCCAATTTACGAGCCGAGCAACGCGAGGAACTTCAGCAACTGTTAATCAATGAACCAGCACCCGCTTTTTCGCTGACCGATTTACAGGGGCGAACCATTTCGTCGTCGGCGTTTAAAGGGAAGGTGATCGTACTGGATTTCTGGGCCACCTGGTGTGGTCCCTGTATCGCTTCCTTTCCCGCCATGCAGCAGGCACAAACCCGTTTCCAGAGCGACCCAAATGTTCGATTTTTATTTGTGAACACCCGTGAGGGAGGTCCGTTACAGCGGGTTCATACCTTCATGGAGAAACACCCTTATCCGTTCGTGGTGCCGCTCGATGCGCAGCAGAAAGTAGCTAACGCCTATAAAGTGCTGGGTATTCCGACCAAAGTTGTGATTGGGCCAGATGGGCGTGTTCGCTACCGGACCATCGGCTATAACGGTAATCCCGAAACAACGGTCAATGAATTGAGTCTGGTCGTCGAGATGCTCAAAGAGGGGAAATAAGTCAGCGAGTCAGCAACGCAAGGTCAAACGTAAATCCGGGCAGAACGCAAAAACTCATCATTCGTCATCACCTCCAATTTCTTAAGCACGACCGGAAATTCCAGTTCCGTAACAGTTTCTGTTTGGTTAACCACACATAAAATACCGTATTTGCGTCCTAATTAACAAGTTGCTTCTAATGACTGTCCGCCTGGCTACCGCTACCGATCTTCCGGCCTTGATGCACCTGATTCGCCACGTTGTTCCACTGATGCGTCAGTCCGGAAATTTTCAGTGGGATGAGCACTATCCAAACCATGCCGTATTTGCGGATGATGTTGCCAGGAATCAGCTTTGGGTAGCGTATATCGACGGATTACTGGCCGGTGCTGCTGCTATAACGGAAGATCAGGAGCCCGAATACGCTCAGGTTGGCTTCGACCTTAACCAGCGAGCCATTGTCACCCATCGACTGGCGGTTGATCCGGCCTTTCGCGGACGGGGTGTAGCGGCTGCGTTACTGGCGAAAGCTGAGCAGATTGCCCTCGACCGGGGCATTGACTTTCTGCGTATTGACACCAACTCGGAGAACCAGATTACGCAGAAGCTGTTCCCCAGGCTGGGCTACAGCTATGCAGGCGAAATCACCCTCAGTTTCCGGCCGGGACTACAATTTCTGGCTTACGAGAAACGCTTACTGGGTTAAAAACGCATACGTTTTCCCCTGGTAACGGGGCAGCGACAAACTGTTGCGAATCAGCACAAACGATTGATAGGCACTGTTGGCGGCAGCAATGTTATCAAGCCAGGCCGGAATATCGCCACCGGGGTCCAGCCGACAGGTATAGGTGACCTGCATCCGTTGCTTGGCTACCGGCCGAACTTCCCAAAGAGCCAACCAGTCAACAATGCGAACCGTATTATGCTGGGGAGCTACAAGATTGGGAACGCCAACCCCTTTGATCTGAAGTATTTTAGACGCAGGGTCCTGTGCAAATGTGAGTTGTACACTCATGTCGCGGTCGCTAACGGGCCATGGAACAGACGTTACAACATGGTATACCAGTTCGGTTTCGCTAATACGTCGTATCAGTTTCGCCGATTTCGTTTTATAAATAACGTTCTTGTAATTGGCAATATCGGACAATAGCGCTACCAACTGGCTCTGGGTTCCATTCATGGCGCATTCGACCTTTAACTCGCTCGACTTGCTACCGGGAATATTGCGCTCGTAAACCTTAATTTGGTCTTTGTCCTTCGCCAATCGCCAAGCCTCCTGAGTTTGCGCCTGAACAGATTCGATACTGAATCCAAAGCTACTGATCACCAACGCCAAATAGCAACCTACCTGCAATAACCTCATATCGTCTTTACACCTGTTCATCAACGACCTCTCTAACCGTTTCTACCTATCTAACGCTATGGCTTTCATTTTTGTTAAAGCTCCCATAAATTACATGATTATTTAATCAGTCAACCTTACATTTTAGCAAAAATTGGTAACATAGACCAGCCACGCATTATAGCGCCAGATGGATTGACCGAACCGGCGCTCCATAAAACACAGTGGCCTGCCGGTCAAAATCCTCGGTAGAGTCAGTGGTCAGGAAAATGCGTTGGCCTTGTTTACTGCACTGGGCTTCCAGTTCGGAGTGGCGAATCAGGTAATTAGCCAGACTATCGGAAACAATACCTCCCTGACTCAAAATCGCTGTGCCTTCCGGTGCATAGGCCCTGATTTTATTAAGCAATAAAGGGTAGTGCGTACAAGCCAGCAGAATAGCATCAATGTCGGGCGATTGCCGCAGCAAGCGATCAAGGTGCTGCTTCACGAAGTAGTCGGCTCCGGGACTGTCGTACTCGCCGTTTTCAACGAGCGGCACCCACATAGGGCAGGCTTCCTGAAAAACGTTCAACTCAGGAAAAAACTTCTCAATTTCAACCAAGTACGACTCAGACGTTACCGTTCCCCGCGTCGCCAGCACACCAACGTTGCCGGTTTTGGAGTAGTGGCCGATGACTTCGGTTGTGGGCCGAATTACACCCAGCACCCGCCGATCGGGCGCTATGACTGGCAAGTCGAGTTGCTGAATATTGCGTAAGGCTTTGGCCGATGCCGTATTGCAAGCCAGCACTACCAGTCGGCAACCCCGATCAAACAGATGCTGAACACATTCAAGGGTATAGTGGTACACCGTATCGAAGGAGCGGGTGCCGTAAGGCGTTCGGGCGTTGTCGCCAAGATAAATGTAATCGTACTGGGGCAACGTCCGGACGATTTCGCGCAGAACGGTAAGGCCACCGTAACCGGAGTCAAATACGCCAATGGGTTGCGAAGGTGTGGGCATTGTTGAAGGGTTTTGACACAGAGATTCACGGAGTAAAACGGAGATGCACAGAGAAGTTAATAAAAAATCTCTGTGCATCTCCGTTTTACTCCGTGAATCTCTGTGTCACATTAATGTGTAATAATTTTAGTTTATCCCAGCAATTCTTTCCCCTGCGCCAGGGCAGCATCCAGTCCTGACAAGTCGGTACCGCCCGCTGTGGCGAAGAAGGGTTGTCCTCCCCCACCGCCTTTAATGTTTTTCGCCAGTTCTTTCACTACCTGACCTGCATTCAGTTTTTTGTCCCGAATGAGTGAATCGGGCAGCATTACGGCCAGCTGCGGTTTGCCGTTGATATCGGCCCCCAGCACAACGGCCAGATTATCGACTTTGGCTTTCAGGTCATAGGCCAGTTGCTTAAGGGCGTCGGCGTTGGGAACCTCCACGCGCTCCACCAGACGGGAATGACCGTTTACTGTTTCTACTTTCTCCAGAAGCTGGCTTTTCAACTGCTGCACCTTCTCATTCTGCAACGCTTCGACCTGTTTTTGCAGAGCCGCCCGCTCATCCAGCAACGCCTGTACAGCTTTCACTACGTCTTTGGGCGCTTTCAACAAGTCTTTCAGTTCGCTAACGACAGCCATTTGCTCATTCACCAGAGCCTCGGCACCGGCGGAAGTTTTGGCCTCTACCCGACGAATACCCGTCGATACCGAGCCTTCACCCGTGAACTTGAACAAACCAATGTGGCCCGTTGCCGGTACGTGTGTGCCTCCGCAAAGCTCAACAGAATAACCTGGATCGAAGGTAATGACCCGAACGAAATCACCGTATTTCTCACCGAATAAAGCCGTTGCACCTAGTTCTTTGGCCTGGGCAATGGGCACGTTCCGTTTCTCGTCGAGCTTGATGTCTTCGCGGATTTTCTCGTTTACGATACGTTCGACTTCGGCAAGTTGCTCGTCGGTCACTTTGCTGAAGTGTGAGAAGTCAAAGCGCAGGGCATCGGGACCAACATACGACCCTTTTTGCCCTACATGCGTGCCTAAAACTTCGCGCAGGGACGCGTGAAGCAGGTGCGTTGCCGAGTGGTTGCTGCTGGTTAGACCACGACGGGCGGTATCGATAACGGCATAAACCGAATCTGCTTCGGCCAGTAACTCATCAATGCCTTGAACGTCCTGAACAATATGAATGGTCAGGTCATTTTCTTTTTTGGTATCCAGTACCGTCAGCGTTCCGATCTGGTCGGAATTTTGAAAGAGTTCAAGCACACCCGTATCGCCAATCTGTCCGCCCGATTCAGCGTAAAAAGGTGTCTTATCGAGCACAACCTGCACTTGCGTTCCCTGCTTGTTCTGAATCTTGCGATATTTTACAACGTGGGTATAGGCTTCGGGCTGGTCATAACCAACAAACTCAACACGGTCGGTTTCGTTAACATCAATCCAGTCACCTGCGGAAGAGGTAGCATCCTTCCGCGACCGGGCTTTCTGCTCCTGAAGAGCTTTCTGAAAACCGGCTTCATCAATCGACAACCCTTTTTCGCGGGCGATCAGAGCTGTTAAATCGGCGGGAAAGCCGAATGTATCGTTAAGTTCGAAAACCGTTTCGCCGGGAATCTCCTTCGTTCCTTTTCCGTCAAGATCACTGATGATCTGATCAAGCCGACCCAGACCCGTTCCCAGCGTCCGCAGGAACGATATTTCCTCTTCCCGAATCACAGTAGCTACGAAATCGCGCTGGGCGTTTAGTTCCGGAAATACATCGGCAAACTGCAACGCCAGCGTTGGCACGAGTTTGGTCATGAACGGCTCGGTCAGGTTCAGATAGGAGTACCCGTACCGAATGGCCCGGCGCAGAATCCGCCGGATTACATAACCCGCCTTGGCGTTCGACGGCACCAGCCCATCAGCAATAGCGAACGACACGGCCCGGATATGGTCGGCAATCACGCGCATGGCTACGTCCGCCTTGTTCATCGTACCGCCGTATGTGTTGCCAGACAGCTCTTCGATAACCCTGATCGTACCCGTAAATACATCGGTGTCGTAGTTCGACCGTTTTTTCTGGATGGCCATGCACAACCGCTCAAAGCCCATGCCTGTATCGACGTGCCGGGCTGGCAGGGGCTCCAGCGAACTGTCGGCCTTCCGGTTGAACTGCATG
>CAXTJJ010000356.1:0-6726 GCA_964244155.1 uncultured Spirosoma sp.
GAAGACCGAAAAAGTGTTTGCGCTCGCCAAAGCACTGGATACGGATTATGATACCTTAATTTCGCTAAAGGTCAGCAAGCAACTTGAACCAGTCATTGAACTACTTAACTCTGAGATTCTCACGGAGTTACCTCTTGAATTGTTTGGCATTGAACCGGGCTATTTTCTGGAAGTGATGGCCAGTGCGCCAGCCAAGTTGAGCGCGTTTATCAATACCCTGATCGAGATTGGCCGGAACTACGACCTCCGTGTGGAGCAATTTTATTTCTCGGCACTACGTACTTATCAGGCCATGCACGATAACTATTTTGAAGACCTTGAACTGGAAGCCGACGCTTTTCTGGCCGAACATCCATTCCCAGGTCAACCTGCCGAATACCCTGAGTGGCTGGCTAACATTCTGATTAACGAGTACGGTTGTCAGGTCGAAGCCTATGACGATTCAACGCAGCCTACCCTGTCATCGCTGCGGTCAGTTTATATTCCGGAGAAAAATAAATTACTACTAAACAGCCAGTTATCGAATGAACAGCGGGCCTTTACCCTGGCTCGCGAAGTTGGTTACCGCCGATTAAACCTCACCGTTCGTCCGTTGGAATCGTCGGCGCTGGAACCTCGGTCTTTCGACGAAGTACTCAATAACTTTCGCGCTACCTACTACGCCCGCGCTGTACTGATTCCCCGCCAACGGCTTAGCGATGAGCTTACCGAATTAGTGAACCAGCCCGATTGGCAAAATGAGCGGCTGCTGCAAATCATGAAACTGCTGGCTGTCACGCCCGAAATGTTCCTGTTGCGAATGACAAACCTGCTAACCAGCCAGTTTGGTCTCAAGGAGTTGTTCTTTCTGCGATTTAATCAGCGTCCTGACAGTATTCAGCCTAACAAAATGCGGTTTCAGTTAACCAAGGAACTGCACCTGAGCAAACTACATACACCACACGGCATTGCCCGCGATGAGCATTACTGCCGTCGGCAGGTGTCGGTTACGATTCTGAATGAGTTGCGGCAACTTCAACAGGCCGGGCAGTGGGATGGTCAGCCTATTTGTCGGGCGCAGCGGATCATCTTTCCGACAACAGGAAACGCCTATTTTGTTTTTTCCATTGCGAAATCATCCCCCCCCACACCCGATAACAGCAGCATCAATATTGGTTTCCCGCTGAATGACCATCTGCGCAGCGTTTTTCGGTTCATGGATGACCCGAGTATCCCCGAAACAGAGGTAGGCGAAACCTGCGAACGCTGCCCCATCGCCGATTGCGACGTTCGGGCGGCAGCCCCACTGGTACTCACCCGTCAGGAACGAGTCACCAACATTCAGGCAACGATTACTCAGCTGCGTGTGAAGTAATGGCAATTTTTCATCTATTGTTGTGCTGTCAGTTTCTCAAAACTGACACGGTAGGTTTCTTAAAACCTACTTGGTAAACTAGTAACATAACGAGGTTTTGAGAATCGCAACGGCGAACCGTCCTCGCTTGTCAGTTTTAAGAAACTGATAGCACAGTACACAGCACCGCAAAACACAAAAAAGCCAATCCTCAAGTGGAGACTGGCTTTCCCATTTTCTTAACCTAAACTAAGTCCGTTTTTATGTATGATCTAGGATGTATGGTATATGAAATAGCTGACGCAGGCACAATACATCCTATATCATACATCCTACATCTTCTAGTTTCCTCCTTTTACCCGGTTCTGTTCGGCTGAAGTGGCTGAATTGCGATCGCGGGCACCTTTTACATTCTGATTTCCAAAGCGATAGGTGAACGTCAGCATGATCCGGCGGCTTTCCCAACGCGATGCAACCCGGAAGTCGATGTCCTGCACCGCAGCCCGACCGCTGAAATGATTAAGCCAGAAAGGATCGTTCACATTCAGTTTGATATTCCCTTTTCCCTCCATCACTTTCTTCTGCACCCCTACGCTAAAAGCACCCATTGGCCGCGCCCGGTAGAATCCATATTGTGAAGCTGAGTTGTACCAGCCCGATACTTCAGCCGACAGGGTTTTGCTAAGGGTGAAGTTGTTTGAGCTATAGAGATTAAAGGCGACCAGTTTTACCTGATAAGGGGTCTCGGAGTAGAACGTCTGATAATTCTGGTAATACGAGTTTATGTTGTTCTGCATCCGCCACCACTTCCGGATGGGTACGGGGAAGCTGATGTTCAGGCTCAGGTTGTCCAGATGGCCCAGGTTCTCAGGCGTTACATAGGTAATGTTCTGGGCGGCAATCTGCCGGGGCGTTTCCTGATTGATAAAGTCCGTGGTACGGCTGAAACCAAGGGTTGTCGAAATAGCGCCTTTGTACACGTGAGTCAACTCAACCGAATTAGTGTACTGAGGCCGCAGGAATGGGTTGCCCTTTTGGTACGTGTAGGGGTCCAGGTAGAACACAAAGGGATTAAGGTTCTGGTAATCAGGACGATCAATCCGGCGACTGTACGACAGGTTCAGCACACTGTTGGTATCGAGTTGGCGCGACAGGAATACCGTCGGAAACAGGTTCAGGTAGTTGCGATCAACCGTTTGGTTCAGTGTAACCGAAGTGCCCGTTGAGTGCGTATGCTCAGCCCGCAGCCCCGTTTGTATTTTCAGCTTTCCTACTTTGCCCGCAAAGTTTATGTAAGCCGCGTTGATATTCTCCGTGTATTTGAACTGGTTCGAGCGGCTGGCATCAAACAACCACGTCCGGTTTTCCTGTTGCAGCGTATCGTAAATCGTATTGTTGTCGGCATTGACAAAGCTACTTTTCAGACCCGTTTCCAACTTGCTTCCATTTTTCAATGGGCGTACATAATCCGTTTTGAACGCCATTATATTGATGGTCGACGGCATATTGTTCCGCACATCCTGGTTGGGGCGGTTCAGCGTGTTGTCAGGGTTGTAGTATATCGTGCTCAGGTTATTGCTGTTCTTACCGCCATAGTGTACATAATCGGCATCGACCGTCCATTCATGACCTTTCCCGTCAAAATCATATTTGTAGTTGATGTTGCCGGTCAGGTTCGACATGAATTCCCGAGCGTCGGTCTTAGTTGATGGTCGGCTGGTTAGCACATGGTTCTGGTCGCTGATGTAGGTGTTGTTCTGCCCTGCCGACCGCCAGTCGTTCGAGAAACCATTGACCAGTACACCAATCGTACTCTTCTGATTGATGAAATAATCTAACCCGCCTTTATACGAATGACCGGAAAACTGGTTGGGCCGAAACGAATACTGATCGAAGTAGGTGGTCTTGCCATTGTACGGTATTGCCCGGTTGATCTCGTTGCTCTGGGCACTCTGCCGATTCACATAGCTGTAGTTACCGAATACGTTAAGTTTACCTTCGCGATGGTTCAGGTTCAGGGAGGTATTGAATTTCGGCAGGTCGTCGCGGGCATCAACCAGGTTTTTTACCCAGCCATAGCCTGTACCGATGATGAACGTGCCATTCGTGCCGAAATTCTTGTTTTTCTTCATCTTGATGTTGATGATTCCCGAGTTACCAGCCGCGTCGTATTTGGAGCCGGGGTTCGTGATGATCTCGATCGAAGCAATATTATCGCTGGGCGTATTTTTGAGCAAGTTCGATACTTCCTGTTGCGAGAGATAGGTTTGCTTGCCGTCGATGTAAACGATCACACCCGCTTTTCCTTTCAACTGGATCTGGTCGTTCTGGCGGTCTATAGTCACGCCCGGCGCTTTTTCCAGCACTTCCAGTGCCGTGTTACCGCTGGATACAATGCTGTTTTCAACGTTCATGACCGTCCGGTCTACCTGTTGCTCGATGAAGGGTTTTGTTGCCACAACCTTTACTTCTGTCAGGCTTTTGGTCTCGTCGCTCATGGCCAGTGCCGGTACGCTAATGGCGGGGTGAGCTTCGTCCACAGCGAACGGTTCGCTATACGTTTTGCGGTATCCTATCTGTTGTGCAGCAATTAAATAATTGCCGGCACCTATATTTTCGAACGCATATTTCCCATTGACATCGCTGATGGCACCTTTCACCAGGGTTGAGTCTTTGGCTTTCAGCAGCATCATTGTTGTGAACTCAAGTGGCTTACCTGCCACAGAACCTACTTGCCCGCTTACTGTGCCCCGCGTCAGGACTTGACCGAACGCAGTTGATAGAGCAAGTAGAATTGAGAGGGAAAATGATAAAAAAGTTTTCATAATGGTAGACTTTCAGGAGGTTGTTGTTCTTCCGTTCAGAAGTACATGGCAAAGGTAGGTAGTAGGCATCGCAAAGTACCTGTTCTTACACAAGCGGTCTGATCGGCGGGATAAGCGGATTTTAACGTGGGATTAATGCGCTGGAAGGGAATTCGGGAGAAAGACACAAGGGTAAGAGGAACCGTTGCATGTCCGTACCTGGATTTTCAAAAGATTTAGCGAATTTTTCAAGGTAATCGCTATGCTGTGTCTGAACCGGGATTTTTACAAGATTTAAACGATTTTTCAAGATTAATGCAAGGCATTAAGGTATCGATTAAAACCAGATAGGATTTATGCTTCCAGCGATAATCTTGAAAAATCGTTTAAATCTTGTAAAAATCCCGGTTTAGATTAAAGTTTCACCCCCACAGCCCACACGCTCGCGTCTGGCCCCTGCCCTGCCCGGAATGGGCTGCTGGGTTCGTAGCGGAAGAATAGTTTCGAGCTGCCCCGGAAGCCTAATTCTGTCGTGAGGCCCCAGCGAACGGGGTTTAGGCTGTAGGAATCGTGGGTTCGAACGGCCGACCCACCCTCGGGTTTTACTTTGGTGTAACTGTCTAATCGAATGCCCGCATAGGCACCCACACCTAATGTCAGACCAGAGCGGAAAGCAACGTTGACCATAACAGGCAAATTCAGTTGAGCCGTCACGAGTTTTGATTTACGCAGATCTACGTCAGCCTGTTCAATAGTAAGCTGGTTATTTCGCTCAACCAGCACATTACGCTTCGATTCGGCAGAGCGTTCGAACATGAAGTTGTTCCAGGCCACTTCGGGGCCGGTTACCAACCGAAGTTTGGTTGACCCTTTCACCAACAGCGGAATTCGTTTCTGCCAGGACAGTGCCACAAAGCGAGAGCCGATTGGACTGAAATCGTAGCCCGTTGGCAGCGACCCACCAAAATTGTTCAAGCCCACATACACACTAAAATCGGAGGTGATGCGCTCGACGGTTTTGCGAGGACGAGGTGTTGATACAGTCGAATCGGTGGTGATGGTAACGGTTGTCGTTTGAGCAAATGAAGCGACCGAAGCAGCGATAAAGGCTGAAGTAAGGAGGTGTTTGAACGTTTTCATGGCTGTAGTCAAAAAAAGGGTTTAGGAAAATTGAAGTTGTCGTTTCTTTTGGTTGTATTCTTTGAGTTATTTGATGGGAAGATGTCAGAACACAGGTTGCAGGTTGCATGAGATTTAAAAAAATCTTTTTTAGCAACTTTTTCATTAAGTCAACAATCATTAAATGATTGATTTTCATGATATTAAACAAAAAAAAATAATTTAACCACAGAGGCACAAAGTACACAGAGGCTTAATAGGTAACTTTCTTCCCTATCAGACCTCTGTGTACTTTGTGCCTCTGTGGTTAAATTATTTTTTTGTCCCTCGGCTTTGCCGAGGGACAACGCCCCGTTGTCGCTTGGCAAAGCCCCCGTTGTCGCTTGGCTTTGCCGAGTGACGACTATACGCAGGGCGTCCCGCCCGTAGATTGAGTTTCTCGAAAGTCCCAGTACGGGCGGGACGCCCTCTGCATAGCCGTCCCTCGGCAAAGCCAAGCGACAACGCTCAAAAAACACGACCCCTTACTCCTCCTCTTCGCTGTTGTTCAGCTTTGACAGCAACCCGTATCCGCCGTTAATGACAATGGGTGTTTTTTGTGGGTCAATGTCACCCGGCAGTGTGACAGCGATATAGCCGTTTTCATGAACGCCCGTTTTCACTTCCACCTGCCGAAAATGATATTCGGCTGCCTTTGCATCCTTGCGTTCCAGCACATAAACGTATGATTTGCCGCCATACCCAATGATGGCCGATTCGGGCAAAGCGGGCAGTGGCTGCGTCTTGACATCTATCTGCGCCGTGATATAGCCGCCCGGAATGTAGTGGGTGGCATCGCCTTCCGGGTGGGCCAATACCGAAATAGTACGGTCAGCCGCAATAGACTTGCCGATCAAAAAAATCGTTCCCTGGTGTTCAAGGGTAGCATCCCCTCCTATCCCGAAACGAACTGCCTGACCGGCATGAATACGGCTAATGTCCTTTTCAAAAATGCTCAATCGGACGTGCAGGTGGTCGACGTTGGTGATCTGCGCCACCACATCGGACGGGTTCACAAAGCGACCATTGTTTGTGGGCACATCGGTAATGAAACCCGACACAGGCGATGGCACCGTAATGGTCCGGGTCATGCGTTCGGGTGTCAATGTGGCGGGGTTTATGCGCAGAATCGTCAACCGTTGTGCCATACCAGCCAGTTGCGCCTGTAAGCTTTGCCGGGTAGACCGGACTTGCTGAAATACTTTCAACGCATTAACATTATCGCGGCTCAGTTCCTGCTGGCGGGCAAAATCCAGGTCGGCATATTCCAGTTTGGCTTTCGTATCGAGATAATCCTGCTGAAGCTGGATGTATTCCGGGTTTTCGAGCACAACCAGCGTCTGTCCTTTTCGAATACGCATACCGGGTTCAAGCTGAATCTGGCGGATATAACCCCCCACCGGCACCGATACAGAAACCAGGTTTTGGGCA
>CAXTJJ010000357.1:0-6706 GCA_964244155.1 uncultured Spirosoma sp.
CCAGGTCGATGCGTCCAATTTAAGGGGCGCGTACATGCTGCTCGACGAAGCCTCTGTAACCGGTACAGCCAATGTCCTGATGGCGGCTGTTATGGCGGAGGGCACAACGCAAATTTACAATGCCGCCTGCGAGCCTTATTTACAGCAATTGAGCAAGATGCTCAATTCGATGGGTGCCAAAATTACGGGCGTCGGCTCAAATCTACTGACCATCGAAGGTGTATCTGAGTTAAAAGGCACCGAACATACCATGCTCCCCGATATGATCGAGATTGGCTCGTTCATTGGTCTTGCCGCCATGACGCAGTCGGAAATCACGATCAAAAATTGCCGGATTCCAGAACTGGGAATTATTCCCGATCAGTTCAAACGGCTGGGTATTCAGATGGAGTTTCGGGGCGATGATATTTTCATTCCGGCTCAGGAGCGCTATCAGATCGAAAGCTTCCTGGATGGCGGTATGATGACCGTGGCCGACTCTCCCTGGCCGGGCTTCACCCCCGATTTGTTGAGCATTGTGCTCGTTACAGCCGTTCAGGCGCAGGGAACGTTGTTGATTCACCAGAAAATGTTTGAGAGTCGGCTATTCTTTGTTGATAAGCTCATTGACATGGGTGCGCAGATTATCCTGTGCGACCCTCACCGCGCTACGGTAGTGGGACTCAACCGGCAAATTCCGCTTAAAGGCATCCGCATGTCATCGCCGGACATCCGGGCGGGCGTTGCCCTGCTCATTGCGGCTATGTCGGCGCAGGGAACCAGTATTATCGACAACATCGAGCAAATCGACCGGGGCTACCAGAACATCGACACCCGGCTGAATGCCATTGGTGCCGAGATCGTTCGGATGTAACAATACAGTATATAATTTAAAAGGGCAGTCAGCTGCCCTTTTTTTATGCCCTCCGGGCAGGGGCTAAATTTATTAATGAGCTGATAACGAAGCATCATCCATTAAACCTTCTGGCCTGATTTTTGTCTTTAGGATAGAATAGGATTAGTTTAACAGCAAAAAATACGTGTACCCAATGAAAACGCTACAATCCAACCTTACCGTCTGGGCATTGGCAGCCCTTTTATCGAGTGGCAGCATGATCGCTTGTGCACAGGCTACAACTGGCGCGGCTACGGCAAGTTCCGCCCCTGCCAGCGATCCAGCGAAAACAACCCTGTTGCTCCCATTACAACAGATGGTTACAAAAATCAAAAAATTGCAGGCAACCGGAGACCCCGATTTTGATTACGCATTTCAGGCTAAAATTCAAACACAGGGTACACAGGATTTACTGAAACAGGAAATTCAGAATGGGAAAGATTCATCACTGAAGCAAATGGCAAAATCACTTTTGTCTGATTCCGACGCCGATATGAATTCGTTAAATAGTACGCTGACGTCAATCAAACCGACACGCCCCAATCAGGCTTATACACAACAGCAAAGCCGAAATGTCGAAGCCATGAGCCTTAAGTTGCAACAGACTGGTTCGAGCGATAAGTTAACGAACAATCTGGATAAGAATTTCTCGACACTGCTTATTGACCATCGTCAGGATGCCATTGATATGGCTACGACTTATCTGCAATACGGGAAAAACAGCAATTTGCGGGCTTATGCTCAGCAATTGATTGACAGATCCAAACAGCAAATGAATCAACTCAAGGCAATGCCAGCTCCTGCCACTCCTAAATAAGGGGTATCCTTGCGCCATGAATGCAGTAGCGTTAGTTTTGATGCTATTAACGTTATTGCATTCATGGAAATAGCTGATTCGTTTGTTCCAACGGCAGGTGTCGTTGGCCTTTTACCGGTGGTTACGTATTTCTTTCTGGTCGTAGCCATGTTTGCCTTCCTGGGCCTGTTTATCTTCTCGCTGGCAACAAGAATGCCTGTCTCTTCAGAACAGGCTCATCCAGCAACTAATCTTACCAGTTGCATTGCCGCACTAGCAGGAATCGCTTACTATTTGATTCAGACGTATTACCACGATATGCTGGCTGAGTTGGTCACCGTATCTGATGGTAATGATCGTCAAACGCTCATTCGTGAGTCGTATAATGCCCTTAGTCAATACCGATATATGGCCTGGTTTATCATCACACCCCTACTGGCCTTTCAGCTACTTTCCCTTCTCCAGCTTCGACCGGGCATCAAAAAACGCTCATTTGTTATAGTGCTCGTGGGTAGTTCGCTGATGATTTTTACCTGTTACATCGGTCACCAACAACTCGCTTTCGACAATGAAATTCAGGTCGGCCCCTTCGTGCTATGGGGCCTGGTGTCTCTGATCGTCTTCGGCTTTCTTGTGTTTACAGTCAATCGTCTCTGGAAGGAATCTGGTGAGGTAACCCGCTCGGCTTTTCGCTTAGCGGCCCAGATAATCGCTGCTAGCCGGGCAATTTATTTTATAGGTTATTTTTTATCGCTCGTTGCTATCGACGTCAACTGGCTTCAACTTGCGTTTACGCTTACCGACATGGCTAGTGTACTTGGGCTGGGCTTGATTCTTTATTTGACCGGCACGAACCGTTGGGCAACTAACTCGTGAAGTAGCAAAATCACCACGTATCCACCTGAAAGATCAACCGCATGAGATATATTTACGGCTATTGTTTATGGCTGGTTTTGCTTGGTGCACCACAGGCAAAAGGGCAAAACGGCGTTGTAGTGTTCCAGTCTGACTTCGGCCTGAAAGATGGCGCGGTGTCGGCCATGAAAGGCGTTGCCCTAGGGGTGTCGCCAACGCTTAAACTACTGGATCTGACCCACGAAATTCCGGCCTATAACATCTGGGAGGCTTCGTACCGGCTTTATCAAACAGTTCCATACTATCCAAAAGGAACCGTTTTTGTTTCGGTTTGCGATCCCGGCGTGGGTACCGAACGACATTCGGTCGTGATGCTGACAAAATCCGGGCATTACATCGTAACCCCCGATAATGGTACGCTCACTTTATTGGCGGAACACCTCGGTATCCAACAAGTCCGGCAAATTGATGAAGTAATTAACCGACGCAAAAACTCAGGTGCGTCATATACCTTTCATGGCCGCGATGTGTATGCGTACACGGCTGCCCGACTGGCGTCCCATACCATTACGTTTGAGCAGGTAGGTCCCAAATTACCCAATGAGGTCGTTCGTTTACCTTACCAAAAAGCAGAATATAGCGATGGCCTCGTGAAAGGTACTATTCCGATACTGGATATTCAGTACGGCAACGTTTGGAGCAACATCCCAAAGACCATGATCGACCAGCTTGGCGTAAAAACGGGCGCCACGTTACACATTCAGATTTTACACGGAGAGCAGACCCTGTACGACAGGAACGTTCGGCTGGTGAACACTTTTGGCGAAGCCCCAGTTGGCGATGACGTAGCCTATATCAATAGCTTATTAAACTTCTCGGTTGCCGTAAATCAGGGCAGTTTTTCGGAGAAATATAAAGTTTTCAGCGGCCCCGACTGGACGATTGTTGTGAGTAAGTAAATAGTGGAGTAAGTCAACTAAGTGAAATGGGTGAAGTTGGATTCGATCAACTTAGCAACCCCGCGTCCTGCCCACTTATTTACCTTACTCCACTTATTTCACTTAAAAACTAAACACTCTGCATCGTGCTCAATTTCCGGTAGAAACCTTCGTCGAGCGTCAGCAGCTCGTCATGTCGGCCTCGCTCTACGATACGACCCTGATTCACGACCAGAATATCGTCGGCGTGTTGAATCGTACTGAGCCGGTGTGCAATGACCAGCGTCGTTCGGTTGGCCATAAGACGCGTTAAGGCTTCCTGCACCAGCTTCTCAGACTCGGTGTCGAGCGCGGAAGTGGCTTCGTCCAGAATCAGGATAGGGGGATTTTTGAGAATGGCGCGGGCAATGCTGATGCGTTGCCGTTGCCCACCGGATAATTTGCCGCCCCGGTCGCCAATGATAGTCTGGTAACCGTCGGTTTGCGCCACAATAAAATCATGGGCATTGGCAATCCGGGCCGCTTCCATAACCTGGGCTTCTGTGGCCGCGCTACCAAAGGCGATGTTATTGAAGATGGTATCATTAAACAGAATGCTTTCCTGGGTTACAATGCCCATCAACGTGCGTAATGACGCAGTTGAACAATCGCGCATATCAACTCCGTCAATGAGAATTTTACCGGCGGTTGGGTCATAAAATCGCGGAATCAGGTCGGCAATGGTCGACTTACCGCCACCCGATGAACCGACCAGGGCAATGGTCTTCCCCTTTTCTAAATCGAAGCTTATGTCGCGCAGCACGGGCGTCTCCACATTATAGGAAAAGGATACGTTTTGCACCGAAATTTTGTCCCGAAATCCGGTCAATTCGACCGCACCGGGTTTGTCCTGAATGGTGGGCATCGTATCAATCAGTTCGAGCACGCGCTCACCGGAAGCCAGTCCCCGCTGCGAGCCACTGAACGCATTGGAAATATCTTTGGCAGGCCGCGTTACCTGGGAGAAAATTGCAATGTAGGCAATAAATTCCGACGCCGTCAGGTCTGACTGTCCGCTCAGGATCAACAGCCCTCCATAATATAAGATAGCAGCCACAACGGCCACCCCCATCACTTCCGAAAAAGGAGAGGCCAGCTCACGGCGGTTGGCCAGCGAGCGAATGGCATCACGATACCCTTCGTTTTCACGCCGGAATTTGTCAAGAATAAAGCCCTCGGCCACAAATCCTTTCACGACACGCATACCGCCAAATGATTCATCCAACAGGCTTACCAAACCGCTCAAACGCTGCTGTCCTTCCTGCGCGTCGCGTTTCATTCGCCGAACAAGCGTAGCAATGAATATTCCCGAAATGGGAATAACGACAATGGCAAACAACGTCAGGTTAACCGAGATACTGAGCAGTGCTACGATGTACCCAATGAGCAAAAACACTTCTTTCGATGCGGCCGACAGGGTATTGGCAATGGAGTTTTCGACTTCCTGCACATCCGTAGTGATGCGGGAAATCAGGTTTCCCTTTCGCTCATTCGAGAAGAAACCGAGGTGTAGCCGAAGCGTTTGAGCAAAGACCGCTTCACGAAGTTTCGCCACCATACGCGCCTTGAACGACTCTAATTGCCGAACAGATAAGTATTTAAAGAGATTATTAAGGAGTACGGACAGGATAATGACAACGCAAACGAACTTGAGCGTCCCAACTTTTCCATACTCCTGAAATGCCTGAGCAAAATAGTAATTGAAGACTTTAGCTGGCGACGTAAAGAAGGCCGCAAATGTGGGGGAAGGCTGGCTTAGTAGTTTCTTCACCTGTCCGGTATCGACCTGATTGAACAGCGTACTGAGCAGTGGAATGAGCAGTGCAAAATTCAACACGCCAAAAACACTGGACAGCAGCGACGTCAACACGAACGGCGCTAGGAAACGGCCCAGTGGTTTGGCAAATGAGAGTAATCGAAGGTATGTTTTCATTGATGATGCAAAGTTAACCGGGATTTTCGCATCGGCGACCCGGCTGATTTCGGGATTACGCTGATTTATATCAAACCGAACGAAACGTTATCGTTTAAACCCTTAAATCTCCTAAAAAGGACGGCCCCGGATCCCAAAGATTAAATCAGTTTTTGGGATTCTTATAGCCTTATGAATGTTATTCTTAAAAAGAGAAACCTTGGCTGGCGTAACTCGCCCGCGTTAATCATAAGCCGCACAAGACACAACATCATGCTTGAATTCGCTTTAGTATCCGCCTTTGTGGGCTACCTGATTTACCTGCGTTATTACGCCGACCAGCGGACAGCCGCCCAGAAAGAAGCCGAGCAGTTGCGGGAAGGGATCACGTTCTACGAAACAGGGCAACTGGCCAAATCACTCACTTATTTCAACAACGCGATTATTACACGGCCTGCGTCGGCAGTGGCTTACCTGTATCGCGCTCGTATATACCGGGAGTTAGGCGATCAACAGGCCGCACTGGCTGATCTAAATCAGGGTAAAAGTTATGATGACAGCATTGCCGAACTACACCTCGAAAGTGGTCAGATTCATTACCAGAAAACGGACTATGCAACGGCGTTTCAGGATTTCGACAAAGCGATTTTCCATACGCATGGCGATGCCGCCGAGCCTTACCGCTGGCGTGGTTTAGTTCGTCAGCGGCTTCATCAATCCGACCAGGCTGAACAGGATTTGGCAAAAGCGGCTCAGATTGAACAGATTATAGCCAGCAGACCGCAGGTCCCTACGACGAACCAGCACACTTTTTTCAACAGGCAACTGGTTCTAAACGCTGGCCTTACAATACTAGCCAGTATGGTACTGATGTACATCATTAAAAAGAGTCCGGTTATCCACTGGCCATATTTGTGGGCTACTTCGTCGGCCGTGGGCATCGGGTTTCTTGAGCCCCGAAAAGGGTGGACACTCGCTATTTTACAGGTCCTAACGCTTCTGTTTACCTACTATGGTGTAGTTGGGCCAGACCCTCTCAGCACCCATCGGGAAGTCGAACTCTTCAGCCTGTATGGCTCCATTGGGCTGACGTTTGCCGGTAGCTTAATCGGGAGTGTTCTGCGTAAAGCACAGGCGTAAGGAGGTAATTATAAATTCTATGGCATTTTACCCCAATCCTTCCACCTCCCTATAAGATTGGGGTTTTGATAGTTGTATCAGACAGCATCCTGCTGTCTGGTACAAACACAATAGCTTCCTTTAACTTGTATAGTTAAGATGTGTCGGACGGA
>CAXTJJ010000358.1:0-6704 GCA_964244155.1 uncultured Spirosoma sp.
AACCAGGGGTAAGACGGCATAATTGAACCCGGCGACATGGATGTTGGCTCACGCATGTGGTGGTAGTGCCAAGAGTCGGGATATTTGCCGCCCAGGCGGTGGAGATCCGGTCCGGTACGCTTACTACCCCAAAGGAATGGGTGGTCGTAGACAAATTCGCCCGCTTTCGAGTATTCGCCATAGCGCTCTGTTTCTGAGCGGAACGGACGAACCATCTGGCTATGGCAGTTCACACAACCTTCACGAATATAAAGATCGCGGCCCTGTACTTCAAGCGCGGTATAGGGTTGAACAGCCGAAATAGTTGGCACGTTGGATTGCACCATAAAGGTTGGTATTAACTCGATCATCGAACCGATCAGAATAACCACCAGTGAACCAATCAGGAACGGAATGGGCTTCCGTTCGAGCCAGCGGTGCCAGAAGGTATCGCTACCGGCAGGTTCATAGGCTACGGCCAGCGCAGGTGCTTCGGCGGCTTCATTGGCAACCAGCGAACCGGCGCCCATTGTCTTGAATATATTGATGCCCATCAAAATAGCACCCGCCAGATAGAGCGTACCCCCAAAAGCCCGCATCATGTGCATGGGCAACAATTGAAGCGTCGTTTCCAGAAAATTAGGGTATTTCAAAACACCTTCGGGCGTAAACTCTTTCCACATCATACCCTGGGTGAAGCCCGAGATGTACATGGGAACGGCATAGAACAGAATACCCAGCGTAGCGATCCAGAAATGGATGGCCATCAGTTTTTTTGAGTACAGCTCCGTGCGGTATATACGCGGAATGAGCCAGTACAGAATAGCAAAAACCAGGAAGCCATTCCAGCCCAAAGCACCGACGTGTACGTGCGCCACGATCCAGTCGGTAAAGTGGCCAATGGCGTTCACGTTCTTGAGCGACAACAAAGGACCTTCAAAGGTGGCCATACCATAGGCTGTAACGCCCACCACCATAAATTTCAGGATAGTATCTTCCCGCACCTTATCCCAGGCCCCCCGCAGGGTAAGCAACCCATTGATCATACCGCCCCAGGATGGTGCAATGAGCATAATAGAGAAGGCCGTTCCCAACGACTGTGCCCAATCGGGCAGCGACGAATAAAGCAAATGGTGAGGACCCGCCCAGATGTATAGAAAAATCAACGCCCAGAAGTGGAGAATCGATAGTTTATACGAATAGACAGGCCGGTTAGCCATTTTTGGCAGGAAGTAATACATCATCCCCAGGAACGGCGTGGTCAGGAAGAACGCTACAGCGTTGTGGCCATACCACCACTGGACCAGCGCATCCTGTACACCCGCATACAAATAATAGCTTTTGAACAGGCTAACCGGCATTTCGAAGGAGTTCGTAATGTGCAGAACAGCAATTGTTACGAACGTAGAGATATAAAACCAGATGGCTACATACAGGTGACGTTCCCGGCGTTTGAAAATAGTACCGAACATATTGACGCCAAATACAACCCAGATCAACGTGATGGCGATGTCGATAGGCCATTCGAGTTCGGCGTATTCGTGCGAAGTCGTGATCCCCAGGGGTAATGTCAAAACTGCCGATACAATAATCGCCTGCCAGCCCCAGAAGTGAATTTTACTCAGCAGATCGCTAAACATCCGGGCTTTACAGAGCCGTTGAAGGGAATAATAAACACCCATAAAAATGGCGTTGCCCACAAACGCGAAGATGACCGCATTGGTGTGCAGGGGCCGAATCCGGCCGAAGGTAGTGTATTGGTTGCCCAGGTTGGCGGCTGGCGCAAACAGCTGACTGGCAATGATGACGCCAACCAGCATGCCAATTACCCCCCAAATAATGGTAGCAATGGCAAAATTACGAACCGTAGTGTTGTCGTAAGCGAAGTATTCTACAGGAGGAGTTACTCCTTTCCCAAGCTGGGTTCGGTCAGACGAAATAATCGTGGGCGGTTTCTGTGAAACATTCATAGTGGTAACAGACTGTTAAACGGGGGTATCAGTGGAGGCAGTAGTTGGTTCATTGTCATCGACCAGCATCCGCATGGCGGGCGTATACAAATCGTCTTGCTGGCCGCTGCGCATTGACCACAGAAAAGCGCCGAGAAACCCCATTGCCATCAGCAGACTAATGCCGATCATAAAGAAAATTACATGCATATCCGTAAGCGTTTGTTGGCCCAAAAGTGCGGGTAATCTAACGGGCGATGTATGAGTTCCATCAGGCAAATGGCTGATAAAATTCAGTAAATCAGGAAACTAACAAAACTCAGTTGGCAAGCTGATAAACGTCAGTCGACGATTTTTTTTCAGTATCTACTTTTACTGCCGGAATGCGCTTAACCTACCGTTTTTACGCCATGACCGATACATACGTCGACCGGCCCTCGGGAGAAGAGCTCTCGCTCGTACAAACCTGCCGGCATCAACACCGGGCCTGGTTCACAACCATTAGTCAGAGCGAACAGGAAATTGACCAGTTGATGGATGGCCTACGCAATTCATCAACTGGTCAACCCAATCTTTTGCGTACCAACAACCTGACTGCTTATTATTCTGACTTAAAACGGCTGAAATACCTCTTTCATCGCTTGCGGCTCGACCGAGTCTGCCAGAACGTTGCCTGTATGATGGCAGAGAAACAGCCTTGCTGTAAACCACGGGCAAGTCTATACGTCATTACCCATATGACTGAAAACCTGCGCAGTTTGACCAATGAGCTGAACCAGATCCAGGCCGGGCTCAGCCGGTTTTCGCCGACTCAGTTTGTCGTTCCATGAAGCCTGTCAACCGTCGGTTAAGCAGCTCAACAAACCACCGTAACAACACTTTTATTCAATTTACGCACTACCCCTGCTTTCATCGGGTTTTTGTTCACTAATGATTATTCTCGCTTTTTTTCTCGTGCATTGGTATCTCTCGGTGCTTATGCAGACACTCTTTCTTCACCGCTATGCAGCCCACCAGATGTTCACGATGAGCAAAGGATGGGAAAAAGTTTTTTACGTTCTAACATTCATCAGTCAGGGTTCTTCTTTCTTAAGCCCTCGCGCTTACGGCATTATGCACCGCCTGCACCATGCCCATGCCGATACGGAGAATGATCCTCACTCACCGGATTATTCCAAAAACCTGTTCGATATGATGTGGAAAACCCGCATCTATTATAATGATATCCTGAACAACCGCGATTCGATCCCGGAGAAGTTCAAAAAGGGGGTGCCGAACTGGCTGTGGATGGAACGCCTGGGTGATCGATGGCCGGTACGATTAGCCTGGATGGCAGCTTACACGCTGTTTTATGTTCAGTTTGCTACATCCCCCTGGTTATTTTTGTTGCTCCCATTCCACTTTTTAATGGGACCGGTTCACGGAGCCATCATTAACTGGTATGCCCATCGATATGGCTATATCAACTTTAAAGTAAACGATACGGCCAAAAACCTGTTGCCGTTCGACTTCCTTATGATGGGTGAATCGTACCATAACAATCACCATAAATATGGAGGACGGCCCAATTTCGGCGGTTTTCGCTGGCACGAGTTCGACCCTGCCTATCCGTTGCTGAAAATATTGAATGCCCTTAAAATCGTGAAGTTGCGTGTAGGGCGCGACGAAGCGTATATGTAAGTTGGTTAGTAGGTAGTAAAACGGCGTTCCGCCTGGGCCATGCCCATTGAGCGGAACGCCGTTTTTGTATAAAAGGAATATATTTATCACAATCAGCACACCACCAGATTAAACAATAATTTTATTATCAACCATTTATTCAGAACAATATTTTAAAAACTTACCTATAGTCCATCTTTTTTTAGCACTAAAATAAATTATACCTAATAAAATTGAACTCTACTTTTGTAGGATAAAATCGTTTGCTCTACTTTTACAGTCTAACTGTTACGTTGCTTATATGGCCAAATACCGTTTACTTATCAGCTCATTGTTTACCATGAGCTTACTTACTTGCCTTTCCCTGGGCAATGCACAAGCACAGACATTCCTGAAAGGAACTGTTCGCGATGCGCTTAAAGAGCCCATTGCCGGGGCCACCGTTTCAATAAAAGGTACTACGACCGGTACCACAACCGATGCTACCGGAGCTTATTCCTTGCGGCTTGCCAATGGTACTCATCAAGTTGTTTATTCATTTGTTGGATTGACAGCTGTAACAAAAGCAGTTACCATAGCGGGTAGCGACGTCACACTCGATGTAGCGCTTGATGCCGCATCGGCCGAGCTAGCCGAAGTAGTGGTCGTAGGCAGCCGTGCTTCACAGCGTTCATTGATCGACTCGCCCGTGCCGGTTGATATTATCGGTGCCGCCGATCTGAAGACTACCGGACAACCTACGTTCGACAAATCCCTGCAGTATCGGGTTCCTTCATTCAACACCGTTAACACCCCCGTTAACGATGCCACTACCCTTCTTGACCCCTGGGAACTCCGGAACATGGGGCCCAGCCGCACATTGATCCTCATTAACGGAAAACGCAAAAACCTCAGTTCACTGCTGTATGTGCAGTTCTCGCCGGGTCGTGGCGAAACGGGTGTTGATCTGTCGGCTATTCCCCAGCAGGCCATAAAACGGGTTGAAATCCTGCGCGACGGAGCTTCGGCTCAGTACGGTTCCGACGCCATTGCCGGCGTAATGAACATTATCCTGAAGGATAAATTCGATTATACCAGCGTGAACCTGAATACAGGCGTTACCTCCAAAGGAGACGGGGGCATGTATGATCTGGCCCTCAATGGTGGCAGCAATTTTGGCAGCAAAGGCTTTGTCAATTACACCGTCGACTTCATGCAGCAGAACAGCGCTGTTCGGTCGGGCATTGTCGATGTGCCCACCGAGATTGCTACGTTTGGTGGCGACGCGGCCCAGAATGCACTAATCACCAATTACCTGAAAGATTTTCCAACCGCCAACAACGTGAACGGGACAGGTGCCACCAAGGCAGCCCGCTTCCTGATTAACGCCAGTGTACCCATTGGTGATAAACTTGACCTCTACGGCAATGCCGCGATGGTGGTGAAACGGGTAGCTAGCTTTGCCAATTTCCGCCCGCCCTACTGGCGGCAGGATCGCGGTCTGCTGCACAGCGTCACCGATAATGGCGGTAAAAATTACCTGACTCAGGCCACCCTTGCTTTCCCAACCGAAGACAATGTTGATCTGTACAGAGGCTACATTGGCTATCAGCCAACCTTTGAGGGGAATCTGATCGACTATAACGGTACCATTGGCGTGAAAGGAGAAACCAATGGCTGGAAACATGATATCAGCCTGACGACCGGTTTCAACGAGCAAATTTACACAGTCGAAAATACGGTGAACCGTACTGAAGGCAAAACCAGCCCAACTCGCTTCAAACCCGGTGGCTATCAGTTTGGCCACTTAGTGGGCAACATCGACATTTCCAGACAGGTAACGGATAAATTGGGCATCGCTTTCGGAATGGAAGCCCGGACAGAGAAATACACCATCATAGCGGGCGATGATGCCTCGTATGATGGCGAAGGAGCCAACTCCTTTCCCGGCATCAACAAGCTGAACGCCGGAACAAACCAGCGGTTCAACATCGGTGCCTACGCCGATGTGAGTTACGACGTCACCAAAAATTTCCTGCTCAATGGAACCTACCGGACAGAAAGTTACAGCGACTTTGGCAACGCCAACGTCTGGAAACTATCGTCCCGCTATAAATTTGCCGACGATAAAGTGGTCCTCAGAGCGTCGGCCTCGACTGGTTTCCGGGCACCTACCCTGCACCAGATCTATGCCCAGTCGGTTCAGGCAGCCTTTGTAGGCGGCACGATCCAATTATCTGGCCTGTTCAACAACCGCAGTGCCCAGGCCCGTTTGCTGGGTATTCCTCCGCTGAAGCCTGAAAAGTCGACCAACTACACGGTGGGCGTCGCGTTGAATCCAACCAAAAACTTTAGCATCACCTTAGACTACTTCAACATTAACGTGACGGACCGTATTGTGTATAGTTCGTCAATCTCCTCATCCGATCCCACCAGTACGCTGGGTCAGATTTTGAGTCAGGCGGGTGTCAGAACGGTTCAGTTCTTTATTAATGGCATCAACACAGTCAATGCGGGTCTTGACTTTGTGGTTTCATACCGCAACATAGCACTCGGCTCTGGTCTGCTGGGTCTGAACGTGGCGGGTAATGTCATGTTGGAGAACAAAATTCTGGGAACGCCAGCCGATCCGCCTGCCATCAAAGCGGCCGGGTCGAGTATCCTGAACACCCAGATCAAATCACTGCTCACCGAGAGCCGTCCGAAGTACAAAGTGATTTTTGGGGGCGACTATTCGATAGCCAAGTGGAATATCAACCTGAACAACACCCTGTTTGGCTCAACGTCATTCCAGGATTTGGATAATGGCGGTTCGGCGATGGAAAACATCAAGGCTACCTTCACCCCAGCCGTTGTTACCGACCTGAGCGTAGGCTACAGCTTCTCCAAAAAAGTATCGGCTACGGTCAACGTGAATAACCTGTTGAACGTGCTGCCTAAGTGGGATTTAGTTGCCCTGAATGACGCGGGTGCTCAAGCCATTGCCGACCCAGCCGCCAAAGCGTTGTTGCGTGGTTTTCTGACCTTCAGTGGCCGCTACAACATTCTGGGTTATAATGGCTCGCAGTTCAGCCAGTTAGGAACGACCTTCAATGCTAACCTGAACGTTAAGTTCTAGTTAGCAGGTTATTTTGTTAA
>CAXTJJ010000359.1:0-6646 GCA_964244155.1 uncultured Spirosoma sp.
AAAAGAACGACGCACTCACGCTCCAATTGTCAGAAACGCCATAATCAAACTGGCTGATATACAGCGCGTAATTGCGAAAATAGAGTCTGCCTTTTTCCGCCGAATAAGCCGTTGGGGCTAGCCGCATGGTTTGCGGAAACAGGTTTGGATATATATCTCCTTCTGCCTGCGCGTTCTGCTGTTCTATACGAACGATCTGCTCGGCCTTCAACCGAACTTCGCCCAGATTATCTGTGCGGATTATGGCCTCTACACTGTCCTGTCGCACCAGTTCACCCCGGAGCTGCGTACCATCTTTCAGTAAAATAGTGTAGGTACGCTTCGTTGGCGCAGGCTGTTTTTTGGATTGGTAGTAGTCGTCCTGTGCCTCAGCGAATATGGCTAACAGGATAAACAAAAGGGTAAACGCGTGTTTCATGAACCTGGAAGGCTGTACGATATAGGTAACGGAGACCGGGCAAAAAGCATACCCAAAAACAATCATACGACAAATACCTGTCTTTACCATCAAATTACCTTCGGACGGACGAGTCAATTCGTCCCATCTAAATAGCACTTCAAGCGGCAGTTCTACCGCTTGAACCATCTCTCACTTCGTGTTGCCTCCACCACCCGCCATCTTTGACTTGTCATTTGATTCTGTCTCCTCTTTTTAACTCGCTAAACATAATGAAGTCGATTAAGCAGTACATTCTGATCCTGTTAGCCAGCCTTACACTGGCCAGCTCGCTAAGCAGTTGCGCCACCGTATTTGGCGGGCGTGTTACCGACGTTCAAAAACGCAAGCCCATGCCCGGCGAACCGCAGCGCCGAGTTCGGGCCGGGGCACTCATCGCCGATATCATGCTGTTTCCGTTGATCAGTATTCCCGTCGATTTTGCAACCGGTGCTATTTATAAGCCCAAACAAACGATAGGTCAGGCGACCCGGACAACGCAACCCATTTCGGCTAAACAGCCTACAAAAAAGTAAGTATGCAGTTAGGTTAAACCGGAATCTCTGGTGCTCCATTCGCGCCAGAGATTTTTAACCAACCGCTCCCGGAAAAATGCACCTATTTTGGGCTACCAGCCCTTTTAATCAATCACACCCATGAAAAAAGTAATGAAAATAACCGGACTGATTCTAAGTGGCATCGTCTTGCTGCTGGCCGGTTTTAGTGCCTATGTAGCCGCCGTTGGTGTACCGACATACGACCCGCCTGCCCTTCCGAAGATTACTGTTGAGAGCACTCCGGCCCGCGTGACCCGTGGCGAGGTAATCGCTCAGATTCAGTGTATGGAATGCCACGCCAACAACGAAAACCGCCTGACTGGCAAACACCTGGCAGAGGTTCCCGCCATCTTCGGCAAACTGTATTCAAAAAATATTACGCAGGATAAAGAGCACGGTATTGGCAACTGGACCGATGGTGAACTACTGTATTTCTTACGCACAGGTATTCGAAAAGATGGCTCTTATGCCCCTATTATGCCTCAGTACCCAAACATGGCCGACGAAGATTTGAAGTCTGTAATAGCCTGGTTACGGTCTGACCGTTTTCCGGTACAGGCTACCAAGCAGGAAGCCCCCGCATCGGAATTTAGTTTTGTGTCGAAGCTACTGACGCATACGCTCATGAAACCGCTGCCCTATCCCCAGCAGTTTATTGGTATGCCCGACAGCACTGATCAACTAGCACTGGGCAAATACACCGCCGATGCACTTGGCGATTGTTTTACCTGTCACTCCGCCGACCTTGTTGATCAGGATAAAATACATACGCATAAGACAAAAGGCTATTATGGCGGTGGCATCGAAATGGTGGGCAAAGACGGTAAGCCCGTTGTAACGGCCAACCTGACATTCGATGAAGAAACCGGTATCGCCCGGAAATACACGAAAGAACAGTTCATCCGTGCCGTGAAGGGGGGTGTTCGACCCGATGGCAGCATTCTACAGTCGCCAATGGCTCCCAAACCCATGTTATCAGACCGGGAAGTCGGAGCCATTTACGAGTACCTGAAAACAGTCCCGAAAATCAGGAACGACATCGCGAAAAAGAACGCTGAAATTCAACTGGCATCTAAACAATAACATTGAAGCTCTTTAGGATTTTGGTTTAGGGATGCTTGTTTTTTGTGAAATCTTATGAAAAGCTGAAATCCTAAACAGCTTCATTGCTAGTACTGTCCAAAACACCTTTCTCACAGTCGTTTACAGCCTTGCTTTTCTGTAAACAACTGTGAGAAATCCTTTACTCAACATCGCTAAACTTGCTTTATTTGTACGATAATGAACGGCTAACCTGGCAAATGCAAAAGCTGAATGATAAGTGGATGCGGATCATCGGCGTTCCCGTGCTGTCACTGGCGGGACAGTGGGTGATGTATGGTTATACTAACCTACCCTACCCCAACGATTGGCGAATTCCTTTTCTTTTCGTGCTTGGCTCGGTGATCGTGTGGGAATGCAACCGGCGGGGCATTATCATTTCCCGAAAACGCTATCCTGAACTCGCGCAGACAGGCCGGCGGGTGCTGTTTCAGTTGATCTGGTTTACGGCCTTCGCCAGTCTGGTTCGCATCACTCAAACCTTCATTTATCATCAGATCGGCCTTTTCCCGTCCGAAGATTATTTTCTCTTTACGCCTTATTTCTTCAACACACTCGTGTCGGTTGTGGGTACGATCCAGATAGCGGTCGTTTTCGAGGGCATTTACCTCTACGAACGCTGGAAGGTGTCGTACACAGAAACGGAGGAGCTGAAAAAGGCGAACCTGCAAAGCCAGCTCGATGCACTGAAGATGCAGATCAACCCGCATTTCCTGTTCAACAACCTGAATTCGCTGTCCTCCCTTATCTCGATTGATGCCGAGCAGGCCGACCTTTTTCTGAATGAACTATCATCTGTTTACCGGTACATGCTTCAGCAAAACAAGCGGGACCTTTGCCCGCTTTCGGATGAGATGGACTTCATCTATGCCTACTTCCACCTGCTCAAAACCCGCTACGGCGACGCCATTTTTATGGAAACCGATGTGGAAGCCAGATACCTATCTTACCTGATACCTACGCTAACGCTACAGCTCCTGTTCGAAAATGTTATCAAGCACAACGTTATTTTAGCGGATC
Source organism: uncultured Spirosoma sp. (assembly GCA_964244155.1). GTDB lineage: Bacteria > Bacteroidota > Bacteroidia > Cytophagales > Spirosomataceae > Spirosoma. The sequence goes on from CAXTJJ010000359.1 coordinate 3,115, forward strand.
GGCCGCTTATCATTCGGGTATTTACACAAGGTGGCCGACTGTATGTAGAGAATAACCGGCAGGTGAAAAAAGTACCTGTTCAGTCAAACCGAATCGGGTTACAGAATATCATCATGAAGTATAAATTGCTGGGGCAGTCGTCGGTTATTATCCGAAACGAAGACGAGATTTTTTCTGTCAGTATGCCGTTGCTTGTTCCTGCTGCGGAGATGATATAACGGGCAATGGTTGGCAAGCTAATAGGGCGCAGATAAGTGATGCTGTCTGGTTTCCGGTTAATAGCCACCGGTTGTTGCTTCAGGGTAGGCTTTTTCCGTTTCATGGGTTTTGCTTTAGGCCAGGTCTGGTTTAGAATCCACTTTTGACATCGTAAACAACATGATGTCATGAACAAGCCTTTAACTCTCTTTCTGAGCCTTTCAATCCTCTTCATGCTCCTGCCCTGCAAGAAAGAGATTGACCGGGCAGTTCCGACACCCGGCACTACCACTGACACGACTACCGTGTGAAGCGCATTAATTAATCACCTGCTACCTATGGCTCATTCCAACAAAGTTATCCGCAATCCACAAACCGGCCAGCAACTCCGGTTTATCCAAACCAACCGCGATACCAACGGCCAGCTACTGGAAATGGAAGCCCGTTTTCGGGCGAACAGTGTCGAACCAGCCGCTCATTTTCATCCCAGACAGGCAGAGGATTTTACGGTTTTAGCGGGAGAGTTAACCGTGGAGATCGACGGGCAACGGAAGATTCTTCGACAAGGTGATACCCTTCACGTTCCACCCAATACCGTCCATTCGATGTGGAATGCCTCCACCGCCGAGACCCTTGTAAACTGGCAGGTAACGCCTGCACTGGATACGGAGTATTTTTTCGAAACTGCATTCGGTCTGGCCAGCGATGGCAAAGTAGGGCCAACCGGTATGCCGCCACTGTTACAAACGGCGTTGCTGGCGCAGCACTTTTCGAACATTTTCCGATTGGCCAAACCACCGAGAGTTGTTCAGCAAATCATTTTCGGTGTGCTCACCCCGTTGGCTTATCTGGCTGGTTACCGGCCCACGTATAAAAAGTACCTGAGCTAACAACCGTCCTGTCATGTACCACCATCAGGCCCGCTATGCTACACTTCATGACGGGCTTTTACCAGTTCATACCGATTGTTATTGATCGACCAGCGAACCTGTCTCAATTTTGACAATCCTGCCAACGTAGCCAGTTTACGATTCATGACATTTCAACTTTGGGGAGTACTATTTACGGGTATGGTCCTGTCGATCATGGTACTGAACGTGGCGCAGTGGATATCCTATGGAGACCGGAGCTACGGCCTGTATACCCTCTATATGCTAGCCTGGCTGTTTTATTTCGGCCTGCGGGTCTATGCCTTCCGGGACTTGTTTTCGGTAGAAACCAACTACTTTGTGCGGGCAGTTGCGCCTATGGGAGCTTATTACATTTATTTCGATTTTGCTGATACCATCCTTGACCTTCGCCGGCACTTACCCGATTTCTATCGAAAACTGCAACTTGTCAAAATTGGCATTGTGCTGTATGTAATCGGTCATTTTATTCTCTGTTATGTAGCTGACTGGCAACCCGATCTGTACGAAATCACATTTGTGGCCATGCGGCTGGCCATGGCCGTATTGGGTGTGTACGGCATTCGGCAAATGCTCAGTCTGGGCGATATGGTATCGAAAGCCTACGCCATTGGTACCGCTTTTTTGCTGTCGGGAGGCCTCACGGCCTTATTCATGTCGCTGGCCTGGCCCGGCGAAAATTGGTCAGGGCCTTTCTGGAAGGTGTCGATAACGTATATGCAAGTCGGCATCATTGCCGAACTTGTCTGTTTTACGCTGGGCCTGAGTTATCGGCAACGCCGGGCGGCCGTGCGCAATGCGATCATTGAACAGGAACTGACGCATGAACGGGAACGGCATCACCGCGATCAGCTGGAAGCCGAGTTGACGCTGCAACGCCTGGAACAGGAAAAAACCGAAGTACACATCCGGGCTTTACAGGCTCAGGTGAATCCGCACTTTTTGTTCAACAGCCTCAATTCGCTCAGTGCCCTTATTGACGACGACCCACAGCGAGCCGGGGTTTTTCTGGATGAACTGAGTTCGGTGTACCGGTATCTGCTCCGCGCGAACACCAATGCGTTAACACCATTAGCCACAGAATTAGCCTTTATCCAATCCTATTGCCATTTGCTTAAAACCCGGCATGGCGATGCTCTCAACGTCCTGTATCAGGTCGACCCACCGCTCCTGAACTGGCACCTGCCGCCACTTACCCTGCAACTGCTGGTCGAGAACGCCGTAAAACACAACATCGCTCTGCCAGAAAAGCCGTTGACAATCTCCATCAATACCAGCAGTGACCGGCTCGTGGTGCGAAACAACCTGCAACGCAAACGGATGCGGGTAGCATCGAACGGAGTAGGGCTGGCGAATATCTGGTCGAAATATCAGATGCTGAACCAGCCAGTCCCAACGATTTCGGAAGACAATGGGCAGTTTGAGATCACGTTGCCTCTGATTGAAAAAACGGAGCAGCACTGAATCACTGTGAGGTTACCGACATGATCGTTTGATCGTTATATTTACTCGATGACTTAACGCTACTTACCCTTGAACACACTGAATGATAAATGGTTACGCATCGTTGGTATTGCGCTACTGCTGCTGTTCAGCATAACCGGCAATGGCTTTCACAAGCAGCCACTGACGGGCGAGATCCTGGCACGTATTCTGATTAGCTTTGTGTCAATCACGATTACCTGGCACGTTATACGAGCCCTTGTCTTTCATTTTCGCACGAAATACTACTTAAAAAAACAGATTGGAAAGCGATTGATCTTAACATTTCTAACCGGGAGTTTAGCGTCTACCCTGCTCATCTGGATTACCGGGGCCGTGCGCCATCTGGTCATGTACGGTACGCTGAACGATTACCGAACGCCCGGACACAGCACCAGTATTTCGGTCAACGGGATGAGCATTAAATTCAATATGTATGGGTTTGACTTCGTCCAGGCAACGTTTAATTTTCTCTTCTTCCAGATCATCTACGAAGCAATGTTCTTCGCCCGTGACTCGTCCTTATACCAGAAAAAACTCAAACAAGCCGAGCAGGAACAGGAGAAGCTTAAAACCGCCAATCTGCAAAGTCAACTCGACACGCTGAAACAACAGGTAAACCCGCATTTTCTGTTTAACAGCCTCAACGTGCTGGATTCACTTATTGAAGACGACCCTCAACAGGCGCGGGTATTTCTGGAAGAATTGAGTACCGTGTATCGCTACTTACTCCGCTCCAACGACCAGCATCTGATCGAGCTGGGTACCGAACTGGACTTTATCCACTCCTATTTCCACCTCTTGAAAACACGGCATGGATTGGGATTGACGATGAACATCACCGTCGATGATCGCTACCAAACCTACCGAATCCCCCCGTTGACGTTACAGTTACTGGTCGAGAATGCCGTAAAACACAATATCGTACTGCCCGAACAACCCCT
>CAXTJJ010000360.1:0-6641 GCA_964244155.1 uncultured Spirosoma sp.
CTTACTGGCAGGAGAACACCTACCACCGGAGTCAGCATCTTGTTGCCGATTGGCTAGCCAAGCCGGATGTGTTAGCCTTGGGTGTTCCCTCCTCGGTGATGCCATCCGGCATTAACTACTTACTGCATCCGGCCCACAGTAGCTACGGCTCTATCCAGATAATTGATGAAAAGCCGCTGGTAATTGCTCCCCGCCTGTGGTCGAAGTAAGCCAAGGCAACAGCTGTTCGATTCGTCTCGCATAGGAGCCTTTTTTGATACACCTTAGATTTTACTTGCCTTTGGTGGGTTCTCTTGTTTTTGGGAAAAGAGCCAGTCTAACAAACCAGGCGTCTTAACGACTTCCTCCCAAATGCTGTGAGCGGCATCAGCATATTCTGTATAGTGGGGAGTACCCCCCGCCTTTTTTAGCGCATTCACCATGTTGCGTGAACCGCTGACCGGTACATTCATGTCTTTAGCCCCGTGAAAAGCCCAGACCGAGATCCCAACCATACCAGGAGCCTGGCTAGGGTCGCCTTCTCCACAGACCGGAATGGCGCCCGCAAACAACTCCGGGTGCGTGCCAATCAGATGCCATGACCCATAACCGCCCCGAGACACGCCCGACACGTAACGCCTTTGGGCGTCAATCGAAAACGCCTTGTCCAGAGAAAGAATGGCCTCAATAGCCAGGGGCGCTACGGAAGGGGTATTGGCTACTCCACCCCAGCCTGTATGGGGTGGACAGCGGGGCACAAAAACAAACGCAGCATATTTCCGCCTGTTTTCATCCGTGGCTAACCATTTGGCTATGGGACAGGCATCAATCTGGCGGGTATTGTCCGACCAGCAGGTGTAAGGCAGACCAACCACCAGCGGATAGCGTTTACGGGGATCGTAGTGAAGCGGCTTCATGATCCGGTATAGCAACGTATCGCCCTGGGGACCAATATAGCTTCCCTCCTCAAAAGGCTTTGCCAGGGCCGTTTCTCGGGCAGAAGCATGTGTATAGCTGTAGTTATCTCCGATTAGCTGTATGGCGAGTACCGTTGTACAAATGACCAGTATCGCAACCATCGCTTTGGCAATAAGTAACCCAGTTGGTAAATTGATTGGCTTCTTATCGCTGGAAACGCTTTTTAATTCATCGATAAAATTAAACAGCAGTAGAACCGGAACGATCCGGTCAGCCAGGCCGAGGTATTGCTGAATTAAATCGAGAGTGGCGTTTGGGGGATAAGGGGGTATATCCTTAAACCACATCAGGGCTGCCACCTGCGCCCCGGATAGGATAGCCACGACAATACCTGCCCACTTAAGCCAGGGTCTGCTCCCGGCACGCGAAGTAGCCAGGGTTACCCCATATACCAGAGAAGCTAAAACCCCCATCAATATAGCCACTCTGAGATCCTGACCAAGCAGCGGGTAGAGGGTTGCCAGTAGCAGATAAAGAAGGGTTGCCAGGGAGATTACTGTAGCCACCAGCCCAGCCCGGAAAGCCGCTTTAAAGCGTTTGTGGTGATAATAGGTCAGGAGCAGAATAGCCGTTATGAGTGCAATGAAGTCGCCCACTACAAACCAGCTCCGAAACGAGGCTAGCATATATAGATCAACGCCCCGCTGAACATGGAGCCAGCTTTGAAACAAGCCAGCCGCCAGGGAGAGCCCTAGGCTAGCGCAAATGGTCTGGTAGAAGGACTTTGTCATAAAGCCAAGTGTTGATCCACAAAGGCTTTATCCCGGAAGCTTTACTAATCCTGCATTTATAAAATAGTACCGGACCGCCGGCGCGGAGCACGAGTTAGAATAGCGGTCATGTCCGGTTCGCTAACGGTCATCCCGCACCCGCGGACCGGCTGCTGTGCCATCCGCTATCGCTTTATGGCTCCAAACCTGATCGACTATCGCTGATTGTGAGAAGCTATGTGAATCTTGCAGAAAGAGCGAATATTGAGGCCAACTGCCATTCAGCCATAAATAATCTTCAATACTTGCAAGTCTATGCCTGTATCTTTTGCTTCATGAAATCTTGCCCCCTATCTATCAACATACCTGAGCCGTATAGGTAAATTATTTGAGCCGTAGAAGAAAACTGCTTTAGGTCAGGAGCCCTTTTCTTTGCAGTATGAAAAACAGCAAAAAAATTCAATTAGGTCTGAATGGGCCACTCGTGTCCAAACTTGGGTTAGGCTGCATGCGGATGTCTTCCATCTGGGGCGGTCTCACACCGGACGAACCAGAAAGTATTGCTACGATCCAGGAAGCCTTGGATAAGGGCATTAATTTTTTAAACACCGGAGACTTTTACGGCGCTGGTCATAATGAGATGCTGATCGGTAAAGCCATTAAAGGAAGGCGTGAGGATGCCTTCATCAGCGTAAAATTCGGCGCCATCTTTCACAACGGTCAGTGGTTGGGAATGGATTTACGCCCCATCGCCATCAAGAATTTTGTGAACTACTCGTTGACCCGTTTGGGTATTGACACCATTGACCTGTACCAGCCCAGCCGGATGGATGGCAGCGTGCCCGTTGCAGACATTATTGGAACCATCGCCGAGCTGATCAAAGAAGGTAAAGTACGCTATATTGGTGTATCGGAAATTTCAGCTGATCAGCTTCGTATGGCCAACCGTATTCACCCTATCAGTGCTTTAGAGATCGGCTATTCGCTGGCCGACCGTCAGATAGAAAGCGACCTACTGCCAACAGCCAAAGAATTAGGTATTGGTATTGTAGCTTTTGCCAACACGGCTGAAGGCTTATTGACCGGGGAACTTAACGCTCCGCTTGCGGAAAACGATTACCGACATCATTTTTCTCGTTTTCAAGGTGAAAACTTACGGCATAACCTGGAAAAAGTTGCCGTCTTAAAGCAGGTTGCCAATCAAAAGGGTTGCACGCCAACGCAGGTGGCCATCGCTTGGGTTAATCAGCAGGGCGATCATATTATGCCCTTAGTCAGCATGAGTCGTCGGTCGCGCTTGCCGGAAAATATTGAAGCGATGAATATTGTATTTACGCCGGAAGAAATGAACCGATTAAACACGACTTTTGCGCAAGGTGCCATACTTGGTGGCACTTATTTACAACGGTAAATGACTAATCCAGCTGAAATTCTTCCGGGCGTAATCTTCTATTCGTACAGCTCCGCTGAGCGGAAAGAAAAAGTATGTTTCTGGAATCACCATACCTTGATAGCCCAGGTGTCAGGGCAGTTTAGGCTAGAAACCTCCGAGCAAACTAGTTCCATAAGCGAAGGAGGAATACTGTTAATTGGGAAGCATCAGCTGGGGACACTCACCAAAACACCGTTGCCCGGCGGGAATTATGAAACCATTGTGATATCCCTGCAGGAAGACCTGCTGCGCAAGATTGCATTAGAAGAAAAACTGGAAGCAGACCAGAAATTCATGGGGCTACCCAATATGCTGATTCCGACCAACAAATTTCTGCAGGGGTATTTTCAATCGATTGTTCCCTACGCTCATAGCGGAGGGGAGGTTATGACTGAGGAAATGGGTATACTGAAAGTAAAAGAAGGGGTCAAACTGTTAGTACTTGCGCTGCCTGGGCTTCGTAACTTACTGTTCGACTTTTCCGCTCCTCACAAGATCGACCTGGAAAAGTTCATGCTTACTAATTTTCATTATAACGTTCCCATTGAAAAGTTTGCTCAGCTTACTGGCCGGAGCCTGGCTGGCTTCAAACGTGATTTCGGAAAAGCGTTCGGTGCTTCACCTCGTCAATGGCTTCAGGACAAACGTCTACTTGAAGCTAAGCACCTGCTCGAGACCAAACATCAAAAACCCTCGGCCATTTACCTCGATTTAGGGTTTGAAAGCCTGTCACACTTCTCGTACTCCTTCAAGAAAAAGTTTGGTATGGCACCTACTTCACTGAACTATAATAATTCGCTAAAGTGATTACACATTCTTTTAAAACGTCCAAATTCTGAAGCAGACGTTTGAACGGTTATCCCTCTTATAAAGGAGCCTTTTGGGAGACAGGTATTCTTTAATGTCTGTCCAACACGATCCGTCGCATACGCTTTGCGAGAGACTATCAAGTTTTTTATGGGTTTACCAATGAATTGATCAGGCATTACCCTACGAAAGTAGGGCCTGATTGGTTCGTCCCTGAAGGGGTGTCACCACCCCTCCGGGTCAACCTTTCATTAGGGTTTCAACCGTTTGGCGGCCGCATCGAACGTCGACAAGGTCCCTTTCAGATTATCATCATCCACTTTGGTGAGCTCAATGGGAACCTCCCCGCCCTGAGACGACTCAAAATACATCACCACCTTATCGCCCTTCTCCTCAACCCGGATGAGGGGGCGTTTGGCTTGGCCAGGATCAGTCGTATTCGTCAATTCACCCGTCAGTTTACCCGCCTTGCGGACTAAATCCGTTGTAAATTTCACATCGCCAACGGGGGTTCCGACGGCACTGATTTCCCATCTACCCGCAAAGAAATCAGCAGGGGTTGTCGTTTGCGCAAAACTGGCCTGGGCCATCCTAACCAGCAAGAACAGAAGAAGAATACGTATGTTTTTCATATCAATTAAAAGATAAAATGTACTACAGTTTTCTTGCATGAAGGAGTTTGTCCCTATTCGACAATGACCCGGACGCGGTCCAGATTCTGGATGCGGGTAAACCGGGTTCTCGCATCCCCTTCCCGTTGAGCCGCGACGCGAAGGGTTGGGAAGTACGTACCGGGTTTGGTAAAAGTGTAGGTAGACGTCACCCGGGCATGGGAACCGGTTTTATCGGACGGCTGGAGTTGGGCCGATACGGGGAAGACATCCGAGCTGTCGAAGGTCCAGCCATGAAGATCACTCATGGTAAAGCCCCCCGGTAAGCCCTCAAAATTCCAGACCGCCTTCACGACCTTACCCTTGTTTTTAGGCACGGCTACCTCGGCGGTGAAGCGAACCGCTTGTCCCACTTTTACCACGGCTCGTTTGCCCCCATTGGCCAGCACGTTAACCACCGGCTGAATACCTCCCCGCTCGTCTGCCGTAGTAGGAATGACAACCTGTCCGTCGGCAATCGTATAGCGGGTCGTGGCGGCTGGTGCGATGCCTTTCTCCACCCAGGCACTTAGGTCCAGCAATGCCTGCTGCAGCACGCCCAGATAACTCACCGTTCGGGTGGGGTCATCCTCAATGGCCACATCCCCGTGCAGGGCATGGTCGGTGTACCAGAGTCGAAAATGCTGATCGGTTTTATCACCCAAATTTTCCTGTACCCGGGATCGGTACCAATCGGCCTGCCAGCCGAACGCTTCCCGATCCCAGCGGGATTCGAGTAAAATCATCTTCCCGGTAAACTTACCCGTCGGCAATACACCAGCCGCTCCCTGGGTAAAGAGGGGTCCTAAAAGCATGGGGCGCTGGGGGTAAATCGGTTTTCCGGTGGCATCCCGGAACTGGTCGTATACCACATACTCTTTGCCGGGTACTTGGTGTCGGTGATAGGTTTGCACGGCCAGGAAGTTCGAATTGTCGACCTGTACGCTGTCACCCGGCTTTACCAGCGCCAGTAGTGCCGGATCGACCGGGCCAAGGATGACCTTGTCCCCCGAAATTTTAGTCAGCTGAAGGGTCTTACCGGCTGCGGCCCCGCTTTTGATGAGCAGGTCTCCGCCTAAAAAGTCTATAGTGGGCAATTGATTTTGCAGTTGAAACCCAACGGGCATAGCTCCTTCCACCCCACCCAGGCTTTTCCAGGCCGCATCGGCCGTGCCCCGGTCCTGAGCTGACATCGCCTTCGTTAAGCCTAACGCTACGGCCTGGTCAGGGGTGACACCGGCCTTGATGGTACTTTTCTGCTGTATACGCGCTTTCAGCAGAGAGGCCGGGGCGGCAGCTCCCAAATAGCCGGGGGTGTTCCAGAAATCCTTCTCGAAATAGGCTCGATCAATGCCCACAATACTTTGATAGAGTACCAGAAACCCATGGACACCCATCGTCTGGTAGCCAAACCAGGACTGGGGCGGGAAGCCCATCTTGGTGACCTCCTGTAAGGCTTCTTTTTCTTCGGGATTCAGCCCCGCATACATATCGCCACTGCCACCCGGTTCGAGGGCATCAATGATCTGAGGGAATTTATCGTGCAATACACGCATAGCATGCATCCGAACCGTAAAGACGTTGGGAATGGCCATGGGTGAGCCCAGCACATAGGGCACGACACCGTCCCAAACTCCCTCCGTATTCTCAATGCCACCCACGGTCCGGTAAGCGCCCCCGCTACCCCCGAAGGCATAACCGAACGGACGCTTCCCCCCGTAGAGTTGACCTGCGATCACCCGGGAATACTGAGCCGCTGCCGCATTAGCCCGGTAGGCGCCAATGCTCGCATCCCGGGCTTGTGGTCTGACAAAGTCGATCTTGCCGCCGGCATTGGTTTCAATAAAATAGGCTCCATGCGAGACCGAAAAACCAATTTTATCTTCCTCGCCGGAGGCTCCCTGAGACAAATTTTCATTGTCCGGAAAGGGGGTAATGTAGTGAAAAAAGTGGCCCTGGTAAGTTTCTTTAGGTGGAAAGTAAAACGAGAAACGAGCATCCGTCCCCGTAAAGCCCCCATGTACGTACCGGTGGCGCACCGGCTTATCCCGCCACTCGTCAATGTCGATGTAGGGTGATTTAAAC
>CAXTJJ010000361.1:0-6624 GCA_964244155.1 uncultured Spirosoma sp.
ATGATCACCAAAGGGCATAACGTATCCTAGATAAAACAGCCTCAAAAAAACCATTTCTTGAAGCATATGCACGAAGCTTCCATCGTCTCACTTGGGAGCGAATTATGAGACATTGATTTTTTCCTAACTGCTCAACTTCTGTTGTCCCAGGCGGGTTCTTTTGCTCAGCCTGCTGAAGCTATATAGACTAACCAAACTAAAGTCGTTTCCTGATTACCTCGGCTCATTATACAAACTGGAAAGGACTGCCGGTTGGCAGGTGGGTTATTTTTACCCCCGGCACTTTGGTGGCCAGCCATTGGACGGCGTATGCCATCCCGGCTTCTTCACTGACAGCATGACTAAGCACCACTAAAGACGTCTTTTGGCCCATCCATAAGCCATCCCGCACCCGTTCGACAGTTTCCCATTCCCGGGTTTCTCCGCTCAGAATCAAGTCGGGCTTGTAGGTCTGAATATCCGCAATTTGTCGTTTGCTGTCCATGTACCCGAATGCCAGATAAATCTGGCGGCAGGACTGTTGTAGATTGCCCACAACGCGCACCGAGGGTATACCCAGCCTTTCTTTGGTCAGGGCAACCAGGGCCCCTAACGACATCGGTTTGGGTAAAGTAATTAACCTGGGCGTCTGGCTGTCGTACAAGCTTTCCCACCCCAACTTAATCAGATTACCCATTATGATTCCATCCGGCTTGTGGGCATGCCAGTAGTCATGAAAGCGCCACAAGGCGATCTTATGCTTGTTGAGCAAGTCGACTTTATATTGGTAGGCATCATCCTGCTTCAACCAATCCGTCTGGTCTTCATTGTTGTAGAACGGTGTCTCATGAGCGATGATGAAGTTAGCCCCAGCTTTAGCGGTTCTGGTGATGACCTCCAGGGACGGGAACATGGTCGTCACAATCCCGGTCACTGCCTGATCCGGGCTACCCGACCGGAGCTGATCGACCGTTTTGGCGAAGGGCGCCCCCGGGATCTCGTTGAGGATGGTATCAATGACTTGCTGTACGGTATAAGCAGCGGCAGATGCCCCAGCTCTTTGGGGAGAATCTACCCCTGGCAGGGCTGTCAAGAAGGGAATAGCAGCCAGTTGGGTAGCGCTGTTCAAAAACTCTCGTCGGCCGTAAGTGCTAGGACTGTATTTCTTGTTCACGGATAAGGGCTGATTGATAAGTTACTGGCAAAGAGCAACTAACTAAGTTATAGGGTAAAGATGCCTCTTTATGGAATGAGTATGTTAAGCGAACGTTGAAAAAAACCAACTGATGTACTGGTGTTAACGATTAAATAAAGGCGTCTCTGTTGATCGACCCTCGCTGTCTTGTAATCGAAGTAAGCCCAGGCAACAGCCCGTAACCGCGTCTCAGTGGGGAGCGTTGTATGGGGCGATTGATTTTTAATAATCATCAATGCCGGTCAGTGGCGTGCAATTTTCTTTATTCAAAATCAGCCCTTGGTAGCTACTCAGTCACTTTAGGCAGTCGTCTTACTTGTCAGTTGAATTTCGAGATACTTCGGCTCTTTGACGAAAGCTTCCAGGCGTTAGGCCATAGTACTTTTTGAAGAGCTTTGTCAAGTGGCTACTATCCGTAAAACCAAATTCATCGGTAATCTGAGTGATAGTTTGGGTACTGAACCGTAACCGATGCTCGATCATCCTGAGTTTATACTTGAGAATATAAACTTGAAGAGATTCGCCCATTTGTTTTTTAAATAAAACGCTTAAGTAACCGGCAGACCGATTAAAGTGCCGCACTAATTGCTCAATCCGCAAGGCATTTGGGTCCTGAATGTGTTGACAGATATACAATAAGAGTTCTTCCATTAGCCTGGAGCTTGGGCCCTGTTTAGGCTCAAGCCTTTGCTGGCGAACCAGCGTACGAGACAGCATCACCAAAAGGGCTTTCATAATTCCGTTAATGATTAGCCGATCATAGCCTCTCTCCTGATTATATTCATGCACTAATACGATTAACAAATGGTCTAAAAGCTCTTTTTCACATGGCTCTTTAACCAAACTTCCATTGGCTTGATAAGGGGTTTGAAGCAGATAGTCAACCATGGGTAGCCACTGGGCGGATTGCTCCAGCGCAGGGTCTCGAATAAACAACTCCGTGAAGCGGATATAACAAAACGTAGTCGGTTCTATGAGGTCAAAGAAGTGGTAATCTTCCGGACCTAATAAAAACACGTCCCCCGTCGCGTAAGAAAAGGAATGACCGTTGATAAAATGCCGCCCCAGACCACTACGGATAAAAATAATTTCAAAGTAGCTATGCTTATGAACAGGATGCGGCCAGTGGTCAACGGTGAAAAGATAAATATTAAAGGGCTCATGCTGAATATAACGTTTCATAGTATCAATATACAGATGACAATAGGAATATACTAATAAATAGCTGATTTATACCGTAATCGTATGAAAAAGCTTTTCTACTTTTGAGGGGTATGGCCAGGGATTCTTAATGAACATCCCCGCCGATCGTTACCGCTTACTGTTGATCGAATATGAACAACTCTCCTTTTTTCTAACCGTAAGCCTGGCGCATTGGCAGGCTGCTCCAGCTTCTATACAGCAGTGGCGATAGGAGAGCGAGGACCATAACGTGCGAAGACATCCCGACTATAGATTAATCTCTGATTGACGTGTTCTCATTTGTCCGCAGGTAGTAGACAAGTAAGACTCTCTAACTCATTCGCCTTTGTGGCTTAAAATATGCGGTCAATTACCATCATTCTATTGCTTTGTGTAAGCACTTGCTTAGGCCTTGTTACTTGTGTTAACCCTATTGAACCAACGATTAACAGTTCACTCAATGTGCTGATTGTTGATGGCACCATTACCGATAAAGCAGAGACTCAAGTTATCCGGCTTAATCGCTCTCAGGCAGACCCCCTCACCGGTCGATTCGGTTATCTACCTGTTACCAAGGCTAACGTACAGATCATCGTTGATTCCCTGACCGTGGTGACCGCTCTGGAAACCACCGATGGCCGCTATCAGCTACCCGCCGACTTTAAGGGACAGGTCGGCCATACGTATCAGCTCAAGTTCACTTTGTCAGATGGCTCTCAGTACGCATCAACCCCCGAGCCACTTCAGCCCGTAGTGCCCCTGGGGCTTGTACGCGCTCAGTTTAATCCCACCAGTTTAAGCGGAACGGAGCGATTAAATAAATTCTATACGGCCGCTCATGATTTCTATGTGGACTTTGCCGACCCGGTTAATCAAACTAATTTTTATCGCTGGGACTGGATTGATTGGGAGCGCCAGGAATGGTGCCGTAGTTGCGATCGAGGAGAACTTTACCAAATCAGGGATTCGCAAGGTAACTTAATTGAGGATTGCGTTAATTATAACCTCAATTCTTCTTTTTCTGCTTATGATTATAATTGTCGAACAGCCTGTTGGGAAATTTTTTACAGTCATGACCTGGTGTTATTCAGTGACCAATACAGCAATGGCAATCCGGTCAAAGGCTTACTCATCGGCCGGATACCGCTGTACTCAAAAGAGCATTGCCTGGTTGAAATTAGACAAAGTTCCTTGTCCAAAAAAGCGTATGATTACCTGAAACGACTGCACGATGAAACCCAGAATACCGGCGGTGTGGCCGGCGGTCAGCCTGCTCTGTTAGTGGGTAACGTGCAGAATGTGGTCAGGCAAGATGAACCTGTGGTCGGTTTCTTTACCGTCTCCAGCGTTTCTTCTCTTCGATACTGGTTAACCCGAAGCGATGCGACTAGCATTGCTCCTGGATTATTTCAAGCCCTCAACGGCCATGACCCGCTCAATGAACCCGCAACTAGTAACGACCGTCCCCCCTTGGCCGTTTGTGTCTCAAGTGAGACTCGAACGCCGTTTAAACCCGAAGGCTGGCGAGACTGATTTTTGGTTGTAAGGTCGGGGGCTTGAGTTTAAATAATTTCCTGGAGTAGATCTGATCAAGTCCGGTAGAGGGTGGAACAACACTAAGGGGAGGTTGCTCCTGACACTCATCTGAATTGAAATCGTTGACTTGATAGGTTGTAGTAGAGCGCCATTTGTCAGGTAAATTACTTTTTTATACATCCATTACGTAAATGGACAACCCGTCGTGCGGGGGCAGAAGTGCTGAATCGTAAAAAGTTGTTTTCAGGCACGTATACCATTGCTTTTGCCTATTGCTGAATTAATACCCAATCAGCTCAGTTTGTTGCCGTGGTTCGAAGCATAGATTACCTGTCTTTCCGAACCATACTATAACTGCGGGAGTACACAACTCTGACTATGAAGTGCCTTTGTCGTTCAGCCAGTTGGAAAAGGTCGTCATTCCCGGCAAGAGTTACGATCAAAAGACTATAGATTACTAGACCCAGTTAAAATCCGTGTTGAAATATATCGTATTCATTCTAGGGTTAAATCTACTTATCGGCCACATCGTCCGGGCCCAATTCGTGATTCAACTGCCCAGCGGCAAAGCACCCGATTCCGGTAATCCTATCGGTGCTGAAGGTGTATTAGCGGGGAGCCTAGTGGAAACTAAGGATTTGCGATTGGCGGCTGCACCGACGCTAGTGGCTTTTTGGCCAGACTCAGCACTATCTACGAGCACTGCGGTGCTTATTTTTCCCAAGATTGGATTGACCACCCGGACTGTGGACCAAGAAAGTAGGGACCTGGCTGGCTGCCTAACCGCACGGGGGATAACGGTTTTTGTGTTGCCGTACCGATTAACTCCAGGCTCCATATTGCCCGCAGTGGGGCAAGAGCCCGCCTTGGGCTCGTCAGATTCGCTGAATATACGAGCCATAGCCCTTGCTGACGGCAAACAAGCCCTTGGCTACCTGCGCCAGCACGCAGTCCAACTTGGTATCAAACCGAATCAGATTGGTGTACTGGGTGTATCAACGGGTGGAACGCTGGCACTACAGCTAGTTTACAACGCTACTAAAACAATCCGCCCTGACTTTATGAGTCTTCTTCAGGCTGAGGTAGGTCCCCTAGCCGCTGACTTAGTTCCGGTCGATGCGCCAGTCCTGTTCATTGCCGTCCTGTCAGGGGCGACAAGTGACAAGGCCCGCCAGGTGGCTATCCAGAACGCTCAATTATACCAGCAGTGGCTACGGGCTGGCCGGTCGGTGGAGTTACAAAGTTATGCCCCAAACAGCCAACCCGCTGGTAGTTCACCGCCTTATATTGGAACGGATGCCTGGCTAGCCCCCTGGGCAGACTGGTTAGACAGGCAAGGCTATCGGCAAAAGCGGATTGTGGCTCGATCTCATCAGCCTGTAGCCCCAGACACCGTTGTCATACCCAATGGGTCAACAGCCGTTCTCTTGACGTCTCCTCCGCCAAAAACGACGGTAACCGCAGGAGCGTCGGTCAAAAGTCAACAGCCCCCCGCACCAGTCCGGCCTGTCGACGGGCTAACGGTTAATAAACTTTCTGGAGAGTCGACCGGCCTCAACAGGCTCCTGTCGATTAGGGGCACTGTTCTCGATTCAGCTACGGGTCGGGGATTGCCTGGTGCCACCATACTAATCGATTATGAAAAAATCGGAAAAGGCACCTATACCAATGAACAGGGGCAGTTCGCGGTTAGCTTGCCTTCAGGAAAACATGCGGTTGTCATTCGAAGCGTGGGCTACGTACCCTACCGAACCACGCTTTATCTGCGGGAAAACACAACCCTGATGGTGAAGCTACCTTCTGTCTCCAGCCAGTTGGAAGAGGTGGTCGTGACCAGTAAAGGCTACGATCGCAACGTTCGCCAGCCCCTGTTGGGCGTAAGTCAGATCAATATTGCGACCCTCAAAAAGATGCCGGCCGCCCTGGGTGAGACCGACATTCTGCGCAGTTTGCAAATGCTGCCCGGTGTGACCAGCGTAGGGGAAGCCGCCAATGGGGTCAACATCCGGGGCGGCACTACGGACCAGAATCTGATTTTGCTTGACGATACGCCTATCTTCAACCCTACCCATATGTTCGGCCTGTTTTCGGTGTTCCCGCCCGATGCCGTGAGTGGACTGGATCTCTACAAGGGAAACGTACCGGCCCGTTATGGCGGACGGGCGGCTTCAGTCCTGGACATCAGCCTGCGCAACCCGGATCTCAACAAGTTTCAGATGAGTGGCGGAGCTAGTCTGGTCGCCAACCGGCTTACGGTCGAAACGCCCATTGTGAAAGGTAAACTGGCTCTACTGGTGTCGGGTAGAGGAGCGTTCAACGATTTTCTGCTGCGGGCCGTTTCGCCCCGTTTCGATAACATCCGGGCCAAGTTTGGGGATGGGACGGCCAAGCTTTTCTGGCGCATCAACGATAAGAACACCCTGACGGCTATGGGCTACTATAGCCAGGATTTGTTTCAGACCAACCTGCTGGGGAGTCTGGCCAATGTCAACGCCGTCAATACCCAGTACGCCCAGCAAACGGCCAACGGCATGGTGCGCTGGTTTCACGCCCTCAACGACCGGGTGAACATCCAGACCACGGCGCTGGTGGCCCAGTACATTCCGCGGATTCTCTCAACCGAAGACAGCTCTGACAATAAAGTCGTTCTGAAACAATCGCTTTTGCAACGGCAGATCAAGTCAAACCTCAATTATCAGCTAGCCAACCAGAAGATTGAAGCGGGCATCAGT
>CAXTJJ010000362.1:0-6584 GCA_964244155.1 uncultured Spirosoma sp.
TTACTAAATGCTTGTCAATTGTTCATAAACCTGTTTAAACTTATAAAAACTAAGTAGAACAATGACGCGAATTTGTCATTCCGACGAAGGAGGAATCTTCGGGTGAATCTAAAAAACCTTCCTCACTCGAAGATTCCTCCTTCGTCGGAATGACAAATTCGCGCTCTAAACAAAAGTTTAAACAGCTTCCATTACACATTATCCATTCATAAAAAATGGCTTACGATAAATTTACCATACTCCGTAGCAGTGCCGTTCCAATGCCCAATGAGAACGTCGACACTGATCAAATTATCCCGGCCCGTTTCCTGAAAGCCACCGAGCGCAAAGGATTTGGCGACAACCTTTTCCGCGACTGGCGGTACAACAACGACAATACGCCCAAAGCCGATTTCGTCCTGAACGACCCGACCTACTCGGGAAAAATTCTGGTAGGTGGCAAAAACTTCGGTAGCGGATCGAGCCGTGAGCACGCAGCCTGGGCCATTTATGACTATGGCTTCCGTTGCGTTGTATCGAGCTTCTTTGCCGATATTTTCCAGGCCAACTCCATCAACGTCGGCATCCTGCCGGTTCGGGTAAGCCCCGAGTTCCTGGAGAAAATCTTCGCGGCCATCGAAGCCGACCCGAAGACCGAACTCGAAATTAACCTGCCTGCGCAGACAATCACGCTGCTGGCTACCGGCGAGAGCGAAAGCTTCGCGATCAACGAATACAAGAAGCATAACCTCACCAACGGCTACGACGACATCGACTATCTGCTGTCGATGAAAGAAGAAATCGGAGCCTTCGCCGAAACGCGACCCTTTTAACTAATTGGTGAATGATAGAATGAGTGAATGACCGGGCCGCCGGTGCGGTGAATAAATCGAACATCCGCTATTCACCGCACCGGCGGCCCGGTCATTCTATCATTCCATCATTCTATCATTGTCTATGAAACGTCGCTACATTGAAATAATGGACACGACACTCCGCGATGGTGAACAAACCAGCGGAGTGTCGTTTTCTGCATCTGAAAAGCTGGCGCTTGCCCAGCTACTCCTCACCGAAGTTAAAGTAGATCGGGTTGAAATTGCGTCGGCTCGGGTTTCGGCCGGTGAACTGGAAGCCGTTCAGCAGATTACCCGTTGGGCGGCCAGTGTTGGCTTGCTGGATAAAGTCGAAGTTCTGACATTCGTCGATGGGAAATCCTCCCTCGACTGGATGCAGGCCGCGGGTGCCAAAGTGATGAATTTACTCACTAAAGGCTCGCTCAATCACCTGACGCACCAGCTCAAGAAAACCCCGGATGAACACTTTGCCGAGATCAAACAAGTTATCTGCGAAGGCGCTAAGCTCGGTGTTCATGCCAACGTGTACCTGGAAGACTGGAGCAACGGCATGCGCAACTCGCCCGACTATGTCTTCCAGTTTCTGGATTTCCTTCAAACACAGCCTATCCGCCGTATACTCTTACCCGATACGCTGGGTATATTGACACCTGCCGAGTCCTATACATTTGTACAGCAACTGGTAAGTCGCTACCCTGGCCTGCATTTCGATTTCCATGCCCACAACGATTATGACCTCAGCATTGCCAATGTGATGGAGGCCATTCGGGCAGGAGCACATGGTATACACCTAACCGTTAACGGTCTGGGCGAACGGGCAGGCAATGCGCCTTTAGCGAGTGCCATTGCCGTTCTGCGCGATTTCATGCCGGATGTACGAACCGGTGTTGTCGAGAAATCCCTGTATACGGTTAGCAAGATCGTCGAGACGTTTTCGGGGCTTCGTATTCCCGACAACAAGCCCGTTGTTGGCGATAATGTATTTACCCAAACGGCCGGTATTCACGCCGATGGCGACAAGAAAAACAATCTCTACTTCAACGCTCTGCTGCCCGAACGTTTCGGACGCAAACGCAGCTATGCACTCGGCAAAATGTCGGGAAAAGCGAACATTGAGAATAACCTTCGGGAGTTGGGTATCCAGTTATCGGAAGAGGATCTTAAAAAGGTAACGCAACGGGTTATCGAACTGGGCGATCAGAAAGAGGTTGTCACGCGGGAGGATTTACCTTATGTTATTTCCGATGTGTTGAATACTAATTCTATTGCGTCGCGTGTAGAAGTATTGAACTATGTGCTAACGCACTCGAAAGACCTCAAACCGTCGGCAACACTTCGGGTTCGGATTGATGAGGAGCAATTTGAAGAAAGCGCCCAGGGCGATGGTCAGTACGATGCGTTTATGAACGCCTTGAAAAAGATCTACAGTAAAAAGAAATTGACACTCCCCTTACTGACCGATTACGCCGTACGAATTCCGACGGGAGGCCGCACGGATGCTCTTTGCGAGACCATTATTACCTGGAAACATAAGAACGGGGAGTTCAAAACACGGGGGCTTGATTCCGACCAAACCGTGTCGGCGATTAAGGCAACCCAAAAAATGCTGAATACCCTAGACTAAAAATGCTGATTCGTTTAATAACTTCGTGCTTCATAAAGAGCGCATAGGACGTTATCACGTTTAATTTATCTTCGAAATTTATGAGTCAGGCCAAACAAACGGCAGAAAAGGTAGAATATAACGGGGCCGACAATCTGGCCATGATGAGCCACGCCATCAATTACAATAGTGGCCTCTTCAAGTGGGTGTCAAGCAATATCCGCCCTGGCGAGGCTGTATTGGATTTCGGTGCCGGTAATGGCGAATACGCCAACCGTTTCCCAATCGGTAGTGTCGATGCCGCCGAGATTGACCCAGAGCTATTACCCCTGATCAAACAGCCTGTCTACACGGATATCAGCACCCTGGCTAAGAAATACGATTTGATTTATACAATCAATGTCCTGGAACATATTGAACACCACGGTGAAATCGTAAAAGAACTCTTTACAAAGCTCAAGCCAGGTGGAAGGATCAAAGTTTTCGTTCCTGCGCGTCAAGAGATTTTCAGCAATATGGATGAACATGTAGGCCATTACCGGCGCTACGACAAAAAGCTGGTTCGCCAGATTCTGGAAGATGCCGGACTACGCATTACGGATTGCCGGTATTATGACTTTGCGGGCTATTTCATCTCATTGCTTTATAAATGGTTAGGGAAGGATGGTCGAATTACGAAAGATTCCGTGATCTTTTATGACCGAATCATTTTTCCAGTAAGTCGGCTGTTCGATAAGCTAACCGGAGGTCAGGTCATTGGCAAGAATGTCATTGCCGAAGCCGTAAAACCTTAAGCGCCCTACCTAACTCAGCTAGTTTCAATTTTTATTCTTTTGTTTAGCTTGCCCATCGTAAAGGGAGACCAGCGGCCCATAGAACGTCAGCCATTCCTTTGCTCTTTTGTCTCTTAAAATGAAAAAACACATTGTAGTCATTGCCGGTGATGGCATCGGTCAGGAAGTAACAGCAGTTGGCAAACAGGTACTGGAAGCCATCGCCAAAAAATACAACCACGAATTCACCTACGACACCGCGCTGATTGGTCACGAAGCTATCGAAGCAACCGGCAACCCCATCCCCGACGAAACCGTAACCAAATCTAAAGCGTCGGATGCCATTTTATTCGGCGCTGTTGGCCACCCCAAATACGATAATGACCCCTCGGCTAAAGTTCGGCCGGAACAAGGTTTGTTAGGCATTCGTAAAGCGTTGGGTCTGTACGCGAATCTACGCCCCATCAAACTCTTTGACGAACTACTAAGCGCATCAAGCATCAAACCTGAAATTTTGAAAGGGGCCGATATTCTGTTTTTCCGCGAGCTAACCGGCGATGTTTATTTCGGCGAGAGAGGACGCAAAGACGATGGTAATACAGCCTATGACACCATGATCTATAGCCGTTATGAAGTGGAGCGGATTGTGATCAAAGCGTTCGATGCCGCCATGACCCGGCGCAAAAAACTGTGCTCCGTCGATAAAGCAAACGTACTGGAATCGTCTCGTTTATGGCGTGAAGTCGTTCAGGAAATTGCCCCCCGTTATCCGGAAGTAGAAGTAGAGCACCAATTTGTCGATGCAGCCGCCATGTTGCTCATCAAAGACCCAAAACGTTTCGACGTGGTTGTTACGGGCAATTTGTTTGGCGATATTCTGACCGACGAAGCTAGCCAGATTGCCGGTTCGATGGGTATGCTGGCATCAGCTTCTGTTGGTGATACTACAGGGCTTTACGAGCCTATTCACGGCTCAGCACACGATATTACGGGCAAAGGAGTTGCTAACCCACTGGCATCAATTCTTTCGGTAGCTTTAATGTTGGATATCTCCTTCGGAATGAAAGACGAGGCCGATGCTGTTGTCAGTGCCGTTGATTCTGTACTGAAAGCTGGTTTCCGTACACGTGATATTGCCGATGCCACTACGCCTGCCGATAAGATTTTAGGAACGAATGCAATGGGGGATCAAGTTTTGGAGCGTTTAGCTGTTTAAAACTAGTTGATTTTATAAATTGAATTTTATTTCCCGTTTGTAAAATTAGTAGAAACACTTATTTTTGTAGCGTATTTACGCGGACAGCGAAATTTCGCAGATATTCCAATGAGTAATTCCTTACCCAACCGACTGCAAAAATTTTACGTTTTTTAAGACGGAGAGGGATACGCTATAGGTAAAAGCCCTTTCTCTGTCAGGAGAGAGGGCTTTTTTCATAATCAACGAGTCATTACTATTTCAATCAATACCGAGTTATGAGCCAGCGAGTTTACATTTTTGATACTACTCTGCGCGACGGAGAACAAGTGCCGGGCTGCCAGTTAACTACTGAAGAGAAAATTGTAGTAGCGAAAGAACTAGAGCGGATGGGCGTTGATGTAATTGAAGCTGGTTTCCCAATTTCAAGCCCCGGAGACTTCCGCTCAGTCGTTGAAATATCAAAAGCCGTACTTGAACCAACCATTTGTGCACTTAGTCGTGCCGTGAAAGGTGATATAGATGCAGCAGGTGAAGCCCTTAAATGGGCCAAACGCGGTCGGATTCACACCGGTATTGGCTCATCTGATATTCATATTCGGAACAAATTCTCCAGTACACGGGAAAAAATTCTGGAACAGGCAATTGCCGCAGTCAAACATGCGAAGACCTATGTAGAAGACGTTGAGTTCTACGCAGAAGACGCTGGCCGTGCTGACCTTGCTTTCCTGGCGCAGTTAACCGAAGCTGTCATCAAAGCAGGAGCTACTGTGGTAAACATTCCGGATACAACCGGCTATTGTTTACCTGACGAATACGGACGGAAAATAGCTTATATCTACGAGCACGTTTCCAATGTTCATCAGGCTACCATTTCAATTCATTGCCACAATGATCTTGGCCTCGCTACTGCAAACACGCTGGCGGGCGTTATGAATGGCGCACGGCAGGTAGAAGTAACCATGAATGGCATTGGCGAGCGCGCTGGTAATACATCGCTTGAAGAGGTTGTTATGGCTCTGAAAGTAAAGAAAGAACTCGGTTTACATACTAATATTGATGCTACACGGCTCTTTCCGGTCAGCAACCTGGTATCACAAATGATGCGGATGCCCGTACAGGCGAACAAAGCGATTGTAGGTCGTAATGCTTTTGCGCACTCATCAGGTATTCACCAGGACGGCTTCCTGAAGCACTCAGAGAACTACGAGATCATGAATCCGCACGATGTAGGCGTTCCTAAGTCATCTATTGTTTTGACAGCTCGTAGCGGCCGTCACGCCTTAAAACATCGGCTTGAATTACTCGGCTTCCGCTACGACAAGCCCACACTCGACGGCATTTATACTCGTTTCCTGGATATGGCAGATATTCGCAAAGAGGTCAATGATAAAGATTTAATGGAATTAGTACGTTAATAGAAAGGCCCGTCGAAAGACGGGCTTTTTGTTTTAACTTCGGGGAGAAACAAAAAAGGTATACCGGCTGTTTCGCGGATAGATAAGAGAACAAACGAACTAAAAAGTTAAAGTTATGGCCCGCCCAACTCCTGAATTAATCTATGCCCTTCGCAAAACAGCGTCTAATTTACAACAGGGGGCTCCCTACCAGTGGGGCCACATGGGCGGTTGCAATTGTGGCAACCTTGCTCAGGAATTAACCAAATTGGATAAAGATCAGATTCACCGGTATGCGATGCAACGACATGGGGACTGGAATGAACAGGCAGAAGACTATTGTGAAACCAGCCAAATGCCCATTGACTTACTGATTAATGAATTACTAAATGCCGGACTGATGCTTGAAGATCTTAAGCACCTTGAACGGTTAGACGACAGACAAGTATTACTTCGCTTTCCATTAGGAGAAAGATTCCTTAAGCACAATGTGCGTAAAGATGTTATCGCTTATATGAACGCTTGGGCAGAACTCCTGGAAGAGCAATTGCTGGAGAAGATTACTTTGCCAGCAATGAATGTACTAGAGTTAGCTTAAGCTTAATTATAGATTAGTTGGCGGTCCAGAAAGCGTATTGACTATGATTGATCCATAATAAGTCTTACTTGCATCTGGCCAAACAAAGGATTAAAACGCAAAAAGCCTGTCTTGTGGACAGGCTTTTTTAATTTCAATAGGTGGCATCTTCCTACTCTCCCGCTTATGACAGCAGTACCATCGGC